>JBPCQG010000179.1:0-13560 GCA_050998315.1 Chitinophagaceae bacterium
TATTTATTCCGAGTTTATGAAGGCTGTCAACCAGGTGCGTTTTTCTATTGCCAATAATGGATGTTTGGTTGGAGACGATACCAACTTTTTTTCCTTTGAGGTAAGAAAGGTATTTTTCTGTTTGATCCGCACCTGTTTTAATTGATGCTTTTGGTGCAAAGGCCTTATCATATTTTAATACGGATATTGATGTGGGCTGATAAGTGATATACGATGCAGCCATCATCATTGCAAATACATGAATTTTTATCATAGCAATGAAGTTACGTAAACCATAACTATCCCGGTATTTTATATACCATTATTATTGTTTCTTATCAACCTCAACCTGCAGTATTTAGCTTTATTATATCGATTTGGAAGATGGACAGGTGTATTTAAAAAGCCTTGATGCCATCAAAAACAGTTAAATAAAGGAGCAAGGGTTTTGCAGCCTTTTAAATCACTATTCAGTTATCATATTTTATGGAAGTTTAAATAACCTTTGTAACTTATTATTTCATAATTATATGTCAGCAAGATGACAAAGAAATATTGTAAATCAACCAGGTTAATTATTGTTGTACTCTTTACGCCGCTTTTAAGTTTTGCGCAAAAAAATGATTCGAAGCAGTTAATGTCTTCAGCTGTATTTGACTGGAATACGATGAAGGTTATGACAACCAAAACGGGAGAGCGGAGGCAATTTTTTAACTCGGCTACATCAACTTTAAAAAATTTTGAATGCCATGTAACTACTTTAAATCCCGGCGAAATTGCACATCCGCCCCATCAGCATCCCGAAGAAGAAATGATCATTGTAAAAGAAGGGACTGTTGAATTTCTGGTGAACGCCGAGTTAAAACGTGTGGGCCCGGGTTCTATTATTTTCCAGGCTCCTAACCGGTTACACAACTCCAAAAATGTAGGCAATATTTCCGCAACTTATTTTGCTATAAAGTGGACTTCTACAAAAACGGGAGAAAAGCCCCTTCTAAATCTCCCCCGTTAAGGAAAGATTTAAAGGGCGCTTTTTGCAAATTCCGCTGCGAATTTATTAATGTTCTCTGTTGAGATAGATCTCTCGCCATTATCTACAACTATACGGTAGCGGAAGGTTACTGACTCTCCTTTTTTGAGCTTTAAATTTTTCCCGCTCTTGCCATTGGTAAATATTTTTTCTCCCAAAGGGTTTGCGGCAAATAGGCCATAGCCGCGTGCATGCCAAAAGGTCGGATAATTAGGATTTTTTGGGTGATCAATAATTACAACGCTTACACTGTCATCCATCTTTCCGTAAACTTTGCACCATGCAGCTCTTGTACTCCATGCGCTATCTCCCCGTTTGCCCTGGCTTGTAATATAATTGCCGTTGGCAATGCTATCGGTAGCACCTTTTATTATGGCAACGTTGCCTTTATCATCTGTAAATTTTTGATCTTTTGTTGTAGGAATTTGTAACTCATGTGCAAGCCTTAAACCCAGCAAGCCATCTTTTGCATCTGTAAAATTTACTACAGTGTTTGCTTTTAAAACAGTTGTACGGTCGATGATCCGTTTGTGACCAACCTGGCTAAATTGAAACCGGGTTGTTTCTTCAAGCAATGTTTCATTTTTTTGATTTTTCCAGTTTGCATGGTAAGATAAAATTCCTTTTGCGCCACTTTTTGTTTCAAGGATGCGATCTGTTTTTATCCATCCATATAAATTCTTTTTTTCTTTTGGAATGGCAAAAGAATTATTCCAGAAGTCTAACCCATTTACGTTTTCATAATTAAACCACATGCCGATATGATGCGGATGATCAGTAGGATCACCGGGTTTTGTATTTAGCGGGAATCCTCTTGTTACATCAGTTCCATTTACGGTATAAACAGGGTATAACACCGGTTTTTCCAATGTGTCAGGATATAAAAAAGAGGTAAATAATTTATCACCAACAAATACATTAATTTTTTTTTCTTTTCCATCTTTTACAATCTTTACTATTTCATTTTTTTGTGCGAATGATGGTATGAAAAGAAGTGAGAAATAAAATGTGAAAAAAATTTTTGACCAAAGTTTCATCATAACTATTTATTAGTAAATAAAAGGAGCTTTGATGAACAACCCTTCGACAGGCTCAGGGTGAAACTCCGGTTCATTACTTAGCTTCGACTTGTCAGGCTGAGCTTGTCGAAGCCTTGCTGAATAAAGGTATGCGGTACAGTGAGTGACACAACAATGCTTAATAGAAATACAAAAGCTAAGTACATTAAATTAATATTTAAAAACTTTTTCTCCTGCCATCACTTCCTGGGTTTTTTCATCAAAGGTTACTTTGGCCCCGGTATGCGCTGCAGCATTAGTCATAATTGTTGCGATGGAATGGCTGTAACCCACTTCCACCGGGGCATTGGGGGTTTTACGGCTGCGGACACATTCCATCCAGTTGCGAACGTGGTTGGATGTTAGCTTATCGCCACCTGTGTTTGCAGAGGCAATAACTTTCTCTACTTCAGATAAACTCACATCCGGTAATAAAAAAGGTTCCATTTTCATTGCTTCCGCCGGGGATTTTTTTAGTCCGCCTTTGGAAGAAACTTTATTGGTGTTGAGATTTAATTCACCGCCATTAGAATAATAAATTTCCGCAGGGTTTTCATCACCGTTGTGCATACGTGATGAGAAAGTTACCTGGAAGCCTGTTGATAGATCTGCTGCCGGTCCATAATCCATAACAGAACAAATAGTATCCCAGTTTTTTCTTCCATCTTTCCACATATATATTCCCCCGTTGGCAACAACACTTCGTGGGTGTTGAAGGCCGCTAAACCAATGTACCGTATCAATCTGGTGGCTCATCCATTGCCCCGGCAGGCCGGATGAATATGGCCAGAATAAACGGAACTCTAAATATTTTCTGGGATCAAATGCCTCGTAAGGGTCTGTTCAATAAAAATCTTTTCCAGTCAGTATCTTCTTCCTTTAGTTGGGGCACCAAAGCAGTTCTGCGCCATCGCCCGGGCTGATTTACGTTCCAGGTTAATTCAACCATAGTAATAGCGCCAAATTTTCCAGACTTTATATATTCATTTGCTGCATGATAATTTGCGCCGCTTCTTCTTTGCGAACCAATCTGAACAATTTTGTTTGAGTCTTTAACTGCTTTTAAAGCGGCACGGGCATCTTCCATTGTTTCAGCAAATGGTTTTTCCACATAAGCATCCCAACCATATTTTACAACTTCGACGGTATGCAGCGCATGTTGAAAATCAGCAGTGCTTAGAAAAACAGCATCTACCAATTTTTTATCATGCATTTCATCATTGTTTCTGCAGGCGATTACATCATGCTGCATTTTTTCTTTCCAGAAAGCCGCGCCTTCTTCTCTTCGTTTTTTCCAAATGTCAGAAACAGCAACTACCTCAAAATTCAGATCTTTATAATGGTTCATAAAGCAGGGTGCAAGTGAGGCTTTATGGCGATCAGAAAAGCCCACAACACCAACCCTTACGCGATCATTGGCTCCCATTATCCTGTTATAACTTTTTGCACTAAAGCCTGCTTTGGCAGCAAATACCCCTGCGCCGGCCAATGCTGATTGTTTAATAAAATACCTGCGTGAATTTTTCATAACTAAGTTTTAGTTTATTTAAGTTCTTTAATTTTTATACTTCTGAATGAAACTGAATTTCCATGATCCTGCAAAAGAATATGACCCTTTTCTGCCATACCGAAGCTGGGCCATTTATGATATTTACTTTTTGCTACAAGCGCATAAAAATATTGTGTGCCCCTTTTATAATCCAGCATCTTCCAGCCATTGAGCCAATGTTCTATTCTCCCGTCAGGATAAACGATCACCATTCCCCTGTTCCATTCCCCTATTTTTTTTCGAGCTCTCCGTTCCTTAATTGCAGGAATAAGATCGTACAATGAGCCAAGCGTTCTGTTGCCGGTTGAACCCAGCTTTGCATCGGGATGTTTAGCATCATCCAATATCTGATATTCTAAACCGATAGCCGAGCCTTCATTTTTTTCTTTTTCAGTCACAAAATATTTTACGCCGCTGTTTGCACTATCAGTTATTTTAAATTCGAATTGAAAAATGAAAGCAGCATATTCGCCGGTTGTGACAATATCACCACCATTCCTGGATTCAGCACCACTTGATGGAAGCACAGATAAAATATTATCTTTTATTTCCCATCCCTTTTCAGGAAAATGATCTTTGTAAGCGCCGCGCCAGCCATTGGTTGTTTTGCCGTCCCATAAGAGCTTTACCCCGTTTCTTTTTTCCTGTTCTGATAAATTATTGGGTAGAAAATTGACAACAAAAACATTATCCGGGGGAGAAGGTTTCAGATCATTTGTTTTGATGCGAATATTTCTCCAGGAAATTTTTTCACCCACTTCTTCAGGCTTACTTATCTGGTGAACCTGTAAAGCGATAAAACCTTTCGGCGTCATATCATCCACAACGTTGGCGGCGGGTATGCCATTGATAAATGTTCTTATAGAATTACCGATACATTCTATTCTGCATAAATTCCATTCACCCTTTTTAAAAGCATTTTTTGCCGGGGGATTATAATCCAATGGATACAACCAGTCGCGGCGGGCTTCATCATAAATTCCTGCAGTCCATCCACGCTGCGATGGATCAATCTCAAATTGATAGCCATGCACTCTTCCATTCATGTAACCTGCATCACTCAAGCTGCGGAATTGTACACCGGAATTCATTTTATTATCCAGCTTAAATTCAAACTCAAAAATAAAATCGCCATAATCTTTTTCAGTTGCAAGAAAAGAATTGGGCTCGTTTAATACAGTTGTACCCACTATTTCTCCATTGATCACTTCAAATTTTGCGTGACCATTTAATGCCTTCCAGCCTTTAAGATCTTTGCCATTGAAAAGATATTGCCAGCCTGCAGAGGATTGAGCAAAAGATGAGAAGGAAATAAAAAGAAAAATAATGATGCCATGAATTTTTAGTTTCATAAAAGGCTTTGTTATCGTTGGATAAACTTACTATTATCTGGGTGATTATTTTAAAAAGATTGAGTCTTTATTATCTATAATTTTGCAGCATTGCTATTAATTATTGATCAGCTTGTATGTCAAACAGTAACCCTGTTTGGTGAAAATCAGGCAAATGCAAACGAAAGTTGTGGCAAAGAAAGATGATAATGTTTTAGTACGTCAGTAGTATTAGAATTATGGATACGATAAACAGGCGTCTCTTGGTCTCTGGATGTTACGATTATGTTTACACCGTTAGCATGTTCGTTAAATAATTGCTGTACAAGTGTAGGACAATTATTGTTTTTTGAAAGATGCGATAACAACAGGTGGCTCATGAACAACGGCCGGTGAGTTGTAAAAAGCTGCAAAGCCTGCTTATTACTAAGATGTCCTTTGTCTCCACGGATACGACTTTTCAAAAAATTTGGATACGTGCCTTGTTCCAGCATGGTCTCATCATAATTGGTTTCCAGGAAAGCAGCATGGCATTGCTTAAAATGATGAATTAGATTTTCGCAAGGCGTACCAATATCGGTAAATACCCCCACTATTATTTGGTTGCAGCTTACGATAAAACTATAGGGATCTGCCGCATCATGAAATTTGGGAAAGGCCGTTATGGAAAGACTACCTATAGCGACTGGTTCATGCGCTGTAAAAGATGTTACTAAATGTTTCTCCAGCTTCATCCTGCCAAACCTCTGCGTGGCATGGGTTACGTAAACAGGCAATTGATATTTTTTGGCAAGCACCCGCAGTCCACTGATATGATCTGTATGTTCATGCGATATAAAAACCGCTCTTAATTTGTACATGCTTAGCCCAAGCCGCTTCATGCGTTTTTCTATTTCTATGCATGGTATGCCTGCATCTACCAGAATAGCTTCTGTTTCATTACCAACATAATAGCAATTACCATTACTCCCGGAATTTAATGATGTAATAAATAAAGACATAGACTACAAAGAAAAGCAGTTTCACGCAAAGAGGCAAAAGGAAAACAAACGAAGGATACAGGTTAACTCCTTTGCATTTTTGCATGAAATGTGATCTATTTTTCTTCACCAACATCATCAAGTCTTGCTGTATTTTTATCGAGGGTGGCTGCTTTTTTTACAAGCGAAACAAATTCTTTGCGGTATCCCTCGGTATCATTTCCTACAGCATCATTTGCCATGTGCAGGATATTATTGTATGTGCTGTTGCCTTTGAATTCACTTTGGCGTAATAACATTCCGAACCCTGCAACCGCAGCGGCAAAACGAAAGTTATTTGATGTCGCATTAAATGATACACCATCATCCTGAACAGGATGTATTATCAACTCGCTGTTATTTTTTAAAGGTTCTTTGTATCGAAATTTTACCGTTAATAGCTCATTGGAAAAATCAGCGGGACTAAACTGTTCTTTATTTTTCTGATACTTCAGCGGATCAACATCCTTGAAAAATTCTGATTTTATACCTGCCGGAATAATTTCATATAAGGCTGTTACCGTATGCCCGCTGCCTAATTCGCCTGCATCTTTTTTATCATCATTAAAATCTTCTTTATTAAGCATCCTGTTCTCATACCCAATCAGGCGGTAGCCGGCAACTTTAGCAGGATTAAATTCCACCTGCAGTTTTACATCTTTTGCAATGGTGAACAATGTTCCTCCAAATTCATTTACCAATACTTTCTTAGCTTCATCAATGCCATCAATATACGCATGATTACCATTGCCTTTATCTGCCAGCTGCTGCATTTTATTGTCTTTATAATTTCCCATTCCATAGCCAAGTATAGTAAGGTACACGCCGCTTTCACGCTCTTTTTCTATCATGGTTACCAGCTCATCATCACTGCTGGCGCCTACATTAAAGTCACCATCGGTACAAAGAATTACCCTGTTATTTCCATTCTTCATAAAATTATCTTTAGCCGTTTTGTAAGCCAGTTTTATTCCTGCACCACCTGCTGTTGAGCCTCCAGCTTCCAATGCATTTATTGCGGTTTTTATTTTCATTTTATTACTGCCGCTTGTAGTTGGCAATACAAGCCCCGCATTACCGGCATAAACAACTATTGAGATATTATCTTTTTCACGAAGTTGATCTGTAAGCATTTTCAATGATGACTTAACGAGACCAAGCCTGTTTTCTCCCATCATTGATCCCGATACATCAATTAAAAAAACAAGATTGGAAGCCGGCAAATTCTCAACAGGAATATTTTTGCCTTGTAAACCGATCATAACAAGCTTGTGATCATTGTTCCAGGGACAGGCACTCATTTCTGTATTGATAGAAAAAGGATGTTTATCAGAAGGCTGCGGATAATTATATTTAAAATAATTTATCATTTCCTCAGTTCGTACAGCGCCTGCAGGCGGTAATTGCCCGCTATTTAAAAAGCGGCGGACATTGCTATACGATGCTGCATCCACATCAATAGAAAATGTAGAGATAGGATCAACAGTTACTTTATGAAAACCGTTTTCCCGGATGTGATCATAATCTTCTGTATTGAATTCCTCCTGGTTAAAATAAATGCCAGGTGCTTTAGAAAGCATGTCATGTGAATAATTAATTTTTTTGTCCTTATTGCTTCCTAAAGCTGTTACCACCACTTCCTGAAATGCAGTTGCATTAGCCACCAGTTTTATATTTATAACTGATCTTTTATTTATTATCACTTCCTGCGATTTGTAACCAACACTTGTAATTACAAGCCTTGAGTCTTTATCATTTACTGTGATTGAATAATATCCCCTTTGATCAGAAGTTGTACTAATTCGTGAACCTTTTACAGTAACACTTGCTGCGGCTATGGGATTGTTATTTTCATCAGTAATAGTTCCTGAAACAGTAAGTTTGTGAAAAGGAGAAAATGCTATGATCGCTATAATTACAGGTATCATTAATAAAATTATTTTTTTCATAACAAAGATTTTTTAAGAGGATGCAGCCTTTCATAGGATTACATACGTCCTTATAAAAAAATATTTAAAAACTGCTCACCATTTGCCCTTTCTGAAAAATATATCATCTGCGGATTCTGATAATGATCTTATTGAGAAGTATAAAAAATCAGGAAGCCTTAATGAACTTGGTGAATTATATCAACGATATATGGAGCTGGTATATGGTGTATGTCTTAAATACTTGAAAGAGCCGGAAGATGCAAAAGATTGTGTTATAAATATTTTTGAAGAACTGATAAGTAAGCTGAAGAAGCATGAAATTGATAATTTTAAAGGCTGGCTATACCAGCTAACAAAGAACCATTGCCTTATGAAATTGCGAAAGCAAAAAACAATACCTGTTAATATTGATCTGTCGGTTGTGCAATTAGCAGAAAATATACATCTTGATGATGAGCTGGAAAAAGAGGAGAATTTTAAACAAATGCAATATTGCATGGGTCAACTGATACAGCAGCAGAGGCAGGTAATTGAACTATTTTATCTACAGAAAAAATGCTATAAAGAAATTTCAGAAATAACAGAGATTGAAATTAATAGGGTAAGAAGCTTTATACAGAATGGCAGAAGGAATTTAAAAATTTGTATGGAAAAAAAATCCATTCGGGAGGCTAAAGACGAACAAATAAAATAGATGATATTGCCACAGAATTATAAATATACTGCAGCAGATTTTGAACGCTATCATTCCGGGCAGATGAATGAAAGCGAAATGCATGCACTTGAAAAAGCAGCTTTACAAGATCCTTTTCTTGCAGAGGCTTTGGAGGGATACTCTTACACCGATACACCGGGAAAAGATATTAGTGAGTTGAAAGAAAAACTTTCAGCAAAGAAGAAAAAGAGAAATATATTTTTTGTAAAACAGAAAGACAATATTTGGCTGAGAATTGCTGCACTTTTTATTTTAATAACGGGTATTGGTTACCTGGCATACCAGTTAAACGTAAATAAAGAGAATAATGCGCTTGCGAAAAATGAAAAAGGGTATGAGGCTAAAAGTGCAACGGAACAAACTCCAACTCCTGGCATGGATTCAATTGCAAATAGCGAAAAACAAAATATAGTTTCTTCTCCTCCTGCTGAAAAGAGCAAAGAGTTTTTACTGAATAAAAAAATTTATGAAACTCCAAAACCTGATTTGAAGAGCAGTAATGATAATACTATTGAAAAGCCGGCAGAAAATCCAGCTCAGGAAAGCATGCAGAAAACTATATTCTCAAAGGACAAAGATTATGCTGCAACAAATGATGTAAAGAGTTTTTTAAAAGGAAAAATAGTAGATAGCACGGGTAATGCAGTGCGTTTTGCAACTATAAAAGATAAGAACCGAAACATAGTTACCAGTTCAGATTCTGTCGGCAGATTTAAGTTAATGCTTAATGATACTTCTTTAACTGCAACTATTTCGGCAATTGGGTATAAGACTAAAGAAACACGGCTGCGGGATAATGGCGAACAGATAGTAGTTATAGAACATGATAACCAAAACTTGAGCGAAGTTGTTGTTACAGCAATGGGTAAACAAAGGCAAAAGAGAGAGATAAACTCTGCACCTGTATTAAAAAGTAAGGTTCCCGGAGTATCGGTTATCAATTCAGTTTCAGAACCGGTTAATGGATGGCAGGAATTTGAGGAATATATACAAGCTAATATGAAAATTCCCAGGAATGAAGAAGGCAAAAGTTATAAAGGACAGGTAGTGCTTTCATTTGAGATAAATAAGAATGGAAATCTTAAAAAAATAAAAGTAGATCAGTCACTTTGTGCCTTATGTGATGAGGAAGCAATCCGTTTATTAGTGCAAGGTCCAAAATGGAAATATATAAACGATAAAAAGTCTGTAGTAACTATTCAGTTTTAGGATCAGGGTAAGAAGATATAAGCAAGTTTATTGAGGTGCAGCAATTTCGCTTTCAGAATTACATCTTAAGGCTTCCAACATTCTCAACGCCTTCATGGTGCCGTAAGTTTTTTTACGGGAATGATTTAGTAAGGAAGTAAAAAGCGTTATGTGATTGGATTGCTTAACATTTTTATCAACCAAAGCATTAATAAAAACACGCTCTAATATTTTTTCAGCAATATCTTTTTGCTTAACAACTTTAATAATTCTTCCATACAAGGCGGGAGCAAATTTATCATACAAGGCTGAAACAGAAGCTTCATCTTTTAAAGTTTTAGCACTTTCATTTATTTCTTTAAGCAGATCCTTCATAATTATTTCAAAGATAAGCTTCATTTTTATAAAAATTCTTTTATCGCGGCAATGGTTTCTTCAGGCGCACTCATATGGGGGCAATGCCCGGTAGCATTAAGAATTACCATTTTATTGTTCGGCGTATTTTCATGAACATATTGTCCCACTTCCAATGGCGCAATTATATCTTCAGAGCATTGCAGCGTGAGGCTTTCAACAGGGATGTTAGCAAGATCTTTCCTGTTGTCTGATAAGAATGTAACCCTGGCAAATTCTTTTGCAATTTCAGGATCTATTGAACAGAAGAAATCGGTTAATTCCTCTTTCAATTCCGGCTGCTGCTTATCACCCATAATTTTAGGTGCCATTGATGTTGACCATTTGATATAATCATCGTCCATTACCTCTAAAAGGTTATCTATATCTTCCTGTTCAAAACCACCAGTATAACCATCGGAATTAATATAGCAAGGCGATGGCCCGATAAATATTAGCTTTTTAAAAACAGATGGTTCTTTAATAGAAGCCAGGGCCCCAATCATACAGCTAACGGAATGTCCAACAAATACAGCATCTTTTACATTTAGCTCATTACATAGTTTGAGAATGTCTTCAGCATATCCATCAAGCGTACTGTATTTTATTTTATCATAAGCTGTGATATCTGATTTGCCTGCGCCTACATAATCAAAAAGAATGAGTTTATAATCCGCTGCAAATGCATTGGTTATTTTTCTCCATGCATTTTGATCGCAGCCAAAACCATGAGCAAACAACATCACGCCATCGCCTTTACCTGTTATGATCACATTATTTTGTTGTAGAATATTTTTCACGGTTTATTACAGATAGATAAAATAAATCAAGATAGTAATAATGTTTCAGCATACACAACTTTTTTATGTGCTTTTAAATGTTGCAGTTTAGGTTCTTTAAATGATAAAGATTTAATTTGATAAGGTGGATAAACACAACAGTTATAGGGATGGAAATCATCGTATTCAACAAAGATTACCCATGCCTCCGGGTTTTCTAATATCGAATCACTTCTGGTTTTGTCCGACTGAAACGTCCAGGATAGTGAATATTTTTCAGCAGCCGTTCGTCGTTGCGTTTTAACTGCAAAACCAATATCATTTATAAACAGATCATCATCCCAGGATTTTTGATTTGCAGGATAAATGGAATAATCAGGTCCTTTTACATTCCCGAATTCACTTAAAACAATTTTGCAGGCTTCTTCACCAAGCTTGCTTACAAAATGATCATCCTTAATTTTTTTTATTTGCGATTGATTTGAATCTGAGTAGTTGGTAGTTGCGGTTACTTCATTTGCAAAATCCCATGCTTTTAAAACAGCATCTTTTTCCAGGTTAACCTGCTTTATGTCTGAATAAAATTTCAAAATAAATTATGAATTAATCTTTACAAAAAATAATTATTTCGCTGGAAAATTTATTGTTGCCCATTCCATATTTCCATACCGGAGTTATTATTTTATAACCTTTATAAAGCTCTCTTATTCCGGGGCAATCGTTATACGATAACAGCCAATGCTTTCTTTTATTTAGTATTTCAAATAATTCTGTATGATCAAAATCTTTATGGGCATTACCCTTTTTGCCATACAATGTACTTCCAATTAAATAGGGAGGATCAAGGTAAAGAAACATTTCTTTATGTAAAAAGATAGAATCTTTAAAATGTAATTGTTTAACGGTAACATTGGGATTGTAAAAATCTCTTAAACGTTCTACCGATGTTAAAGTGAATCTGGGATGATCAGGTGACATTCCACCGGATAGTGTAGAACCGGAGAATGAAGATCTGTTTAAAACATAGAATACCGCAGCTCTTTCAAACTTAGTACTAAAGGTTGTTTGTATCTTTTGTAATTCATAAAATCTTTGTTTACTCAACGGATAATATAGTTGCACTTTATCTGCCAGCTTACGGGGATCTACTAATACACATTGCCAAAATTCAACTAATGGTTTAAAAACATCATAGCCATAAACCTTTATTCCTTTGGCTGCAAAAAATAATTCAATAGAACCGCCGCCAAAAAACGGAGAGCAAATTTCGGTTATACCAACAGGAAAATAAGAAGATATAATTTCTACCCCACGTGTTTTACCACCTGGATAACGCAGTAAAGATCTGTCAGATATTTTTTGTGTACCGACAATTTTTATTGGAGCCATCTTTAAAAAAAAATTCCATTGCTTTCATAGTAAACAAATAAAAGTAAACACCTCCGGGTGATCCAGGGATCAGGTATCAACAATTATTAATTACAGGTCAGTAATAGGTTTGTATTTCGGCACCAGTGATTTCATAATTACCCATGCAAACAAATAAGCTACGGCACATATCGTAAACATAATGGTGTAACCCGTTTCGATATGTCCCAGTGCTTTATAATGATCGAATAAAGCTCCTCCAAGTTTTGACATTACAACACCTCCCAACCCACCTGCCATACCGCCAATACCTACTACAGAACCAATCGACTTTTTAGGAAACATATCTGAAACGGTGGTAAAAATATTCGCCGACCATGCCTGGTGTGCTGCTGCTCCTATGCCGATAAGAATAACCGGGAACCAAAAACTATAAGCGCCAAGAGGTTGGGCAGCTAATATAACAAGAGGAAACAGTGCTATCAAAAACATAGCACGCAATCTACCATCATAAGGTTGATATCCTTTCTTAATAAAATACATAGGGAAATAACCCCCTCCAATACTTCCCACCATTGACATAGTATATAGTAAGGCTAAGGGTAACATTATTGCTTTATCAACTATACCATATTGTACTTTTAAATAGGCGGGCAGCCAGAATAAAAAGAACCACCATACTCCATCAGTTAAAAACTTGCCAAGCGAAAAAGCCCAGGTTTGTTTATAACTCAAGAGTTTGAACCAGGACACTTTTTCTTTCAAAGTATCTTTATTTATTGCAGGTGAATTCTCTTCGTCACTATTGATATATGCTAACTCAGCAGCGGAAAGCCTTTTTTGTTTTTCCGGTTTTTCATAAACCAAAAGCCAAAATATCAACCATATAAAGCCAATAAGTCCCATAACGATAAAAGCTGCTTCCCATCCCCAATTTATCCTGATCCACGGAACAGTTAGGGGGGCAAGTATAGCTCCTACATTAGTTCCTGAATTGAAAATACCTGTTGCAAATGATCTTTCTTTTTTGGGAAAATACTCTGCCGTTGCTTTTATGGCTGCAGGAAAATTACCTGCTTCTCCAAAGGCTAAGACTGCACGTGAAAACATAAAACCTAAAACAGAAACCGAAAACCCTGCAATGCCCGCCCATCCCAAAGCCGTAGAAATGCCTTCACCAATGGGAATTGCCCATGCATGCATCATTGCCGCAAGAGACC
>JBPCQG010000263.1:0-17717 GCA_050998315.1 Chitinophagaceae bacterium
TATCAATTTCAGGAAAAGATTGAACCCTCCCGGACTTTGGCGGCCACTCTATATTTATAAATGTTTCGCATTTTAGGGTTAATGAATCTAACTCACCTTCTATAGCCCATGCATACACTATTTTACCTGACTTTTGTTTCACCGGTGAGAGTTCAATAAATTTTCCGGAGATTTTGACTCCTGTTTCTTCTTTAAATTCTCTTATTGCTGCATCTAATGCTTTCTCATCATCTGTAAATTCACCTTTGGGTATGGTCCACGCCCCGTCATCCTTATTCATCCAGAACGGTCCGCCGGGATGCACCAGGAAAACCTGGATACTAAAATCTTTTATCCGGAATAATAAGATGCCTGCACTTTGTTTTTTCATAAATTGTTTTGAAATAAATTAACATTTTATACCATAACATCCTAAGCTTTCAGAGCATCTTTCACAGGCTTTATTTCTTGTTAAAACCATTTATAAAAACAACTTCAACTTTAACTTTGCCGTATATATTTAAAATGAGCAATATGCAATTTAAAATTAGGCGATTATTACCGGCTATAATATTTGCGATAGGTTCATTAATATCTTGTAAAAAAGCCCAGGATGTATTAGCGCCTGTTAGCACAACCCCTCCTCCCACACCGGTTGTGATAACAGCTGATCCGGAAAAGATAAAAGATTCTGTATTGCTTTATTCAAAAGATCTATATCTATGGTATAATCAGGTACCATCCACATTTAATGCAAGAAGTTATGCGGATCCAATAGCTATTATGACTGCTTTACGTCAATATAGTATGGAACCTGGTTTTAGTTCTGTAGTAGACCGATGGAGCTTTGCAATGAAAAAAACTGAATGAGATAATTTAAGCACTGGATTAGGTGCAACGTTTAGTGGAACTGGTGCTGCAGATGGAGATTTTGGATTTGGTGTATTTTTTTTAGCAGAGGGAGATCTCAGAGTTAAGGCTGTAGAAAAGGAATCACCCGCAGGCCTGGCAGGTATTCATCGCAGTTGGAGAGTAACTAAAATAAACGGAAGTACTGATATTACAACTTCAAATTCTTCAACCATTGTTGACGCAGTTTACAAGAGCAAACAAACAACTTTTACTTTTATAAAGCCAGATGGAAGTAGTGTTGATGTAACCTTAAATGCTTCGCATTATCGTGAACATCCGGTTTATCTTGATACTGTTTATACCGTTGTTTCTAAAAAGGTTGGTTATCTTGTTTTTAATTCTTTTCTTGGTGATACGGTTGAAATAAATAGTGAGTTTAATCGTGTGTTCAATCATTTTACATCACAAAATGTTTCTGATATTATAATAGACCTTAGATATAATGGAGGAGGATATGTTTCTGTACAGGAAAAATTAGCCAATTATCTTATCAATTCCTCAGCTAATAACAATCTTATGATGAAACAGCATTATAACGATAAAAATTCAGCATATAATAACAGCACTTATTTTAAAAAACTTGGCTCATTAAATTTAAGCAGAGTATTTTTCATTGTAACTAACGGCACAGCTTCAGCCAGTGAATTACTCATTAATAATTTAAAGCCATATATGGATGTAAAGTTAGTAGGACCAACCAATACACATGGTAAGCCGGTTGGCTTCTTCCCTGTACCGGTAGGTGATTGGTATATTTTCCCTGTATCCTTTAAAACTACTAACAAAAATGGCGAAGGAAGTTATTTTAGTGGCTTACCTGTTGATTCAAAAGTTAATGATGGTTTAAACAAAGATTTTGGAGATGTAACTGAATCTTGTTTGGCAAGCGCTGTAAAATATATTACAGGAAGTGCTTTCAGAACACAGGGAGAAACTTACCAGGAGATTTTACCACAGGTTAGAATAAGTAATTCACAATTGGACGAACCTTCATTTAAAGGAACGATTGAAACAAGAAGAATATTTAAATAGATAACAGCATCTTCTATTAATTCTTAATAACTTTATTAAATAAAAAAACATCTTAAAAATGCATCTTAGAAGAAATAAATTTTTACTGATAATATTGTTTGCGTCAGGGATATTTACTTCATGCCAGAAGGAAATTGATAGTACGGGTAATACACCTATTCCAACACCTATTCCAACACCCACTCCGGTGGCATCGGCTGACGATAAATTAAAAGACACTGTATTACTATATACAAGAGAAATCTATTTATGGTACAACCAGATCCCTGCTACTTTCAATCCAAGAACTTATGCTGATCCTGATGCAATCATGAAGGCAATCCGTCCTTTCAGTATTGAATCCGGAATTCAGGCTGATAGATTTAGCTTTGCAATGAGACAAGCAGATTATAATAACCTAAGCAGTGGAATTTCTGGAGATTTTGGTATAGGCGCAGGCTTTTATACAACTACAGACCTTAGAGTAACATCTGTTGAAAGAGCTTCCCCAGCAGGGCTTGCAGGTATTCGCAGAGCATGGCAAATTATCAAAATAAATGGAAGCTCGAATATTTCTACTTCGGAAGCAGACTTGGCATTTCTTAATAAGGCGATTTTTGGCAGTACGCAAACTACATTTACATTTCTTAAGCCTGATGGAAATACTGTTGATATTACATTAACTGCTACTAGTTATCAAACGCATCCAGTAGCCCTTGATTCTGTATATTCGATCAGCTCTAAAAAAATTGGATATATGGTTTTTAAATCATTTTTGGGTGACATTACAGAGATCAATAATGAGTTTAACCGTGTGTTCAGCCGTTTTGCAACTGCCGGTATAAATGATGTAATAATTGATCTTCGCTACAACGGAGGAGGCTATGTATCACTGGCTGAAAAACTTACTAATTACCTTGCCCCTTCATCAGCTACAGGCGTTATGATGAAGCAAACTTTTAATGACAAAAACACCCAGCGTAATTCCTCTACAAATTTTAATAAAGTAGGTTCGGTAAATTTACCTCGGGTATTTTTTATTGTCGGCGGCGGTACGGCATCTGCAAGTGAATTGGTTATAAATAATCTTAAACCGGTTATGGATGTAAAATTGATTGGAAAAACTACCTATGGTAAACCCGTTGGGTTTTTCCCGATTCCGGTTGGGGATTGGTATATATTTCCTGTTTCTTTTAAAACAATTAATAGAAGTGGAGAAAGTAATTATTATAATGGTTTTTCCCCGGATGCAGATGTTTTTGATGGAGTAACAAAAGATTTTGGGGATATTACAGAATTGCGGTTGGCAAGCGCTATAAAATATATCACTACTGGGGCATTCAGAGTGGCAGCAGGTGATGTTTATCAGGAATCTCCGAAAGTGAAAAAGGGTAATTTAATATTCGATGCGTATACCTTTAAGGGTGCTATAAGTACAATTAGATAGAGATAATTACCGGTATCATATAAAGAATCCCGCTTTTTAGCGGGGTTTTTTATGAAGTTTTTTTTACTTTCCTTTTGTATTTATGCTTTATACACTTCTTATTAGTTATCACTGGTGTTTTTGAGACTGTATTTTTAGGTTTTATATTAATCTGTGTAGTATCAATTATTTTTTTATGTATTAGTACGTCCGCTTTTGCTGCCCTATCGGCATTACTTTTATCTTTTGCTGCTTTATCAATATTATCCTTAACTGTTTGTGAAGAGGCGCTGACTGATATCATGATCCCCAAAGTTAATAAAGTAAATATTTTCTTTTTCATAGTGAATACTTTGTTTATATAAATTTAGACCAATATCAATCCTAAAAGGTTTCAGTAAAAAGAATATTAAGAAATCTTTAGGAGTATGAAATAATCTCATTTAGGATTATTATAGCTCGACTAGCTATTTAGTTTTACATGATTTATTACATTTGTTTAAACTGAGTTATGCAAAAATCATTTCTATTTATTGTTTTAGTTATTATATTATTTTCTTCAAAAGCACAAAACATTCAGCGTCCTAAGTTAGTAGTTGGTATTGTAGTAGATCAAATGCGGTGGGATTTGTTATATAGGTATTATGAAAGGTATGCTGATAACGGGGGTTTTAAAAAATTAATCAACCAGGGCTTCAGTTGCGAGAATACTTTTATACCCTACGCACCAACAGTTACAGCCTGCGGACATGCCTGTATTTATACGGGCTCGGTTCCTTCAATCAATGGTATTACAGGTAACTTTTGGCGGGATAACCAACTAAATCGTAGTGTGTATTGCACGGAAGATTCTTCAGTTAAAACAGTTGGTAGTAATACAGCGCTTGGTTTGCAAAGTCCGAGAAATTTACTAACCACTACCATTTGTGATGAACTACGGCTGGCAACTAATTTTAGAAGCAAAGTAATTGGGATAGCCATCAAAGACCGTGGTAGTATTATACCTGCCGGTCATAGTGCTAATGCAGCTTACTGGTATGATAATAAAACCGGGGATTGGATATCATCCTCTTATTATATGAATGATCTGCCTCCCTGGATAAAAACATTTAATGCGCAAAAATTAGTTGACAGATACTATAAAGAAGGATGGGCAACATTATTTCCTTTAAATACATATACACAAAGCAGTGCGGATGAAAAAGCTTACGAATCAAAGCCTTTAGGCGCAGATGCAAAAGGTTTTCCTTACAATTTAAGCAAATTTGCGGGCACTAATTACGGAGTGATAGCTTCAACACCATTGGGAAATAAGCTTACTGCGGAGCTTGCAAAAGCTGCTGTTACAAATGAACAATTAGGTGGTGATGCAATTACAGATTTTCTTACAGTAAGTTTTTCATCTCCCGATTATGTTGGACATTCCTTTGGTCCAAATTCTGTAGAGACGGAAGACATTTACCTTCGGTTGGATAAAGAACTGGGAGATCTTTTAAAGTTTCTTGATAGCAAGGTGGGTAAAGATCAATATCTCATCTTTTTATCTGCAGATCATGGTGTGGCACATGTTCCTGCTTTTGCAAGAGAGCATAATATTCCTGCGGGAAATATAGATATGAAATTGCTCCTTGGTAATCTTAATGAATCATTAAAAACAAAGTTTGGCAAAGATGGGTTGGTTGCTGATATAATGAATTACCAGGTTTTTTTAAACCTTCCTCTTATTGAATCATCTTCTTTAAAAGTAAATGAAATTAAAAGCTGGGCAATAGATTTTATCACTAAACAAAAAGGAATTGTAAGAGCATTTGCAACAGACGAGTTGCTTTCAACAACATTAAATGTAAAAGTAAGAGAGATGCTGGCTAATGGTTATTACCCCAACAGGTGCGGACAAATACAAATGATCTTTCAGCCCCAATGGATAGAAGGTTTTGTAAACGGGGGTACTACTCACGGCGCATGGAATCCTTATGACGCACACATTCCATTACTGTGGTATGGCTGGCACATTAAAGCAGGAAAAACAAACCGGGAAGTTTACATGACCGATATTGCTCCAACAATTGCTGCGCTTCTGCATATTCAAATGCCAAATGGATCATTAGGAAATGTAATCCAGGAATTATTTAAATAGCAGTTGCCCAAAAGATACAGTTACAAATGTTTGCCTTAGATTTGAATAATTGAATCAGGGCACATCAAATGAGGGGTTGACTTTACTCTGCGAAAACTTAATTTGCTCTTTTTCTCGGATAAAAAAAATAATAATGAAGTGAATGTTGAAGTGAGTGACATCCCGCAATTGCGGGACTATGAAAAACTGCTACTCGTACTAAAAAAAATTATTACTACCTAACTTAAATAACCCGGATTATGAGAAAATTGTATTTCATTCTCCTTGCTTTAATTCTCTCTCATCTTGCAGTTGCGCAATCGTCCGCAATAAACAGGCAACAATTTTTTTTAGATGACCGGGTAATAGAAGCAACTATTACAACTGATATAAAAAATTTACGGTCAAAGAAAAAAGTACCTGTTTATCAACCTGCCAATATAGTTATGCGTTTCTCAGATACATCTATCGTGAGTGAAGAGATCCGTATACAGCCAAGGGGTGAGTTCAGAAAAATTAATTGTGATATAGCATCGCTGATGCTCCATTTTAAAAACCCATCATCACCAAATCTTTCGCCATTAAAAAAACTAAAGCTGGTGGGCGGATGCGGCAGTAACAGCGTGGATGAAGAATATTTGCTGAAGGAATATATTATTTATAAGATTTATAACTTTATTACTAACATGAGTTTTCGTGTTAGACTATTACATATAACTTATAAAGACAGTAAACAAAAAATGAAAACTTATACGCAATATGCGTTTCTTATTGAGGATATGAATGATATGGCAGAAAGAAACAACTGTAAAGAAATTAAAAAGAAGATATATAACCCTGAGGCTATCAATCGTGCAGAGATGATACTGGTAAGTGTGTTTCAATATATGATTGGTAATACTGACTGGTCACTCGCAAACTATCACAATGTAAAAATAATGGTATCAAAAAATGATACGCTTTCCCGACCTTATGTAGTGCCGTATGATTTTGATTATACCGGCATTGTAGATGCGCCTTATGCAATACCCGCTGAACAATTTGGAAACACCACAGTGAAGGAAAGAGTGTACAGGGGTGGTCCCCGCGGTATAGGCGAAGTAACAGAAGCCCTTCAAGTTTTTAAAGACGCAAAAGAAAGGATCATGTTTTATATCAACGATTTTGCGTTGCTGAATACAAAAACAAGAAGATCAGTGATCTCATACCTCGAAGAGTTTTACAGCACCATAGGCAGCAAAAACTCTATGCGATCTGTGTTTAATGCCAGGTAAAATGGATAGCTAATAGTAAGCTGAATTTTAACTTTCACATAAATCATTGTTTCTCCAGTGCAACAAAATCTTCTCTTACCGGGAGGAAGCAATCAATGAGTTTGCATTCTATAATAGCTTTTGCAGAGTGAGGAATATTGGAAGGGATATGTGCTGCCATACCTGGTAGTAGTATTTGTATCTCCCCATTAATTTTAAACTCTAATTCACCTTCTATTAAATGTGTCCATTGCTCATGATGATGTTGATGCTCCGGTACAACGGCACCTTTAATAACAGTTATGTAGCCAAACATAAGCTGTTCAGAATGAAAGAATGCACCGTCAACACCATCCCAGATCTGTATTCTTTTTTTTGTATTGAAATTTAGAAAAGGCATAATAAAGTTTCTGCTAATGTAACAATGTTGAATATAGAAAGTGAATAAAAAATAATCATTTAATTTGCTGCTATGCTTTACGCAACAGAAGTAACTACCGATGATGAGTTAGTTCAAATAAATAAACTGAACCGGCAAAACCTTAAAACGGCTTTATCGAAACAGGAACAGGAAGATCAGGGCTTTGTTACATGGTTGTACTCCATGTCTCTATTGCAGCAGATGCATGCAATTGCACCAAGTATAATTGTAAAAGATGGTGATGCAGTGGTTGGCTATGCTTTAGTAACGCCAATTGAAGCTGGCAGTTTTCACGCCGATCTTAAAACAATGATTGATAATCTTGAAACACTGAGTTATAAAGACAAGCCTCTACCCTCTTATTCTTATTATGTCATGGGTCAGGTTTGTTTTGCTCAAAATTATCGGGGCAAAGAAATTTTCAACATGCTTTTTCAAAAACATAAGGTAATATACAGTGACAAGTATGAGCTGCTAATTACAGAAATTTCAACAAAGAATTACCGCTCACAAAAAGCACATGAAAAAGTTGGCTTTACAACCATACACACTTACAGCGATGCTTTTGATGAATGGAATGTTGTGGTTTGGGATTGGAGATAAGTTCAAAGCAGCACTTAAAGCCGTACATGGTTTTTATTCGTACAGGTTCTACTTCTGCGTACGAAATTGTAACTTTAATAAAACCATTTTATGAATGTAAACGAGTTAGTGATAGTTGATAAGGAAATTGCAGGAGGCAAACCTGTTTTCAAAGGTACAAGAGTAACCATACAAACGCTGTTTGATTACCTGGAAGATGATTCACTGGAAGAATTTTTGAAAGGTTTTCCAACTGTTAGCAAGCAACAGGCTGAAGCGGTGATTGAACTGGCCGCTGAAAAACTCTTATCAGAAGTAACTGCATGAAAATTTTACTGGACGAAATATAGATGTTCGTTTTAAAAAACATTTATCAGAGGCTCATGAGGTTTACACTGTTCAGGATATGGGTTGGAAGGGAATGAAAAATGGAGAACTGCTTTTAGTACTCGCTCAAAATAATTTTGATTGCTGGATTGTGGTTGATAAAAATATTCCTTACCAGCAAAATATTTCTACCCTGCCATGTTTCATAATTGTTTTAGATGTGTAAAAAATACTCTACATCATTTGGGACTTTGATTCCACAATTGCTCGATATACTAAAAAAAGATATTAGTGAAAAAATTATTGTTGTTCAGTCTTAAATAATTATCCTTGGTAACGATTTCGATTTCTCACCCCTGGTTTCTGAACAACGGGATTAAAACAAAGAATTACCGCTCACAAAAAGCACATGAAAAAGTTGGCTTTATCACCATACATACTTACAACGATGCTTTGGATGAATGGAATGTTGTGGCTTGGGATGAGATAATTGTGTAAACCTTGCAAAGCCAAACCTGCATTTCATCAAGTAATAATTACAAAATATCTAAATAATTTTTAGGAGATACCCGAATTAAGGAGCATTGTAAAAAAATAGGAAGATCATGAAAATACTATGTCACCTTTTATTCATCCTGCTCACATCATGCGTTGATGGGAAAGCAGTTTATATTGGGAGCACACCCGCAAATAACAGTGTAAAAACTTTTCTTGGGATTCCCCTTTTCGATTCGGTAGATTTTATCAGGTGGAAATTAGTGACCGGGGGTGATCAATATGCACTGCATTGTGATTATGGCATAGGGAAACCCAATACAAACGGTTTTATTGACCCAAAAACAATTGATATAAAAGGAAAGCTGGAAAAAGAAGGAAATTTTTACCGCCTCCTAAACAATAATAAAACGATTTTGCTCGCTGCATTGAATGCACATGTTCTTCATTTTGCAAATGGGGATGAAAGTCTTATGACGGGTAACGGTGGATGGAGCTATAACCTTTATAGTTCAGGTGCTGATCTGCCTATCAATATAAACCCAAAGCAAATTGTACTTAAGGACTCTATGGTATTCCAGGGACGAACTCCCTGCCGTGAAATTGCAAAGCTTGTATTACGGTTTTCAGAAAACTGCTATAAAATAAAATGGTGGCTGGTTTTGTATTCATCAAAAGGAAAACCCACAACCTACAATGCATGGAAGCATATACAACCCAGTACCGGCACATGGAAGATAAAAAATGGGATGATAATTCTTCAGGCAGAACATCCTGTTTATTTTATAATGCCGGATGACAATATTCTTTTGTTTACAGATGCAAAATGGAACCTGCTGCAGGGTGACGAAGATTTTGGTTATACGTTAAACAGGAAGTGATATGTTCTCTATATTGTCTGGCTCAGGTATTCAAACGATAAACAAGAATAATAACAATAAGAATTACAATAATTGTATAGATCATTTTATTGTATTTAGCCAGCCAGTTGGGAAGAAAAATATCAAAATTGTCTCTTGCTGAAGTTGAATATTTACGGGCTATCAATGTAACAGGACACATTCTTTTAAACAGTAAGAGAACTACACCCTCAAAAATGATAAGGCCAAGACATATCCAAACCCATTTATCAATTTTATTGCTGATAATCGCATATCCCAGGTAAAAGATCACCACATTAAAAAAAAGCCATATTGCCGTGTGGATGATTTTAATGATTATCCTGAGCCGTGTCTCTACTCTTAGGTGTTGTGCTGAGCAGGACACGGCGACGATTGCAATTCCCTGTTCAGCCGTGTCCCGCTGCACACATGCTATTAGGGAGACACGGCACTGGAAGAGACTTTTTTCATGAAGAAGGTTTTCAAAATGTTCGATACCTGTATAGCCTGTTCTTTTTTTAGAGATGGAAAATCTTCCAGGAAATCATTCAATGGATGACCTGCTTTTAAATAGTCAAAAAGATTTTTTACAGGAACTCTTGTGTTGGTGAATACAGGCTCCCCGCTTTGAATGTTAGAGGATATATTAATTGGGTGTAACATTACTGCATAAAGGTAAGAAAGTTATTTGCAGCTTACAATCGATTGCCTTTTCAATTGTAGTTTATAAATCCGTAGTTGCAAACTACAGACAGCAATTCTTTTTTTATTTTAAAATACTAGGGATAGCGTGCTATTATTTATAATAAATTAGTAGGTTTATAATTATGCGTGAGAAAATTGCAAGTTTCAAGCAAAGGCAAAAACCTACAAAACTTTTAGGTATCCGATTAAATAATTGGAAAATGAAAGCTGATGAATTTTACAGAGCAAGTGAATATTTATGGATCGAATTGAGTAAAGATTATGCAGAAATTCTTAATCGACGAAAGAAAGAAATAATAAGCGGTGATTTTAAAGAAAGAACTTATACGCCTTCTTTATATCAGCCATATTTTTTATTAATTAGCTTAAGTATTGAAAACCTTTTAAAAGGAATAGTCTTATTCAATAATCCAGCCCTACTAACTGATAAATTGCATCACTCAATACAAACACACGATTTAGTAAGAATATCTAGTTTTACTGATATTAACTTTTTAAGAAATGAAAAAGAATTTTTTGTTATGGCGTCGACTGTTATAATGTGGTATAGCAGATATCCAATCCCAAATAAAGCAAATAATATTATACAATCAGCTAATTTTAATACAATAAAAATTAGAGAAACTTATTTGAAGTTATTCTTTAAGCTTAGCGATGAAATGAACAAGTCAGGTGGGTTGACTCAAAATTATAATTATATATTCTTGAAAAGGTCATCAAGGCATTTGAGATAAGGCTTATGACGAATCAAGGTGAAATAGAAGCATATAATTTAATTGACTTTTGGAATACTATTCCATTATCAAAAAAGGAGTTAATAATAGAATTTTACAGGAATAGCGGTGCTATGTTCGATTTTACAGAAATTTATTCCGGTCCCATAAAATATAGCTCTGATTATGGACCAATTCATATTCTAGAACTTCTTATAGGAGTAAACGATATAGAAATCCTTGATTTATGTTTCGATAAATTCTTGACATATAATGAAAGAAATTATTACAATAATTCTATATGGTCAGATAAAAGAATTGGATATTATGAAAAACTTATTGATTTTCTAAAACAAGAGAATGACAGACAACAATTAGTTGAAACTTTGGAAAAAAACAGAATTGCAAATATTTATTGGAAGGATTATTATTCGTTTTTGAGTAGCTGTGTAAAAGGATATTACAGATACTATTATCAAAGGTTGATTTTAGATAATAAATTTATTTATTGCTGTAATAAAATTTTTAATAATTCAACGCAAATAATTGCAAATCTAAAATTACTTGACTTATTTCCTTCTAAGAGCTTAGCTTTTGAACAAATGGGAATTTATCTCGAGAAGAAAAAATGTTTTAATGAATGTATAAACTTAATGGAAATAGGAAAGCAAGAAGGTTGGACAAATAATTTTGATAAAAGAATCCTTAGGTGCAAAAGAAAAATTGAAAAACATAGTCTACCGGCTGCCTGATGGAAGCGTATACCCCGCTGAAGCTCTTGTGCTGAGGCTTTGTGGCGGAGTAGCAGCGAACAGCAGGAACTACTGCTGATAAAAGTTCAACTGCTCACAGCCCCGCCCTCAACCCCTGCCCTTCTCCACGGGTGGAGAAGGGAGTAAAGGAGTAAAGGAGTAAAGGAGCTACTATCAACTGTTGTTCTTCGTCTGTTAACAGCCCTTCTTATCTTTGCGGCATGGAAGAGAAATCATTAAACTTTATTGAGGAAATTATTGAAGAGGATCTGAAGGCAGGGAAATACAAAACTATTGTTACACGTTTTCCGCCGGAGCCTAATGGCTACCTGCACATGGGGCATGCTACCAGCATTTGCCTAAACTTCGGACTTACCAAAAAATATGGCGGCTATACCAACCTTCGCTCTGATGATACCAACCCGATTACGGAAGAAGCGGAATACGTGGAGAGCATTAAAGATGATGTGCGCTGGCTGGGCTTTGAGTGGAAGAATGAATTGTATGCGTCAGATTATTTTGATACGCTGTACGGGTTTGCGGTAAAGCTTATTAATAAAGGATTTGCTTATGTGGATGACAGCAGCAGCGATATGATGGCTAAAGAAAAAGGTACGCCGACAGAGCAGGGTGTCGAAAGTAAATTTCGCAACCGCAGCATTGAAGAGAACCTGCAACTGTTTGAGGAAATGAAAGCAGGGAAATATAATGATGGCGAAAGAGTGCTGCGTGCAAAGATAGATATGACGCATGTGAACATGCTGATGAGAGACCCTGTGATGTACAGGATTAAGCATGTACATCATCACCGCACGGGAGATGCCTGGTGCATTTACCCGCTGTATGATTTTGCTCATGGTCAGAGCGACGCAATTGAAGAAGTAACACACAGCATTTGTACTTTAGAGTTTGTTCCTCATCGTGAGTTGTACGATTGGTTTATTGAGAAGCTGGAAATATTTCCCAGCAAACAATACGAGTTTGCAAGACGCAATCTTAGTTACACAGTTATGAGCAAGCGGAAGCTATTGCAACTGGTAAATGAAAAACATGTGGATGGCTGGGATGACCCGAGAATGCCTACCATTAGCGCATTCAGGAGAAGGGGCTACACTCCTGAAAGCATTAGAGATTTCTGCGACAGGGTTGGGATTGCAAAGAGAGAGAATGTTGCGGATTTAAGTCTGCTGGAGTTTTGTGTGAGGGAAGACTTGAATAAAAAAGCTTTGAGAAGAATGGTGGTGTTAGAACCAATGAAAGTAATAATTACGAACTATAACTATGTTGGTAATGATGGGAATGATGATAATGATTTTGAGATGTTAGAAATTGATGATAACCCGACTGATGATAAGAATGATGCAAGGAAAGTTCCATTTAGTAAAGAATTGTACATAGAGCAGGAAGACTTTATGGAGAACCCGCCGAAGAAATTCTTTAGGTTGTTTCCGGGGGGAATGGTAAGATTAAAAGGGGCTTACATTATTAAGTGTGATGAGGTAATAAAAGATGATGCAGGACATGTTACAGAATTACGCTGCTCATATATTCCCGGAAGCCGCAGTGGTAACGACACGTCGGGCATAAAAGTAAAAGGGACTATTCACTGGGTTAGTATTCTACATGCTGCAACTGCTGAGCTGCGTTTGTACGACAGGCTTTTTAAAGTTGAAGATCCTTCAAGTGAAGAGGGCGATTTTAAAGATTATATAAATCCTGATTCGTTACAGACAATTACAGCATACATGGAGCCTTCGCTTAAAGATGCACAAGCGAATACTCCTTATCAATTTATACGTAATGGATATTTTTGTCTGGATAAGGATTCAACAAAAGAAAAGCTGGTATTTAATAGAACGGTTACGTTGAAGGAAGCACCCTCTAAATCTCCCTAAAGGGAGACTTTTTATACTTCACGATTTCAGATTCTTTTATTTTTTAAATTGTCCTATTAAACTATTAATTACATACGTCGTAGAGACAGCCATTCAGGAAGGAACATCAAAATCTAAGGGACGGTAAACTCCTCCCTTTAGGGAGGATTTGGGAGGGTTATGAAGATTTAGGTTTCAATTTCAGATCCGGAAAAATAGCTGCAACCAAAATAACAACACAACAAACCATCATTAAATAGATGCCGATCTTTTTATCAGGGCAATAAGCATTGTAGCAGGACGCAAAAAGTATATAACTCTTAATAGCATACCCTACAGTTAATGCTGAGAAAAATAAGTGCACCCTTTTAGCCCATACTTTTTGAACTAGAATAAAAATGGATGAGGCAACTGCAAAAAATGATAGAAATTTTCCCGGCTTACCATAAATATTTTGTTCAGAAAAAAAGCCGGTAAAAGTTTTATTGATGTCTGCATGATATGTCCACGGTAAAAAACAGGCGATGATTAATACAACACATGCAACCAACCCGATCCATTTTATAATCTTTAGAGTCATATAAAAAAGTCCCTCTCCTTTTGGAGAGGGATTTAGGGTGAGGTTTTAAAACCTTGAAGATTTTAGTAGCCTTCAAGGTCTGGTTTGTGTGAGGTCCTGACCGGATTCGAACCGATGTAGAAGCTTTTGCAGAGCTCTGCCTAGCCACTCGGCCACAGGACCATTTAATGCGGGCAAAAATAAATTAAAAACTCCAATTGCACGAATTAAACGAATTACACGAATTTTAATTATGCCAGAAATCATTTTAAAAGATGAATCATATTTATTGGTAGGTATTTGTATGGAAGTCCATAGGGAACTTGGAATGGGGTTTAAAGAGATTTTGTATAAAGACGCAATTGAATTAGAATTAAAAGAAAAGAAGATTCCTTATAAAAGAGAAAGAGAGTTTAGGATAGAATATAAAAAAAAGGTATTACCTCATAAATTTTATGCTGATTTTGTGATCAACGATTCTATAATTCTTGAAGTAAAATCAACAGCCTTTATTGTAAATAATTTTGTTGCGCAGACAATAAACTACCTTAAGGCATCAGGATTAAAACTTGGCATCATTGCAAACTTTGGAGAAAAGTCTTTTACATACAAGCGAGTTGTTTTTTAATTCGTGTAATTAGTTGAAATTCGTGTTTAAAATCAAATTCGTGTTTTAATTAGTGAATATGCAACGCATCGCAGAATCGGAAATGATCATTAATGATCGGGGGGCTATTTATCATTTGGATGCAAGGCCCGAAGAGATCGCAAACAATATTATTACAGTTGGTGATCCAAACCGTGTAAAAGAAGTAAGCAAATATTTCGATAAGATCGAATACAAACTTTCGCATCGTGAATTCAATACTCATACAGGCTACATTGGTAAAAAAAGGGTTAGTGTAGTGAGCACAGGAATAGGTCCGGATAATATTGATATTGTATTAAATGAACTGGATGCGTTGGTAAATATTGATCTTGAAACACGGATGATAAAACCGGAACTTACTTCTTTAAATATTTATCGCTTCGGCACTTCAGGATCTTTACAAAAGGAAATACCTGTAGACAGTTTTGTTGCCGGCACTCACGGCCTTGGACTGGATAACCTGTTGCATTTTTACCGCTCAGGAAATAATGAAGAAGAAAAACAGATCATTCACGCTTTTAAAACCCATACGCAACTAACTTCCGGGAATATTGCTCCTTACATTTATATGGCAAGTGCATCTCTTCTAAAACATTTCGTAAACGGGTATCACCAGGGAATTACCGTTACATGTCCGGGCTTTTATGGACCCCAAGGAAGAGTATTGAGAGTGGGGCTTGCCTATCCCGAATTAGTAGATATGCTCTCTACCTTTAGTTTCGGTAAGCATCGTATCTCGAATTTTGAAATGGAAAGCTCTGCAATTTATGGCTTAGGCAAAACGTTAGGTCATCATTGTATTAGCCTGAATGCCATAGTTGCCAACCGCATTAGCAAACAATTTTCAAAAGATGGAGCTCAGGCAGTAGAAAATTTAATCAAACAATCTTTAGGAATAATTGCGGATTCAAATCTTTAAATATGAAAATGGAATTTTGTAAATACCACGGAACAGGCAATGATTTTATATTGCTGGATAACAGAACCGCAATGTATGATCTAACTAAAAAGCAGGTTGCATTTATGTGCAACAGGCACTTTGGGATTGGTGCTGATGGGTTAATGCTCTTAAACCTGAAACAAGGTTTTGATTTTGAAATGAAATATTACAATGCAGATGGTGCAGAAGGAAGCATGTGCGGAAATGGCGGCAGATGCATGGTTAGGTTTGCCGCTAAAATGGGTATAAATAAAAGTAAATATCATTTTATAGCAATGGATGGCGAGCATAAAGCATACATTGACATGCATGATTTGGTAAGGCTAAAAATGAATGATGTAAAGAATGTAGGAGTCCATCTAAATCATTTTATTTTAAATACAGGTTCACCCCATTATGTAAAGCATGTAAGCGATATAATGAAAATGGATGTAAAGCACAGTGGGAGACTGATCAGGAACAGCAAGGAATTTGAGGAAGAAGGCATTAATGTAAATTTTGTTGAAACATTGGAAGTAGATAAAATTTATGTTCGAACCTATGAACGTGGTGTAGAAGATGAAACACTAAGCTGCGGAACAGGTGTTGTTGCTTCTGCATTAATTTCTGCTCATAATGATAATGGATTTAACGGTGTGGAAGTTAAAACTCCGGGTGGTAATTTAAGTGTTGAGTTTGATAAAAAGGACGACCATCATTTTGAAAACATATGGCTTATTGGCCCTGCTAATTTTGTTTTTAAAGGAGAGATTGAAATTTCAAATTAAAATGTTTGTCAGGCCGAGCTTGTCGAAGCCTTGATAGGCTATGTACAAATGCTCAACCATCCTTCGACAAGCTCAGGATGACATCTATAGAATAAACTTATGTTCAATATCCGTGTATATGGAATTTTAATCAATGAACAAAAACAGGTATTGTTAAGTGATGAGTTTATAAGAGGAAATTATTATACAAAATTCCCCGGTGGCGGGTTGGAAGTTGGAGAAGGTACACGGGATTGTTTAAAACGGGAGTTTAAAGAAGAAATGAATTTGAATGTGCAGATTGGAGACCATATCTATACAACTGATTTTTATCAAAAAAGTGCTTTCAATCCAGAGCACCAGATAGTATCTGTTTATTATTATGTAAAAGCACTGGAACTAATTACGGCACCATTGAGAACAAAAGAATTTGATTTTGACGAGGATCAATTAAAGATCTACCAAAAAGAGAATGAAATTGAAACGTTTCGATTTATTGACTGGGATTTATTTTCAGCAGAAAGTTTAACCCTGCCAATTGATAAGTTTGTAGTTAATATGTTAAAGGGCTATTGCTAAATTATTTATTTTGTTGTCACTGTTTTTACTTTGGTTACTTTATTTCCTCTATTTTGCTTTATTTACCTTATTTATCCTGCTGTTGGAATATTTTCAAAATCATCGATATTACGCCCCATTGCTGCCAGCTTCATTTGCCGTGCTTTGTCTTTCCCAAAATATATATCAATACGATGTTCAACAAAATAAATTAGCGGGGTTAATATTATTGCCATCGTAAATTTATACGCATAGTTGACAAGACAAATAGCCAGCACCAATTGCCAGCTCCATCCTTTACCCAGTTTAAAGGCAATGAACAAAACAATAAAGCTATCCACCAGTTGAGAAATTAAAGTAGAGCCTGTTGCCCTTAGCCATACTTTCTTTTCTCCCGTATATTTTTTTATTTTATGAAATACGGTTACGTCAATGATCTGGCTTACTAAAAAGGCAACAAGGCTTCCAAAGACGATCCACATCCCCTGACCGAATATTGCATTGAAAGCAGTTGGCATACTTGCAACACCATTTTCAACACCGCTGGTTATCCAAAAATCTGCAGGGGGAATATGAATGGCGAGATAGAACATTAAAAATGCATAGCTGATCAAAGCCACCGCCGTATAAGATATTCTTCTAACTGCTTTTGGCCCATAATATTCATTAACGATATCAGTAACTACAAATTCCAAAGGCCATAGCAAAACACCGCAGGTTAAATTAAATGCAAGGTCTTTTTGCCCGAACAAAGTAAAATGCGAAGGGCTTAATCCAAATACTTTTTCCAAAGAAAATATTTTGCCACCAATGCATTC
>JBPCQG010000381.1:0-3710 GCA_050998315.1 Chitinophagaceae bacterium
GTGTACAACTCTGCAGACTATTCAATTGTGCAACTTGATGTATCGGTCAGTCCGGAATGCGCTACCCCTTATCAAAAATGGCAAGCAATTAATAGTAGTAAATGACACTACCGAAAACTCGGATATCGTAGTACTTTCCTTTATAGCAACGACGTCTTGGAATACTCAACCTGAGTACGACTTTCAGTACCTGCCCTGTAGTCCCAACTACAGCCACAGCGATTGGTAAACAGTGTTCGCGGAGTATTCGCACCTGGATCAATTAGTAGTGTACAACCAGGACCAGGACACCTTTACCATACAGGAAATACCTCTGAAAGAAAAGAGTTCGTTTTAGGGAAGTATGCGAGGCATTAGTACCTGCCTGTTAGATATACAAAGGTGGTTTAATGAAATAGCTTTTATTGGCCGGTGGTATAATTGCCAACGGCTTTATTTTTACTTTCCTCTTTTTCGTAAAAAGTAAAACACTAATATTCAGTTTGGTCAATGATATGGTTCCAGTTGTAAATATCTTTTTCTAAACCATACCTGATATTATCTAACTTTTTTTTGATCCGGAACATAATATTATTCTCGGTGTAAGAAGGTAAGCGATAATCTTTGCCCATCATATTAATGGTAGAGATCGGCGCAACTACCGCTGCTGTTCCTGCCCCAAACGCTTCTGTGATTGTTCCATTTAAAAATGTGTCTTTTAATTCCTGTATTGAGATTTGTCTTTCTTCAACTTTATAACCAAGATCTTTTGCAAGTATCAACAATGAGTCCCTTGTCACTCCATCTAAAATAGAATCAGACAGTGGCGGTGTTACAAGCGTATCACCAATCACAAATATTACATTCATCATTCCTGATTCCTCAATGTATTTATTCTCTTTGCCGTCGGTCCATAATACCTGGTCGTAACCTTCTTCTCTTGCATTTTTTGTAGGCAAATACGAAGCGCCATAATTACCTCCACATTTTGCTGAACCGGTTCCGCCCCTGGCAGCTCTTGTGTATTGCGTTTCAACTTTCACTTTGATCGGCTTTGCATATAGTGACGGTACAGGGCCTGTAAAAATTAGAAAGCGGTATTCGTCTGATATCTTTACACCAAACCTTGCCTCGCTTGCAAAAACAAAGGGGCGCAGATATAACGCACTTCCATGCTCAGATGGCACCCATGCTTTATCAAGATTGACCAATTGTATTAATCCTTCTATAAAAATTTCTTTTGGTACAACAGCCATACACATTCTCTCCAACGATCTTACAAAACGTTCGTAATGTTTCTCAATCCTAAAAATATTAATGGCACCATCTTCCATTTTAAATGCTTTCATTCCCTCAAAAACAGTTTGTCCATAATGCAAAGCAAGTGCAGTAGGGCTGATAGATAAATTTGCATAAGGCAATATCTGTGGTGATCGCCATTCATTATTTAGATAGTCACATACCAGCATATGATCAGAAACATATTTGCCAAATTCAAGAGCATTAAAATCCACCTCATTAATTCTGGAATGATTTGCTTTACGTACAGGAATGTGTGTTAGTAGTTCCATTTAATTATTATTTAAAGTTTTACAGTTTCATTTTGATTTATTGCAATTATCATTTTCACATCCGATCTTTTATATTCACCGGTGCTTACCGGAACATGTTTAAATCCAAGTTTTTCATACAAACGAATAGCAGGTGTAAGGATGCTGTTTGAATATAAGATCACGGATCTGGCACCCAGTTCTTTTGCTTTTTTAAAACTTGCATAACTCAATGCCTCAGCAATACCTTTTCTCCTGTATGCTTCGTCTACAGCCATTTTAGTAAACTCATAAGTATCCTCAATTTTTCTTAATGCAACAGTTCCGGCTGGTATTCCCTCGTATAATGCCATCAGGATAACTCCTCCGGGTTTTAATATTGCTTCTTCAGGATTAGTTAATACATATTCATCCAAAGGTTCCATCTTAAAATATTTTTCTATCCACCTACGATTAAATTTTTCGAAATATTGCTGATGTTGTGGTTGATAATCAACAATTGTTATCGGGCTCATACCTGAATTTTGAATGACAGTACAAAATTTGTTGATTTTTTAATTAAAAAACAGATTCAGTTTTAGTAATTTTGACTATATCAGATTTTAAAGTTATGGCAAAAACAAAATTAGATTCCCATGATCATCTGTACATACAGGTGTCAGATGGGATAGAAAAAATGATAGCTGAAGAAGTTTTACGCATAGGAGATAAACTTCCATCAGTTCGTGTTTTAAGTGATGAATATGGTATTAGTATGGGCACTGCATTCCAGGCGTACTATCACCTGGAAGGAAGGGGATTGATAGAGGCAAGACCTAAATCAGGATATTACGTTCGTTTCAATCATCATCGATTCCCGCAATTACCTGAAGCTATACAGCCGGATGCGTTATCGCATGATGTTAGTGTAAAAGAAATGATCAATTCAATTTATACTGATATTGCTGCAACAGGCGGAATCAATTTTGCATTAGCAGTTCCTGATCCCTCTTTACTTCCTTCAGCAAAAATTAATAAATCTGTTGTACACGCCCTGCGAAATAATAAAGATCACTGTATAAATTATGAACATACGCAGGGAAATATTGAACTGCGTAAAGAAATAGCAAAGCTTTCCTTTAGCTGGGGAGGTAAAGTAAAGCCGGATGAAATAATTGTAACGTCAGGTTGCCTCGAGGCCATATCAATGTGTCTGAAAGCAGTAACATCTCTTGGTGATACAGTTGCCGTGGAATGCCCTACATATTTTGGTATTTACCAGGCGATAGAAAGTTTGGGTTTAAAAGTAATAGAAATATTATCTGATCCTATTGCAGGTATTGACCTAAATAGCCTGGAAAAAGCCATTAAAAAATCTTCTGTGAAAGCTTGTGTAGTGATACCTAATTTTAATAATCCGTTAGGCAGTTGCATGCCAGATGAAAATAAAAAGAAATTAGTTGAAATAATTACACGCCATAACATTCCATTAATTGAAGATGATATATATGGCGAACTTTATTTTGGTAAAACACGGCCAAAGACATGCAAATATTATGATAGTACAGGTTTGGTTATGCATTGCTCCTCTCTTTCCAAATCACTTACGCCGGGTTATCGTATAGGGTGGTCGATCCCCGGAAAATTTTGTGAACAGGTTAAACAAATGAAAAGGGTGCATAATATTAGCAGCCCCACCATTACCCAGGTAGCAATGGCGCATTTTTTAAAGAACGGCAGATATGAATATCATTTAAAAAATCTGCGTAAGGCTTTGCATACTCAAAGCCTTCGATATGTTCAGGCAATTATTAAATATTTTCCTGCAGATACAAAAGTTTCAAGGCCTCATGGCGGTTTTATATTATGGTTGGAGCTGAATAAAAAAGTTGATTCATTTAAATTACGTGCAGAAGCAATGAAGTATAATATTTCAATTGTGCCAGGCAAAATATTTTCTTCAAGTTGTGATTATTCTAATTGTATACGTATAAGCTTTGGTAAACCATGGAGTGATGATGTTGATTATGGGTTAATGATATTGGGAAAACTAATCAGGAAGATGATATAAATTAAAAGCTAATAGTGCATTCCCACGACGCTTCAATAAAATTTATGCCAATATCATTAAGAGCTGAGAATTGTGGAGGAGCGACAGTGGTTTTTTTGAAGAAGAACCAGGTATCGTATTTACTCATTTAT
>JBPCQG010000398.1:0-2772 GCA_050998315.1 Chitinophagaceae bacterium
GAATGATGTTGACTTTTATAAACTAATATTACTACTATTATTACCTTTTTCTTTTTTGCTACTTTTTTCTTTTTACAATCCACATTCATTTTGTGGATAACTATCAAGAGGCTTGTAAATAACCATCTTAGGACATTTTGCTTTTGAAAGCTTATTCACATATTCTTCAAACCTTGCAGGAGGCATTTGTTGCAGCAAGCTCCAATGTGGTCTGGTTTCATTATACAACTTTATTGCTCTTTTCATTTCCTTTCTTAATGTATGTAAACAATCAATCTTGCGATGCCTCAGATATTCATGTTTTATAGTCCTGTTTATTCTTTCGGTATAGGCGTTCTGCCAGGCTTCATTACACATGCTTATTTTAATGCCATGTTGCTTTAATGCATCCACGTATTTATTACAATTATACTGGCTTCCTCTGTCTGAATGATGAATAAGACTTTTCAGGTTTTCTTTTCCTCTTAGTTGTATCATCATTTTTAATGCCTTCATATTTGCTTCAGCTTCCAAACTGCAACTGGCATGATAGCCTGTTATAACCCTTGAGTAAACATCTATGATAAACACCAGGTAGTAAAACCGGTCTTTCACCCACAGATAAGTAATATCGGTTTGTACTACTTTATTGATGCCTTTTATTACCAACCCTTCTATAAGATTGCCAAACTGCCGTACACGTACGCTGTGCGTGGTTTTGATATAGTTAGGCGGGTAGATAACTCTAAAGCCTGATGCCATCAAAAGAGCTTCTGTTTTATCTCTTCCACAGCCTGGATGTTTTATGATGAGTGCCATTTTTCTGCAACCCATCTCAGGATGATCTTCACGAAGCGCTTCTGCCTTTTCAATGAACTGTTGTGAGCTTTCAAGACTGCTTTGATGCCTCTGCAGCATTTGTTGTACCGACTGTTTGCTTACACCTAAATAGCTGTACAGATCATTTAAGCGGAACCCTTTTTGCCGCTTGTTTTGCCTGTACCAGCTGATGCAGGCATACTGATATTTTTTTTTAAATCAGTGCCCAAATCCTGACCGGCTATTTCAATAAGTTTATTGAGATAGTCAATCTCCAATTGCTTACGACCAAGGGCTGCTTCTAATTCTATAACTTTCTTTTCAAGTTCTTTGCTTCTGTATTGCTCACTGTCCATTTGCATTACAAGGGTAGTTGACGGATGCAAATGTGTGGAAAACTTTTTTAGCCAATTGTACACTGATTGAATGCTTATCTCATATTCTCGACTTGCACCTGTTACATTTACTTTGCCTTGCTCAATATCTTTTACTATCTTTTTTTTGAGCTGATCACTAAATATCCGTTGTGGCCTCAAGGATAGTTTTACATTTGTTTTTGCCATATTTGACCTTTTTTGAGGTCAACATATTTCAGGCAGTTACAAAACAAAGCGACTAACCTTATGCCTCATGCCTTACACCATATTCCGCAACCATTGCGGTGAAGCGGCTGTTGGACTATGAACTACAATTCTGCAACCATCGTTATCTGTAAGCGTTACCGCTTTCAATCCCAAGTGAGAATCATAAGGCTCGCTTAATTTGATCTTCTTTTCTTTGATTGCCTTAACAAAAGCATTTACATCTTTAACCAAAAAAGAAAGAGACACTTTAGCTGAAGGATAATGATTTGAAATATTAAGATCAACTCCCGTTACACCCGCATCAAATACTTTTAATTGCGCCTCATTTACCTGTAACTTTAACCCCAACGTATCAGAATAAAAACTTCCGGCAGCATCCGGATCATTGAAAATAACTCTATTTCATACAGCTTCATAATTAGGGTAAGGTGTAGAGCATAAGGTTTAAGGCGTAGGGTTTAAGATGTAAGTCTATTGATCTTCTAACCAAATTGCGTTGTGTAATTAACAGGAATAAAAAGATAACTGCCAGAAAATACAGCACATCTCTTGTATCAATCACTCCCCGGCTTATACTTGTATAATGAAAGTCAAGCCCCAGCATTTGAATATAGTAGTCACCACCATTTGCAAACACCGGCAGTTTACTTACAGCATTAAAACCACTGTATAAAATAAAGCAAACAAAGGCTGCCAATATAAAAGCAGCTACTGTATTATTGGTAAAGCTGCTGGTGCAAATACCTACAGATGTATATACCGCGCCAAGCATCAGTAATCCAATATAGCTTCCTGCAGTTGCGCCGGCATCAATGCCCCCTTTTGCACTTAATTGCTGAATGCTGAAAGCATAAATTAAAGTGGGCATTAATGCCACTGCTACAACCAGCAAACAACCCAGGTATTTGCCACAAACAATTTTTGACGGACTTAATGGCAACGTTTTTAAAATTTCGAACGTTCCGCTTTTGTATGCGTCAGCAATTGATCTCATCGTAATTGTTGGAACCAAAAAAAGCATCATCCAGGGTGCGATCGAAAAAAAGTTATCTAAGGATGCATAACCAAAATCGAGTATGCTGGAATTTGGAAATACAAACAGAAATAACCCCATTAACAGCAGGAAAAGAATAATAGCAATATAACCCGTAAGGCTGCTAAAAAACTGCCGCCACTCTTTCATGCAAATCATCATCATAAAATCAAAACTAAGGTGAATAAAAAAAACTTTTAAAAACACTTTTAAAATCACAAAAAATTTTACTTAAATTGTCTGTGAAATAAATTTTTAACATAAAAAAGAAGCAATGAAAAAATTTTTACCAGTAGCTATCTTATTGCTGTCAACTGTTAGTTATTCGCAGGTAAGCACAACGTTTCCCGGCAACGG
>JBPCQG010000468.1:0-4846 GCA_050998315.1 Chitinophagaceae bacterium
CTTTAAATATTATTTTAAATGATTCTTCAGTCAGATCTTCCCAATCTGATGTTGTAAAATTTAAAATTTGGGGAAGTGGCGTAAAATCCACTTCTTTAGTTGGTTTAGAAAATTTATTCCAGGGGCAAACATCCTGGCAAATATCACAGCCAAACATTTTGTTTGCAAATTTGCCTTTCATCTTTTCAGGGATAAGCAAATCTTTTAACTCTATGGTAAAGTAAGAAATACATTTGCTTCCATCAATCACTTTGTCTTCTAAAATTGCGTCAGTAGGGCAGGCATCAATACATCGTGTACAGCTTCCGCAGTAATCTTTTATGAATGGATGATCATACGCTAATTCCAGATCGGTAATAAGCGTAGCAATAAAAAAAAATGAGCCTTGTTCTTTTGATATAAGATTTCCATTCTTTGCTATCCATCCAAGTCCGCTTTTTTGCGCCCATGTTTTTTCTAAAACCGGGGCGCTGTCAGCAAATCCTCTGCCGTGTATGTCTCCAATTTCATCTTTCATCATCTGCAAAAAAACTGTGAGTTTATCTCTTATCACAACATGATAATCTTTCCCATAAGCATATTTTGAAACCTGGGGAGCATCTTTTCTTTGCTCTTCTTCAGGAAAATAATTCAGCAATAAAGTAATAACAGACTTTGCGCCGGGAACTAATTTGGTGGGATCAATTCTAAGATCGAAATAGTTTTCCATGTATTTCATATTTCCGTGCTTCCCGGTATTTAACCAACTTTCTAACCGCCTTGCATCTTCATCCAATTTCTGTGCTTTTGCAATACCGCAATAATCGAAGCCTAACGTTTTCGCTATAGATTTTACATACTTAGTATTTTGTTGGATAGACATAGTAATCAGACAAAAGTAAACAGCTTATAATAAATCTGATTAACCATGCAAGATTAACATGCACCTTACTACTGAACTGCACTTGCGACAGAATACGCTCCCTTTTTTAGACATAATTGCCGCTAGACTAACGTTGGTTTCACATTTGCAGCCTATTATCGAGAAAATAACATGTATGAATCTTAACAAGTTCACTATAAAGTCACAGGAAATATTTGCAAAAGCCCAGCAGATCGCTTTTAATAATCAAAATCCGAATATTGAAACTGAGCACCTTCTACAATCGTTGTTGAGTGATGATGACAGTCCTGTGGATTTTCTCCTTAAAAAAAATAATGTAAACGTAACTTTTGTTGAAAGCAAAGTAGATGAAGCCATTCAAAAACTTCCGAAGGTTAACGGTACTGAGCCTGCACAAACTATGGGGAGAGATTTAAATAATGTTATGCTTAAGGCAGGCTCGGTGCTTAAAACTTTTAATGATGAATTTGTAAGTGTTGAACATTTGTTATTAGCGATATTGCAGGGAAATGATAATTCTTCTAAAATTTTAAAAGATGCAGGTCTAAATGAAAAAGGGTTAATAGCAGCCATTAAAGATCTTAAAAAAGGCTCTACAATTTCTTCTCAGACATCCGAAACACAATATAATATATTAAATAAGTATGCGAAGAACCTGAACGAAATGGCACGTAATGGTAAGCTTGACCCTGTAATCGGTCGTGATGAAGAGATAAGAAGAACATTGCATATTCTTTCCAGGCGTTCAAAAAACAATCCGATTCTTGTAGGTGAGCCCGGCGTAGGTAAAACCGCAATTGCAGAGGGTTTAGCCCATCGTATAATTAACGGAGATGTACCTGAAAATCTAAAATCAAAAATTATTTATGCATTGGATATGGGGCTGTTAATTGCAGGGGCAAAATATAAAGGTGAGTTTGAAGAAAGATTAAAGGGTGTAGTAAAAGAAGTGGCCACAAGTGATGGCGAAATAATTTTATTTATAGATGAGATACATACATTGATTGGTGCCGGCGGCGGCGAGGGTGCAATGGATGCAGCAAATATTTTAAAGCCTGCTTTGGCAAGAGGAGAGCTCAGAGCTATTGGGGCAACTACATTAAATGAATATCAAAAATTCTTTGAAAAAGATAAAGCTCTCGAACGTCGCTTTCAAAAAGTATTTATTGATGAGCCAACAGTTGAGGATGCTATTTCAATTTTACGGGGATTAAAAGATCGTTACGAAACTTATCACCATGTGCGTATAAAAGATGAAGCAATTATTGCAGCGGTTGAACTTTCTCACAGATATGTTACTGATAGATTTTTGCCTGATAAGGCTATTGATCTAATTGATGAAAGCGCTGCCAAGCTGAAACTTGAAATGAACTCAATGCCTGAGGAACTGGATAAACTGGAAAGAGCCATCCGCCAATTGGAAATAGAAAGAGAAGCCATTAAAAGAGAAAAAGATGAAGCTAAGCTAAGGCAGTTGAACACTGAAATATCAAACCTCACTGTTGAACGTGATACTTTTAAAGCTAAGTGGCAACAGGAAAAAGAATTAGTGGAAAAAGTTCAGAATGCTAAAGCAGAAATTGAAAATTTGAAAGGCGCTGCGGAAAAAGCAGAGAGAGAAGGTGATTATGGAAAGGTTGCCGAGATACGTTATGGTAAATTACAGGAACAGGAAAAAATTATTGCGGAATACACTCAACAACTTGCAGATATAAGTGAAAGAAGACTATTGAAGGAAGAAGTAGATGCAGAAGATATAGCTGAAAGCGTAGCTAAAGCCACCGGAATCCCTGTGAATAAAATGCTGCAGAGTGAAAGGGAAAAACTATTGAGCCTTGAAGAGGAATTACATAAACGTGTTGTTGGTCAGGATGAAGCGATAGAGGCAGTTGCAGATGCAATACGAAGGAGCAGGGCAGGTTTGCAGGACCCTAAAAAACCGATTGGCTCTTTTATTTTCCTTGGTACAACCGGTGTGGGTAAAACAGAATTAGCAAAAGCATTGGCAGATTATTTATTTGATGATGACAGTATGATGACCAGGATTGACATGAGTGAATACCAGGAGAAACATACAGTAAGCCGTTTGATTGGTGCTCCTCCGGGCTATGTTGGATACGATGAAGGCGGGCAATTAACAGAAGCCGTGAGGCGTAAACCCTACAGCGTAGTTTTATTAGATGAGATAGAGAAGGCACATCCCGATGTTTTCAATATTTTATTACAAGTGCTGGATGATGGAAGGCTTACTGATAATAAAGGACGAATAGTAAACTTTAAAAATACTATCGTAATTATGACAAGCAATATTGGTAGCCACATCATCCAGGCGAATTTTGAAGATGTTACTGAAATAAATAAAGAAGAAGTTGTAAAGAATACAAGACGTGAAGTGGTAGCGCTGTTAAAGCAAACCATCCGACCTGAATTACTAAACAGGATAGATGAAATAATCATGTTTCAGCCACTGATGAAAAAAGAAATTAAGAATATCATTAAAATTCAGCTTGAAGGATTGCGGAAAAAGCTTTTAGAAAATGGAGTGGATCTTCAATTCGGTGAGTATGCTTTGGATTATCTCGCCGAAAATGGTTTTGATCCGCAATTTGGCGCAAGACCTTTAAAGCGTTTAATACAAAAAGAGATCATCAACCAGCTTAGTAAGAAACTGCTTGGCGGTACAATAGATAAATCACATCCTGTATTGGTAGATGTATTTGATGGTACAGTAGTATTCAGAAATGAAACTCCTGTGACGATTGATAAAAAAACGAAAGAAAAAACAATTTAGAAAAGGAGAAGAATTATGGCGATGAAATTAAAAGAGGTGGTAGAGATAATACCCCCCAAGAATATATTTGTAGGCAACCCACATGCCCCGGTAACACTAATGGAATTTGGTGAATATGAAAGCGAGGATTGTGCAAAAGCAAATGAAGTAGTAAAAAAATTATTGACAGAATTTGGTGATAAATTAAAATTTAATTTTCGACATTTTCCTTTAACACAAATTCATCAGCGCTCAATGAAAGCGGGTGAAGCTTCAGTTGCTGCAGCCCAGGAAGGGAAATTCTGGGAAATGCATAATATCCTTTTTCAAAACAGGAGACAATTAGGAACCATTAGTTTAAAATTATATTCAAAAGAAGCGGGTGTAAATAATAAGGCCTTTTTAACCCAGATGGTAGATGGTACTTTCGGGTGGCAGGTAAGAGGTGACCTTATGGAAGGCTTGAATAAAGGAATAAAAAAAATACCTGCATTTTTTATTAATGGTGAATTATATACAGGCAAACCAAATTTTGAAGAACTAAAAAAAGCAATTGCATCAGCGCTTAAAAAAACAAAAACTAAAGTTCCGGTTAAACAAAGAGCTTAAATAAAATAAGGACTTATGCTATTTAAATAGGCTGACTCCTTATTCAATAAATACAATTTGTTCTTCCGACAGCAATGGTAAATTTTTAAAACGAAGAATAATATTGGCAACAGTTGCAACATCTTTTTGGCAATAAAAAGCAATCCGATGCAGATCTTTTTCAGTCCAGTATACCTCACCTACTTTACTGCCGTCAATGTCATTTTTTGGCGAAGGAATACCCAGTGCTGCTGCCAGTAATTTTAAAGAAGTATAATGCTTATAATCTCCAAAGCGCCACAGGTGCAGCGTATCCAACAGAGGAACATCCCATGTTTTCATAGCCTGGAAATTAAAACAATCAGGTATTGATATGTTGTTTACGAGTATCCTCCTGCATAAAAAAGGTATGTCAAACTCTTTAATGTTGTGACCTGTAAAGCACCACTTATTATTTTTTGCCTGCAACTGGCAAACCGTATCTATAAACTTTTCAAGTATCTCTTTTTCATTTTCTGAATAAAATGATTTGACCCGCAGCTGCATTTTTCCGTTCTCAGTTTTAATATAACCAAAGCTTATACAAACCACTTTGGCAAACTCTG
>JBPCQG010000041.1:0-3130 GCA_050998315.1 Chitinophagaceae bacterium
CCTGCCGGAGTTTTACAAACTACACCATATAGAAGTAGTTTCTTCGCTTCCTTTTTATACACAGGATAGAACCGACAGACAGCGTGGAAGTGGCGTATTTGAACAAAGCATCAAAGCACTTCAAATGTTGAATGACGTTGGCTATGGCAAAGAAAATACCGGCTTAATTTTAAATCTTGTTTACAATTCTGCAGGTGCATTTTTACCACCATCACAACAATCATTGGAAAAAGAATACAAACTGGCTTTGAAGCGGCAATATGGTATTGCTTTCAATAATTTATTTACCATCACCAATATGCCTATCAGCCGCTATTTGGACTATTTGCTTTCAAGCGGAAGTTATGAAAGCTACATGGAAAAATTGGTGAATGCTTACAATCCTGTGGCGGCTGCCAATGTAATGTGCCGCAATACTATTTCCATGGATGGGACGGCTATTTATATGATTGTGATTTTAACCAGATGCTTGAATTAAAAGTTGATTGTACATCGAAGCATATTTCACAATTCAATATAGGAACGCTTAACAGCAGAAAAATAATTGTAGGACAACACTGCTATGGATGCACCGCAGGTTCGGGTTCAAGCTGTGGCGGCGCTGTAGCATAAGATATTTCTTAATAATTAAACCAAAATGTTATGACTGGTTGATCATCAAAACAAAAGTTGTGTAGATACTTGTTTGCAATGTGCTGCTAGCTGCTATCTGTAATCATTGTGCATCTAATTGTCTCCAGGGTGACAATGTGCAAATGATGGCAAGGTGCATTCAGTTGGATATGGAATGTACCGCAGTTTGTTATGCCGCCGCACAGGTAATGAGCATAGGCGGGCAAACCACAAAAGAATTGTGCAGCATTTGTACTGACATCTGTGATGCCTGTGCTGATGAATGCAGCAAGCATGAAAACAGCCATTGTAAAGAATGTGCAGATGCTTGCAGAAGATGTGCTGAAGAATGCAGAAAAATGGCAGTTTGAATAAAATGGAGCAACTAGTAAAAGCAAAGGAATTTCTTAATTCCAAAGGTATTGCCAATGCAGTGATAGGTATTGTATTGGGTACAGGTTTGCATCAATTACTGAACTACGTAGATATAAAGCAAACAATTTCCTATGCAGATATTCCCGGATTTCCTGTTTTTACAATGGAGTTTTCACAAAGGCATCTTATTTATGGAACAATAGCCAACAAAAATGTTCTTGTAATGCAGGGGCGTTTACATGCGTATGAGGGTTATTCCATGCAACAGATTGTATTTCCAATACTTGTTATGAAATTGTTGGGCGTGCAAAAACTCTTATTATCAAATGCAGCAGGTGGCATCAATATTAATTTTAAAAAGGTGATCTGGTTTTAATTGATGACCATATAGATCTGTTATATGGCAATCCATTAAGCGGAAAGAATTACGATGAATTAGGCTCACGTTTTCCTGACATGAGCGAACCTTACGATCCATATTTAAAAAGCCTGTTTCAACAAAAGCAAATGAATTGACGAAGAAAAGGATTTAAAAACTTTTAATCTGCAAAGGCAATGAAAGAGCAACTGATATTTGTTTTCAACGCCAATAGTGATTTGTTCAGCACTGTTACTGACTTGCTCATAAAATGTTATCGCCGTCAACTTATCAATGCAACTTATCTGCTTTAACTTATGGCAACTTTTCAAAAAAGCAGGAATGGAAATATTTTGTTGAAAGCCTGTCAATAGAAACAGTTTTCCTTCATAAAGATGAATTTGAAAATCAGTATAAAATACAACCTGTTTTGCCATCCGTTTTTGTTGCAGTAAACGCAGCAATCAATGAAGTAGTAACAAAGCAGGAAATAGAAAGCTTCTAAACTTTGGAAGAGCTGAAAAACTTAGTCACTAAAAAATTAAAAGAACATGTTCAGCATCATCATACCAACATATAATGAAGCTGACCAAATTGCTAAAACAATCAGTTATATACATGCTGCCAATGGTAAGCATGAAGCAGAAATTATTGTAGTAGAAGGGCGCTAGCACTGATGACACAATTAATATTTCCGAACAATGCGGTGTAATTATCGTAACGAGTGAGCAAAAAGGCAGGGCAGCACAAATGAATAAAGGGGCTTTAGTTGCAAAACATGATATCCTCTATTTTCTTCATGCTGATAGTATTCCGCCAAATAATTTTACAACACAGATTTTAGATGCTTACAAAAAAGGAGTAAATAGTGGTTGCTTTCGGCTATCTTTTGATTACGACCACTGGTTTTTGAAAGCGAATGCATAGTTTACAAGATTTGATGTAAATGCTGTTCGTTTTGGTGATCAAAGTTTGTTCGTAACAAAAGAAGTTTTTCAAAAATCAGGAGGATTTAGAGAAGACTTGTTGATGATGGAAGACCAGGAAATTATTCACCGGCTGAAAAAACATGGAAGGTTCAAAGTCATGAATGGTACTGTTAAGACTTCTGCAAGAAAATATTTAGACAACGGAGTGTACCAGATGCAGGGAATTTTTTTTCGCATCTGGGCAATGTATTATTTGGGCTATTCGCAGGAACAAATGTTGAATGTTCACAAAAGATTAATTAGGAAACACAAATTGTAAATTTTAAAATTAAAATTGTTTTGCACAGAAAACATCATAGTAATAGATCTGACGTAATTATTATTGGTGCCGGATCAGGAGGCTTGAGCGTAGGTTTGTTCCTTGCAAAAGTTGGTATTAAAGTAACCATGATTGTAAAGAGCGATAAAGATGTTGGCGGCGAATGTTTGAATGATGGTTGCGTGCCAAGCAAAGCCTTTATACATGTTGCACGCCAAATGCAGGCTGCACGGGAAACACAATCTTCTGGCATTTCATTAAGCGGCGAATTAGACATTCAAAAAGCCATCGGCTATGTTCATGCCCGCCAGGAGATTATTCGAAAGCACGAATACCCGTACTCAATATTTTATTTCTTTAGCCATTTAGCAAATTTCAGTTTTGCATATTCATTTTCTCTTTCGGTTTCCAGGGTATTCCTGTAAATAGACGATCTATAAAAAAGGGTCTTAAAATTTCAATTAATTTTTTTTATTTTCCCATCTGCTGATTAAATCTTGACGAATATTGTAAGGCTGAGCCACTATTTTTTCAGTA
>JBPCQG010000049.1:0-3657 GCA_050998315.1 Chitinophagaceae bacterium
TTCTCTAAATCCACCACTCTTTTTAAATATATCTTTTGTTACATATAAACTTTGATCGCCAAATCTAACAGCGTTTACATTAAACCTGGTAAGCCAGCTATTGGCTTTTAAAAACCAGTGAGAATGATCGAAGCTAAGCCTGAAACAACCGCTGCTGAAGCCTTTATCAACAGCATCCTTAATGTAGGCAGTAAAGTTTTTTGGTGGAATACTATCAGCATGAAGAAAGTAAAGAATATCTCCCCTGGCAATGGAAGCACCTTTATTCATTTGGGCTGCTCTTCCTTTTATCTCACTTAATATCGTTATTGCGCATTTAGAAGCTATTTCTAATGTATCATCTGTGCTTCCCCCATCTGCAACAATTATTTCAACAGGAAACTGCCCTTTGGCAGCATGAATTTTACTTATTGTTTCAGCTATCTGTTGCCCTTCATTATATGCAGGAATGATAATGCTTATCATAGATTATGGACAAGTATCGATTGCCGTTTATTTATTAGTCAGATTTATTAGTCAGAGCAAATTTTGTTTTAATCAAATCTTTTTCTTCATCTACATCTAACAATTGCTGCAATAGATGGTAGGTTATATTTACTTTAGTGCAAACAGCAATAGTTTGCAGTAATACATTTTCTGTGCTCCAGTAAATATTTTGAAACAGTTCAGGATATAATTTTTTCATGCCTAATAAATAATAGCCACCATCTTCAGCAGGACCTATAACAATTTCATGATCTTTTAAAAATGAGAAGGCATCATTAATTATTGATGAAGTAAGTTCAAAACAATCCGTACCTATAATAACCACTTCTTCATATCCATTTTTGAAAGCATATTCAAAAGCATTTAGCATTCTTTCACCTAAACCATTTCCTTTTTGAATTTGTTTTTTATATGTTTCATGTGCCCAGATGCCTTTCTCGTCTATGTTATTTGAATAAAAAACAATTTTATCAAAAGCTATATCTTTTGTTATGTCATTTGTATGTTGCAAAAGTTCTTTATAAACAGAAAAGGCTCTATCATTTCCTATAGTTTCTGCAAGCCTTGTTTTTACTTCACCATGTATTAAGTTCTTTGCAAAAATTAAAACTGCCTGCTTCATTGTAATTGCTTAATAGTTTCATATAAGAGGTTAGAAAGCTTTGCATCTGCTTTACCTGCCACTTCAATTATTTCATCAATGTTTACAGGTTGCAAATTAGCAGGATTGCATTCATCCGTTATTACAGAAATGGCTGAACAAGGGAGTTGCATATGATTGGCAGCAATCACTTCCGGCACCGTTGACATTCCAACCATATCTGCACCAATAATTTTTAAATAGCGATATTCTGCTCTTGTTTCTAAGTTCGGTCCGTTCACTGCAGCATACACGCCATTCTTTAATTTAATTTTTAATTCATTTGCTGTCTCAATTAATTTATTTGAAAGTTCTTTACTGTAAGGCTGGCTCATATCAGGAAAACGACTGCCTAATTTATCTGTATTTTTTCCTGTCAACGGATTTCCTGATTGAAGATTTATATGGTCATCAATTAAAACCAAATCTCCTTTTTTGAAATTACGATTAATTCCACCGGCAGCATTTGACAAGAAAAGTTTTTGCACTCCCAGTAGTTTCATCACCCTTATTGGAAAAACAATTTGTTGCATAGAATAACCTTCATAAGCATGAAGCCGCCCTTCCATAACAATCACTTTTTTATTTTCTATTCTTCCATAAAGAAGATTGCCTTTATGAAACTCAACAGTGGATATTGGAAAGTCCGGAATCTGGGTATAAGGTATAGATAAGATTATCTCAATTAAATTTAATAACTTATTTAAACCTGTGCCTAATACAATACCAATTTCAGGTTGTAAAACCCCCTTTGATAAAAGAAATTCTTTTGCTTTAATAAGCTGCTCCATGATATTTATATTACTGTCCCTCCACAGCTGGAACCGGCACCGGCAGTGCATCCGTAACAGTGTTGCCCTATAACAATATTTCTTTGATTTAATTCAGCTGTATTAAAGTCATTAATATGCTTGCTGTTGCAGTTTACTTTTAATTCCAGCATTTGGTTAAAATCACAGTCGTATAAATAGCCATCCCAACCAATAGAAATTGTATTGCGGCACATAACATTTGGAACGGCTACAGGATTATAAGCATCCACAAGCTTTTCCATATACGTTTCATAATTGCCGCTTTTTAGCAAATAATCTAAAAAACGACTGATAGGAAGATTTGTAATGGCAAATAAATTATTAAACTCAATGCCATATTGCTGCCATAAAACCTGCTTATATTCTTTTTCTAACGACTGTTGTAAAGGAGGTAAAAATGCACCGGCGGGATTGTAAACAAGATTTAAAATCAACCCTGTTTGTTCCTTTCCATACCCAACTTCATTGAGCATTTGAAGCGCTTTAAGACTGGATTCAAACACACCATTACCACGTTGACGGTCTGTTCTGTCCTGCGTATAAAATGGAAGAGAAGAAACAACTTCGATTTTATGTTGTTTGTAGAACTGTGGCAGATCATGATATTTTTTATTTGCCAAAATAATGGTGAGATTACATCGAACCATTACATGCCTGTCAAGTTTTTTTATTTCCTCGACAAACCAGCGGAAGCCTGGATTCATTTCAGGAGCGCCGCCGGTAAGGTCAACTGTTTTTAACTGCGGATTGGTTTTTAAAACATCAATGCATTGCTGCATAGTTTCTCTTGTCATAATCTCTTTTCTGTCAGGACCTGCATCTACATGACAGTGTCTGCAGGTTTGATTGCACATTTTACCAATATTCACCTGGAAAATATCTATGCCAATAGGTTTCAAAGGATACAAGCCAATCGTTTCCAGCTTTTCCTGAAAAGGGACAAGAGAAAATTCACCGGATTTCCCATGCTCAAGAATTTCAATTTGTTCATGGGCATCAGCAAGAAAACTGTTTTGTGCTTTAAGTGATTTCATAGATTCTATTTACATCGCTATCTCCTTTACCTTGTTCATCATCTGCACACCATGTACCAGTGAAGCACCACCACGAATAGCACAGGCAACATGTACCGCTTCCATCATCTGGGCTTCACTCCATCCTTTTTCAAAAGCGTCACTGCTGTAGGCATCAATACAATATGGGCATTGCACTGCATGGGAAACTGCTAAAGCTATCAATGATTTTTCTCTAGCCGTTAATTCACTGTCCTTAAAGACTTCGCCATAATATGAAAAGAATTTATCCGCAAGGGGTTTCTGAAATTCAGCAATGTTGGCAAATTTTCCCAGGTCTGCGGAATTGTAATAAGAATTGCTCATGAATTTAATTTGAATAATTATTAAGATATAATGTCCAGTCGTATTTTTTGAAATTTATTTTTGGATATGCTTCCGCCGGAATGATATTGTGTTTTTTTAAAATTTTTATCATTCCTTTTTTACCCCCAAAATCCGCACGAAACCAGCTCATTAATTTTGGGAGTTTAATGATGTTATTAGTGCTGTCATAATCAGCTTCGCTTGCGAGATATGCATTAGTTGCCAACTCCAATTGTGTATCCAGGGTTTCAGGAGTGTAAAATGCAATTGGCGGACAACTTTTAGCACCACAGTTTAAGGCAAAATGAATACGGTAGTCTAATTTATCTGCACGTAAATG
>JBPCQG010000057.1:0-3524 GCA_050998315.1 Chitinophagaceae bacterium
TGCTTTAAACACTTTTGTAAAAGTTCAACCATGTATAATGCTACAGAATTTTTAGTAACATCGCTTAAAACATTTTCATATAAATATCCCCACTTAAATTCCTTTATTCTTTGCAGATTCTTTAATTCATTATGATATACCTCCATCTCTAAGATTGAAGCAGGCTGAAAGAAATTCGCCTTTAAAGTTTTGCCTGAAGATCGTACACCATTTACTAAGTATGATTGTATACCAAAAAGCTCAGTAAAAATATTTACAACAATAGATGTTTCGCCATACTTTATTGTTCGTAATACAATGCCCTTTGTTGTCTGAACCACGATTTATGCGATTAAAAGATTAATGGGATAATATAGCTGTATACAAGCTTAACTCAACTAAAATTAAACAAAGAGATCAATACTTTTACCCTTTATATACTCCATATACTTTATTTACTGATTAGTATCTTTGCCGGCATTAATATTTTCTGATATGTGGAAAAGCCTTGCAAAATTTGTTTTAAAATTCAGACTTCCTTTACTTATTATTTTATTAGCCCTTACAGGCGTAATGGCTTACTTTGCCAGCAAGGTTCAGCTTAGCTACGAGTTTGCTAAAGCAATACCAACAGATAATCCAAAATACCAGGAATATTTATCCTTTAGAGAAAAATTTGGAGAGGATGGAAACCTTTTGGTAATAGGCGTGCAGACTAACAATTTTTTTAACCTGAATACTTTTAATGCCTTCAATAATCTTACACAGGAATTAAAAAGTATTCCCCATGTAGAAGATGCTCTAAGTATTTCTTCAGCAGTAAATCTTATAAAAGATACTGCAACAGAAAAACTAAAATCTATCCCTATATTTTCAAAAACGGTAAGTTCACAGGAAGAACTTGACAGCAGTAAAAGCGTTTTCTTCAATCTCCCTTTTTATAAAACTCTTTTATACAATCCTGATAGCAATGCGTACCTGATTGCCGTTCGAATTAATAAGGGTGCGCTTGCTTCTTCATTAAGAACTGAAATTGTAAATAATATCATCGCAAAAACAAATGCTTTTACTGCTGCCACAAAAATTGAAACTCACTTAAGCGGCCTTCCTTTAATAAAAACTTTGGTTGCTGATAGAATAAAAAATGAAATGAAATGGTTTCTGCTTGGTTCATTGGTATTGTCAGCTATTATATTATTGATATTTTTTCGTTCGGTTAGCACTATGCTCTTATCATTAGCAGTTGTGTTGACCGGGGTAATATGGAGCTTTGGTCTTCTTTATTTATTTGGATATAAGATCACTTTATTAACGGCTTTAATTCCTCCATTAGTTGTAGTGATAGGGGTTCCCAATTGCATTTATTTTTTAAACAAATATCATTCAACATACCGGGCAAGTAATAACAAGGAGCAATCTCTGATAGATATGGTTAGTAAAATGGGGATTGTAACACTGTTCTGTAATCTTACAGCTGCAATTGGGTTTGCAGTTTTTGCCCTTACCAAGAGTGCTATCTTAAAAGAGTTTGGTGCGGTTGCAGGCATTAGTATAATGATGATATTCGTTGTCTCGTTTATTTTGTTGCCTGCTGTTTTAAGTTATTTACCGGCACCTAAAAAATCTCAAATTAAATATCTTGATAATCGATGGCTTACGGCCTTGCTTTTAAAAATTGAGAACTGGGTGTTGCACCATAAAAAAATTGTTTATGGAAGTACTTTGGTGATCCTTGCTTTTTCCATAATGGGAGTTATGAAATTACGGTCCGAAGCTTTTATGGTAGAAGACCTTCCTGAAACAGATAAGATTTATTCGGATCTTAAATTTTTTGAAAAAAACTTTAAAGGGGTTTTACCGTTGGAAATTGTTGTTGATACAAAAGAGCGTTTTGGAATTAGAAAACGTGGCTTAGAAATTTTTGAAAAAATAGATTCGTTATCACAATATATTGCTGAGCAAAAAGAAATGAGCCGCCCCCTTTCCGTTGCAGAGGCTATGAAATTTATTAAGCAGGCTTCTTTTGAAGGAGATACTGCAAATTATATGATGCCCAACACTAGCGATTTTATGATAATGTCCAGTTATTTTAAATTTAAAAAAGAAGCTCCTGACAGTACGCAAAAAAACGGGTTAACTAATTTGGTTCAAAGTTTTATTGACACTGCCAATCAAAGCACCCGTATAAGTATAAATTTGGCAGATGTTGGAACTAAAAGGTTGCCTGTGATTTTAAGTGGCATAAAAAACCGTGCAGATCAACTATTTGATACCTCAAAGTATCATCTGCAATTTACAGGTAGCAGCATTACTTTTTTAGAAGGAAGTAAGTTTATCGTGGATGGATTAAAGCAAAGTATACTTTGGGCATTCTTGCTAATTGCATTATGTATGTTGTATCTCTTTAAGTCAATAAGAATTCTTTTCTGTTCGCTTATCCCCAATGTAATTCCTCTGATAGTTACAGCCGGAGTTATGGGTTGGATAGGTATAAGATTAAAACCCTCAACAGTATTGATATTTAGCGTAGCCCTGGGTATTGCTATTGATGTTACCATAAGGTTTTTAGTGAATTATAAACAGGAGCTTCCGCAATATAATAATAACGTAGTTAAGACTGTTAGTGAAACCATTAAGCATACGGGTTTGAGTATTTTATATACCTCAATGGTATTAATTGCCGGTTTTGTAATTTTTTGCTTTAGCGGCTTTGGAGGCACACAAGCATTGGGTTGGCTCACCTCGCTAACCTTGTTGGTTGCAACATTAACCAACCTCATTTTATTGCCGGTATTATTATTAGTGGGTACAAAAAATCAGGCAACCAGGGAATAGAATTCTGTAACAAATAAATGGGAAACAGGCGATATTTTTTTATTTAATTTTTACAGTAGGATTATATTTGCAGATGCACCCCTAAGACATCCCTCATAAATTTAAGTATCAACTTTTTTAATGAACATAATTCCATAATTAAAAGTTCAATTAACATCAATACTAAAGCAGCAATCTGTGCTATTGTAGTGTCCTCAATAATCCAAATTAATATCAAAATTTAAAATAAAATAAACACACATGAGAAAACTTTTCTTAACCTTATCAGCGATATTATTTCTGCTGGTAAACGCCATCTCTCAGAACCGAACTATTACCGGAAAGGTTACGGATGGTAATGGACAGGGACTGCCAAAAGCTTCATTGTTAGTGAAAGGAACCCGCATTGGTACTGCAACTGCAACGGATGGTTCTTTTACCTTAAACATTCCGTCTAGTGCCAAAACCATTATCATATCGGGAGTTGGTTATACAAGCAAGGAAATTGCAATTGGAAATCAAGCAGATATTACCGTTTCCTTGACTGCTGATGATAAATCAATGGAAGAAGTGATTGTAGTGGCTTACGGCACTGTAAGAAAGGAAGCGCTCACCGGATCGGTCGGTACAATTAAGGCTTCTGAAATAGAAAAACGACCAATTGGTAATATCTTAAGAGCCGTAGAAGATGCAATTCCTGGCGTAACAACCACGACTGGTAGTGGCCAGCC
>JBPCQG010000076.1:0-15365 GCA_050998315.1 Chitinophagaceae bacterium
AAATGATAGTAGTTATAGATGGATATGGAAACGAAAGTGTTCGGGCAGCAACTTTTTTAACTTCAAAAGGTTATAACAATGTAGCTGTATTATTCAACGGGATGTATAATTTAATTACTACTACCGATGTTATCTGTAAAAATGAGATATGGGAGCAAAACAGAAAATACCATACGTTGGCAAGTGACGCCTTTAACAAGCTCGCGGGGAATGATAAAAATATTGCAATTATTGATGTCCGAACTATTGCAGAGTATAACAATCAATCAAAAGATAAATGGCGTAACACAGGACACATAAAAAACTCTATTAATATTCCCTCCGGAGATATTCAAAACAAATTAAACGACATTTCTGCCTTTAAAAATAAGCCAGTTGTTATATATAATTTTGGATCGAACGTAGATGCATATAAAACAGCAGCCGTATTAATTGCTGATGGCTTTTCTAATGTAAATATTTTAGCAGGAGGAATATTCAATCTGCGCTGGAAGGCAGCCAACATTAAAGGAAAAGACGTATTAAAAGACTGGGTGGTAGATATTCCTGCAGACAATCTATAGCCTTTTCCTTTTAAAAATATACTCAAAGTAATTCCTGCTATATTTGCACCCCAAATGATCAATATTTCTTTTGATCATTATAGAAAATATTTTGAGAATGGCTTTAAGAGCAGGAATTGTTGGCTTACCCAACGTTGGAAAATCAACCTTATTTAATGCAGTTAGCAATAGCGCAAAAGCACAGGCAAGCAATTACAGGTTTTGTACCATTGAGCCAAATATTGGTTTGGTAAATGTACCTGATGAAAGACTTGATAATTTAGCAGCTTTGGTAAAACCTAACAGAATAGTACCAACACAAATTGAGATTGTTGATATTGCCGGTTTGGTAAGAGGAGCAAGCAAGGGCGAAGGCTTGGGAAATAAATTTTTGGCAAACATTCGTGAAGTGGATGCTATCATTCATGTGGTGAGATGTTTTGAAGATGAAAATATTTTAAGAGATGAAGGACCCATTAATCCTATAAGTGATAAAGAAATTATTGAAACTGAATTGCAGTTAAAAGACCTTGACAGCGTAGAAAGAAAAATATCACGTACTGAAAAAATGTTAAAGACGGGTGACCCTAAAGTAAAATTAGAATATGAAGTGTTGCTGAGGTGTAAAGAGCATTTAGATAAAGGAAAAAATATTCTTTCTTTAAATCTATCTAAAGAAGATAAAGCCGCAATAGCAGATAATTTTTTATTAACAGATAAGCCTGTTTTATATGTTGCTAATGTTGATGAAGCTTCAATGCATACAGGTAATAAATATTCTGACGCTTTGATGGCGGCAGGCAAAGCTGAGAATGCACAGGTAATTATTATGACCAATGCAATTGAAGCACAAATTGCAGAATTTGAAAATGCAGATGACAGGCAAATGTTTATGGAAGAATATAAAATGACAGAACCTGCACTGGACCGGCTTATCCGCTCTGCCTATAAACTACTTGACCTGCTAACCTATTTTACCGCAGGCGTTCAGGAAGTAAGAGCATGGACAATACATCATGGATGGAAAGCGCCCCAGGCAGCAAGCGTTATTCATACAGATTTTGAAAAGGGATTTATTAAAGCTGAGGTTATATCTTATATTGATTTTATTAATTACAAATCTGAAGCTGTATGCCGTGAAAATGGTAAACTAAGAATTGAAGGAAAAGAATATATTGTACATGATGGGGATGTGATGCATTTCAGATTTAATGTTTAAAATATAAATTTATTTCATTTTCATTTGGGCGAAATATGGATGATCCGGGTTCACTATCAATTCTTGACGCAACGGATGAATTAGTACGTCCATATCTTCCATCGGTATAGAGCCAAGCGAAGGCTCATTATCTCCAGACAATACAATTGCATCAATATTGCATCTTCTGTTTTTAAATTTAACTTCTATTGGCCCCACCACGTCATACTCCTCCACACTACCATTTACCATTCGTGCTTTTCTTTTTTCCTTTAAAGGTAATTTAAGTTGCTCTTGTATAGTTTCATTAATGGCCATCATATACGCACCACTATCTACCAACATATTTACATTCATTTGTTTAATTTTATCTTCACCTATAATATGCCTTTTGGCAAGTATCAAATCTTCACCGTTTATTAATAGTATTTCTGCATATACTAATCCCATAAATTAATTTTCTTAAAGTTACAAAACTTATAACTGTGCATCAAAAAAGGGGAATCGTTTAAAAGAAAACGAAACTCATCATGAAGCCTATTCTTATATTATTTTTAGAAAAAATTTATTAGGAATAAATAATTATATATAAAGAATACGATACATAGAATTTCTTCAGGTGTAAACCTTTGGTTACCTCAATTTAAAATGTGTAGAAGTAAGGATGTGAACTGTAAATAAACTTAGGCAGTAACTGTAAATCATAAAGATTATTTATTAAACCAAAGTAATTGCTTAATGCTTTTATAAATTACAAATCAGAAGCGGCACGCCGTGAAAACGGTAAACTAAAAATTGAAGGAAAAGATTATATTGTTCAAGATGGAGATGTTATGAACTTCAGATTTAATGTTTAGCAAAAAACGAGGATCCCCATCCATACAAGCCTTGTTATGAGGATTTGCTTTATTGGGGTAATAAGACTTTATCAATAATATGTACCACCCCGTTTATGGCATTTCTATCAAGATCTGAGGGAGCATTAGAAACTGCAGCAATACCACCATTACCTGCACCTGTTACCATTAATTGAACACCAAACAATGCAGGATTAAGCACCGACTGAACTTTAACCCCCGGGTGGGTGGGTACCGCACTATTAAAAAAAGTTGGGAAAGATGCAGCAGTTGTCGGAAAATTTACAGAGAAATCTTTTGTTGGCAAAAAGTGATATGCAACAACCCCAGCGGCATTTAGTACAGGCAAATTATTGCTTATAAATCCAATAAATACCGCATCAGGAGCAGCTAATGGAACCAGGCCACCCGAGGCAGCATTTATAAATGCCTTCATTGCAGTATTGGTAGGAGCAAAAATGGTAAGGCTTGCAAATGGAATATTTAAAGCATATTTAAATGTTTTTGTTGAGTCAGTTTGCCCTTGGTCAGCTCTTGCAATAAGCGCTGCAAATAAAGTAAACCTACCTGTAGGATCATTATTTATTATATTGGCTGTTAGAACACCCGGCGGTGAAACTAAGGTTGCAGTTGTATGCACAACACCATTTAAAACTATTTTATCTGCAGATGTTACAGGTATATTGTTCACCCAAAAACCGTTAGCTCTTTTTGATGGATATACACTCAGTTTAAAAGGTACTGTACCTGTTACAATTCCTACAGTTAAGGATGATGGTAATTGTATGTTCGGGAAAGTAGTAGGAATATCTGTAGACAAATATTGTCTTCCAGGAATGATATGGTATCGTAAAAGACTATCTAATTGTCCTGAACGAAATGCACTACTGCTTATCGCCGCTATCGAAGGAATTCCGGATGCAATAAAAGCATTATTATTCGGAGCAAAAACAGTGAATAAATTATTTCTATCATTTAATAAAGAAAGCAGATCTCCGGCTGATCCGCCTGCAGGGGCTGCCTTTTTTAAGGCAGCAAGCAAAAATGTATAATCAGGGTCTGCTCCCAAAAAATCTGCAATTGTTTGAGTACTTCCGGCATTTTGCGAAAAAGTTAGCGGTGTTCCATAACGTTCAAGCTCTTTATTACAGGATACAATAGCAATACCACAAATCATAACTGGAAGTACCTGCTTTATAATAATTTTTAGAATGTATTTCATACTATTTCTTTAAAATGAATGATTGTTTGTACTTAAAATAAATTGTAACTGAAACTTACATAATATAATCCGCCAACAGCTGCATTACCAAATCCATTTCTATAATATTGATTTAAAAGGTTAGTGGCGCCTAGCTTAAGCATTAATTTTTGTTCAGGAAATTTATAGCTCACCTGTCCATCAAGAGTATGATAAGCAGGAACAAGACCATTTGCAAAATCCCCCTGGTAGTCTACTTCATCCTGCCATCTCCAGGCAATATTAAATCCCATACGATTATTTTTTCCGAAACCAGTGTTACTTATTGAAGCTCCAATCCGATAAAGAGGCGCATTAAAATTTGAGATAAATCCCACAGGAACATCACTAAGTTTATCAGAACTTCCATTAACGCCTATTGAAAAGTTATGGGGTAATAAATAATCCAGGCTAGCGCCAAAACCGGTTGATTTAACATCGCTGGTAACATTTATCGGCACTGAATAAATTGTTACCAGTGTATTATTGTTGATATTTTTTTGGGTCACATTATTAGCATCGCCATTTACTGCTTGCGCAACCAAAGTTCTTGCTATAAAATCTTTATATATTGCATAGTATCCATAGATATCAATCAATAATTTTTTATTAAACAGCAATCCCTTATATCCACCTTCAAATGAATTAACAGTTTCTGCTTTAAACTTTTCAAAATTTCTAACAGTGCGGGTATTATTTGTAACTAAAGAAGAAACATCATATACAGGATTTGAATTGAATTTGTAAAACTCTTTAAATGTTTGCAAGCCTCCGATCAAAGCAGTTCCGCCTGCTACTCTAAGATTAATCCATTGTTGTTGTGTAGATCCAAAACGGTATGCCTGCTGATAAGTTAAGCGAAGGTTGTTCTCCGGTGCTATTCTTATTACTGCAGATACACGGGGTGTAAATTTTCCATCAAAATTTTCATTTTTATCATACCTGCCTGACACAATAAATTTTAATTTGTCATCAAACAAGCGTTTGGTTAACTGAATGTAGGCACCTACTTCATTAATACCAATTTTACCCGCGGAATCTGCAAATAAAGTTCCTTCAGAATTTAATACATATTTTTTATAATTAGCACCTACTATTATATCTGCAAAGTCATGCGTATATTCTGAAAAATTATATTGTCCTTCTACATTGTACAAATTAGTTTTATCTACAAATAAACCTCCGCCTTTTGATATTGGAATTTTACGTACCTGGTTCAAAAATTGCATAAACTGTTGTGTGCCCGGTCTTGGGCGCCCCTGATCCGCAACAGCACGTGCGTTATTATGAGCAGTGAAATCCGATTGTCCCCCTAACTTATTTGAAAGAAAAGCAAGGGTATATTGATAATACCATCCTGTGGTACCTCCACTTGGTTTCCATGCTTCATTAAACAAACGGGTAGTAACGGTTGCATTAAAGGCCTCTCCGGCATTTTCCTGTGTTGTATATCCACGTAAAAACCAGTTAGGATTATTTAGTTCTACTTTATATTGACCCATCTTTAAATTTTTTAAAGAATAGCGGTCACTTCCGGTGTACACAGTGTTACCCGTTCCCCAGTAACCTTGTAATAGAAATGTGGTTTTTTCAGTTATTTTATAATGTATTGCTCCCGATAATTTTAAATTTACAGTGTTAGGATCAATCACTTCCTTTTCCAGGTAGCCTGTGCGTGATACAGGTATAGAAGCTGGTAAACCATTTATATAAGGTGCATAAAAAGGTGCCTGCAGGGCTAATGGATTAAGAACATTTGATCTAATGTCTACTGTTGTTTCATCACCATAAACATTTACACCATCATAATTAGGGTCTGTTTCTCTTGTGCCCGGTATCACTGCGCCAGTAGTGCCTAACCTCCTGTAATTACGATAATCATTTCCTATCCAGTCTTTGGCTTGAATTAACTCTCCCCCTATTTTGAAAGCAAATTTTTCTGACAGTTTTTTTGCCCAGCGCACACTCCAGTTAAAATATGGGGATACTCTTTTATCACTGTCATCAATGTGCATTGCACCAGTCTTTATATCAAAAGAAAACCCCTGGTATTTAAAAGGATCTTTACTGTTTATTAATAAGGCACCGTTCATGCCACCCGGTCCATATAATGCTGATGATGCACCTGGCAGTAATTCTACGCTTTCCACATCCATCTGGGTCAAGCCTATCACACTTCCCAATGAAAAATTTAAACCGGGTGCCTGGTTATCCATACCATCTACTAACTGGTTTAAACGAAGGTTACCACTTCCGTTAAAACCTCTTGTACTGGGTGTTGTAAATAATAATGAAGCAGTTACCAGATCTACCCCTTTTAATTTACCAACCATATCATAAAAAGACGGGTCAGCAGCATTGCGAATATTAGCAGCACTAATTCTTTCAATGGTAACAGGAGATTCTAAAATGCGGGACGGAGTTCGTGTAGCAGAGATTACTACCTCCTGCCCTAAAACATTCCCTGGCTTAAAGCTTACCTGCACAACTTCTGCGGCGCTGTTAACTGTCACTTCCTGTATCTCATAACCCACTGAAGAAATAGTTAAAGTAACAGGATATTTTTGTGTAGTAGTAAGCGTAAAATTTCCTCTATCATCAGAAAATGTTCCTGCCCCGGAACCTCTTACTGTTATAGAAGCTGATGAAACAACCTCGCCGGTAACATTATTTTTTATATTCCCTTTAATTGTTGTTGTTTGTGCAAAAGCAAATATTGAGATAATATTTGCCAGAAGCAAAGCAATCAGGCATCTTAAACTTTTTATCATGATGGTAGTTTTGATTTTAAGAATTTGAGGCAAAATAAGGATTGTTATTATAGTTAGAAAATATACTTTTCACCATATATAAAAATATTGTTCAAATCTTATTTATATAAAAAATTGTAAATCTCAAACCACAATTTATTTTAGTGTTATGCGTATTCTTCAGTTGCCCCGTCAAACAAATTTTTACAGCGGAAAAGTAAGAGATGTTTACACGATTAAAAATAAATGGTTGGTTATGATTGCCAGCAATAGAATTTCTGCATTCGATGTAATTCTTCCCAAACCTATTCCTTTTAAAGGACAGGTTTTAAATCAAATTGCTGCTTACATGTTAGATGCTACAAAAGATATTTGCCCTAACTGGTTGTTGCAAACGCCGGCACCAAATGTTGCTGTTGGCAAAAAATGTGATCCTATTCGTGTAGAGATGGTAGTGAGGGGCAATCTTACGGGGCATGCCTGGCGAACGTATTCAGAAGGTAAAAGAGATTTGTGCGGTATTGCACTTGATGACGGCATGAAAGAAAATGATTTTTTTTCGTCACCTATTATTACACCCTCTACAAAAGCAACACAGGGGCATGATGAGGACATAAGCAAAGAAGAAATTATAAAAAGAAAATTGGTAGGTAATGATGACTATGAAACACTGGAAAAATACAGTTTACAATTATTTGCAAGAGGAAAAAAAATAGCGGCGAAAAGAGGGTTAATATTAGTGGATACAAAATATGAATTCGGGAAAATAGGCAATGAGATATATTTAATGGATGAGATACATACGCCCGATAGCTCAAGATATTTTTACACAGATGGATTTGATGAAAGACAAATAAAAAACGAAAAGCAAAAACAATTAAGTAAAGAATTTGTAAGAGAATGGTTGATAGAAAATAATTTCATGGGTAAAGCAGGACAAACAGTTCCTGAAATGAATGATGAATGGATAGAAACAATCAGCAGCCGTTACATTGAATTATATGAAAAATTAATTGGAGAAAAATTTATTCCGCAAACGTTAAGCGATGAAGAAACAGAAAAAAGAATTAATAAAGCAATTGACCAATTAAATTGAACAATAGATTAACTAACCTTGCTGCAATATTTTAATCCTTGTTTTCAATTTAATTTCCATGAGAAGAAGTGTTAAGGAATTAACAATATATGATGTTGATTTAATTATTGATTATTTATGAGACTATTCCCGGTTGGTTAAATTTTAAGCAATTTGTAAATCTTTGGGCTTGAGCAAATAAAATTTTACAATCTACAGGCAGGGCATCATTAATAAAATGTTGCTCGTAGGCAAAAGTTGATGATAAACTTTCCTTTTACCAAATAAAAAAATAGTACATGACTAAATGGTGGATAGGTTGTTCAGGATTTCATTATAAAGAATGGAAAGAAGTTTTTTATCCGAAAAATATTCCTCAAACAAAATGGTTTGAACATTACTGTAAGCATTTTAATACCATAGAACTTAATACAACTTTCTATCGCTTTCCAAGACCCGAAGCCTTACAAAGCTGGTACAAAAGAAGTCCGGAAGATTTTAAATTTTCAGTGAAAGGTCCGCGGCTGATAAGCCATTATAAAATATTTCTTGATTGCGAGAGAATGCTCGGAGATTTTTATGCATCGGTTTATGAAGGTTTAACAGATAAACTTGGATGCGTTTTATTTCAATTACCATCAAGAGTTGTTTACAGTGATGAAGTACTGACCAGGATTATTGAAAGTCTGAATCCTACTTTTGATAATGTAGTGGAGTTTCGTGACAAAAGCTGGTGGAATAAAAAAGTATACAATGCACTTAAAAAACATAAAATAAGCTTTTGCGGTGTCAGTCATCCAACATTACAGGATGATGTTGTAAAGAATACTTCCATTTTGTACTACCGCTTTCATGGCGTTCCGGTATTGTATAAATCTGAATACAAAAAAGATTTTATTGGAGAGATTACAGATGAAATAAAAACATCAGGCAGATTTAAGAAAGCCTACATTTATTTTAATAACACATGGGGCACGGGAGCATTAGCTAATGCAAGGCAGATGCAGGAATTTTTAAAGTAAGCGTCTGATCATTTTTCTAAAAAAATACCCGGAAATACTTTTTTTGTGCTGATAACTTAAATATTCTAATTTGTAAGATTCTTCCCTCTCCTCCACTTACACTTCTTGTTAAGCGACTTAAGAGAATAAGAATAAAAAAACCCCACAGAGCGTAAACGATGCAGGGTTTAAGAAAAATCTTCGGCTTATAGCCTTATTGTGATAAGCTTTCAGATTTTAAAAATAAGATTAAAGTAATAAACCAACAAAAATGGAAAAAATTATCGGAATTGACTTAGGAACTAACTCTATTGGATGGGCAATAAGAGATACTGCTGAAACTGAAAATCAAATTATTGATAGAGGTGTATTGACATTTGATAAAGGTGTCGGTGAAGGAAAATCTGGTGAATTTCCTTTGGTTCAAAAAAGAACAGAAAGCCGAAGTAAAAGAAGAAATTACCAAGCCGAGAAATATAGAAAATGGTCTTTGCTGGAAACTCTGATTGAACAAAAAATGTGTCCATTAAGCATTGAAGAATTAGATGAATGGAGAAAATATACAAAAGGTGCTGGAAGAAAATACCCGCAAAGCGAAGCATTCATTCAATGGCTTCGGTTTGATTTTGATGGGGATGGCAAACCTGATTTTGAAGTGTTTGGTTTTAGCAAACATGAGAGTTATTATTTGTTTAGAATGCTTGTGATAAGTGAAGAAGATGAGCATAAAAAAATATTCAATAATAACCCACATATTTTAGGAAGGGTGTTGTACCAATTGGTACAACGTAGAGGTTACAGAGGCAGGGATGACGAAGACGAGGAAGCTAAATCAATTATGAAAGGAAGTGATAAAACAGGCACGACAGGTGTTGAAGCTATCATTCCACTTATAAATGAATACAAAACTTTAGGGGCTGCTTTATACCATTTAAGTAAAGATAAAAATGAACGGATACGTAAACGCTATAATCTTAGAACCGATTATGAAGCGGAGCTAAAGGAAATTTGCAGAGTGCAAAATGTGGAGGATGGTTTATATCAAAGCTTTTGGAAAGCAATTATCTGGCAGCGACCCCTACGAAGTCAAAAAGGATCGGTTGGCTATTGTACATTAGAAACACCTGCAAAAAATGCAGGCAACAAATTTATAAAAGCAGGTAAGAAAAGAAGTCCCGTCAGCCATCCTTCGTACGAAGAGTTTAGAACCTGGGTGTTTTTGAATAACCTCAAAATTAAATTACCTAACAATATAGATAAGGCAACTTTTTTGAAAGAAAATATTTACCCGCTTTTCTATAAAGTTTCAAAAGACTTTAAACTGTGTAGCATTAACAAAGAACTGAGAAAAGCTGGTGGTTATATTTTATCGAAACACAACAAAGGTGAAGGCAAAAATAAAGACGATGATACAAAAGTTATATCATGCACATTATTAAATAGCCTGAAAGAAATTTTAGGCAATAATTGGAAAGATGAATATGGCTGGCATGAAGCCTTTTATAATCAGCCTAAGAACTGCCCGTATTCGTTTGAAGATATCTGGCATGTACTCTTCACATTCGACAGTAAGGAAAAACTGAAAAAATTCGCTTCTGAAAAGCTGGGATTGAATGAGGAACTTTCTGAAAAATTTTCAAAAATAAAACTACAGCAAGGCTACGCAACTCTTAGCCTCAGTGCCATAAAAAAAATACTTCCATACCTGTATGAAGGTTTTATTTATAGTGAGGCTGTGTATCTCGCTAATTTACCAAAAGTGCTGGGTGCAAAAGAGGTTACACCTGAAATAATAAAAACATTTTCTTCTGAAATTGAAAAAATTATTTCTAAGCAAAAAGAAGATAAAGAGCTAATCAATGTCATTAACTCTTTAATAAGCGATCAACTCAATAGTGAACAACGGTTTGGTATGGATACCAGCTATCAGTTAGATAAAGATGATATAAATGACATTACTCTTAAACTGCAATCTGTGTTTGGTGAAAAAACCTGGAATGAAAAAGCAGAAGCAGACAAGCAGATAATATTTGATATTGTTTCTAATGGATACTTAAACTTTTTGAGAAAGCCAATCAATTCTAAAAAGGAAAACCTATTTGAAAAACCAGAAAGACTGCACGATAAAATTTTCGATTATTTAAAAGACACTTATGATGTGCCCGATGAAAATAAAAAGTATTTGTGGCATCCATCGGAGCAGGAAACTTATGAAGAAGCCCCTATTGTAAATGGCATACAGCAATTAGGTAAGCCGCAACCTATAAGCAACGGTTTTAAAAATCCGATGGCGCTTAAAACTTTGCATAAATTAAAAGGGCTTATGAATTACTTGCTGCAAAAAGGCAAGATAGATGACGATACCAGAGTGGTTATTGAAATAGCAAGAGAACTGAATGATGCCAATAAAAGAAAGGCTATCGAGAGATACCAACGCATCAGAGAAAATGAAAACGATGGCTATAAGAAACTTATCCAGGAAATGAATGAAGAGTTAGACTGCAAGTATCAATTGGATATAAATAACAAAGAAATAATTGACAAGTATAGACTTTGGGAAGAGCAAGAGAAAATTTGTCTCTACACTGGCAGGCAAATTAATTTTTGTGATTTATTCAATGGCAATAAATACGATTTTGAACACACTGTACCCGCAAGTATGAGCTTTGATAATGAATTGAAAAACTTAACCATCAGCGATGGGCATTACAATAAGCAAATAAAGCACAAGCAAATTCCAACTCAATTATCAAACTATTATGATGATGTTTCTATTGGTGGTATCACCTACACAGCCATACAGCCACGACTTAAGTTTATGGAAGAAAAGGTAGAAAAATTAGAAGCAGATTATGAATATTGGAAGTACAGGTCGAAGGTTGCTTCAACAAAAGAAAAAAAGGATGACTGCATTCAGCGCAAACATTTAATTCGCTTTGATCTGGACTATTGGAGAAAAAAATTAGACACTTTCACTATTACAGAATATAAAGCAGGATGGCGAAACAGCCAGCTTAGAGATACGCAAATCGTTACCAAGTTTGCTTTGCCTTTTTTAAAAACTGTGTTTAAAAAAGTAGACGTACAAAAAGGATCTGTTACTGCTGCCTTTAGAGAAATTTATAAAATACAACCCCGGTTAGAAAAGAAAGATCGTACAAAACATACCCATCATGCAATAGATGCTGCTGTACTAACACTTATTCCACCTGCTGCCATACGAGATAAGATATTGTTCAGGTACAATGAAGAAAAAGATAACAATCCTCATAACACCTACCATGAAACGCCAAGGCAATGGACCAACTTTAGCCGTCAACATATTATGTGTTTAGAAGATGATACACTTATTAACTTTCAAGCACAACACCGTACACTAACTGACACTTATAAAAATGTGCGCAAACGGGGTAAGCAACAATTTGTAAAAGAAAAATTAAAAGAGGGAAGTTGGAATTACAAATTGAATGAGAATGGAAATAAAATTCCTTTAGTTGCGCAAGGCGATACAATAAGAGGGCAATTACATAAAGAAAGTTTTTTCGGGGCAATTAAAAAGAATGGCAACTTAACTCTAGTAGAACGGTATCCCATTTCAACTTTCACAAGTATTAATGATTGTAAAAACATCGTTGATGATAGCGTAAGGAAAATCGTAAAAGAAACTATTGAAATAAGAATGAGTAAGGGAGTGAGCTTTGATAAAGCAAAGTTAGATCCTATACCGTTCCCAAATGGCAAAGCAGTGATTAAAAAAGTGAGATGCAAGGTTGCTGCTGGAAGAGGTTATCTGACACCAGAAAAAGCATTAGAAATTCAAAAACATACTTTCTTATCCAAACATGATTACAAGCATTATACTTATGCGCAGAATGAAGAAAATACACTGTGTTTATATTATGAATTACAAACAGAAAATGAAATTAATAGAGCGTTTAGAATTATAGGATTATTTGAAGTGACTCAATTAAAACTTAACAACTTTAATGAGATTAAAAATGATAAAGCATATAATTCATTAGAAATGGGCAAGGGAAAGAATAAAAAAAACATTCCTTTATCAACCATTTTAAAATCTGGCACTAAAGTAATTTTCTATAAAGAGCATTTAGAAGAATTGAAAGATTTGCATAAGAATGAGGTGTTAAAAAGATTTTTTAGAATTTATAAATTCAATGAAATGGGAACACCCAATCTCTTTCTCCAAAATCACTTGGAAGCCAGGAAAAATGAATTATTAGACGATGGAGATACAATTTTTGATGCAAATAAACTTCAGTATCGTCTAAAAATTAAAGCTGATAAATTTACCTGCGCAATTGAAGGAAAGCATTTTGAAATAAAGGTAGATGGGGAAATAAATTGGTTAATGTAAAATGATCAAACGCACCCTATACTTCGGGAACCCGGCCTATCTTAAAACAAAAGATGAGCAACTGATTATTGAAATGCAGGATACAGGTGAAACTAAAACTACTCCTATTGAAGATATTGGTATTTTAATTCTTGACCATCAGCAGATAACTATTACACAGGCAGTGCTTGCAAAGCTGCTGGCAAATAATACCGCTATCATCACATGCGATAATACACATCATCCTGTAGGCATGCAGCTAAGCCTCGATGGACATACTTTACAAAGTCAAAAATTTAAAGCCCAGATAGAAGCATCTGTTCCGCTTAAAAAACAATTATGGCAGCAAACCGTTGCAGCAAAAGTTACCAACCAGGCTGCACTTTTACGCCAGCAACGAATTGAAAACAAATACATGCTTAATCTTGCCTCATGTGTAAAGAGCGGAGACAGCGATAACTGCGAAGCAAGAGCCGCTGTATATTATTGGAAAAATATTTTCCCTGAGTTCTTACAATTCAGAAGAGAGCGATATGGTCCGCCGCCAAATAATTTATTGAATTATGGTTATGCTATTTTACGTGCTATTGTAGCACGTGCATTGGTATGCTCAGGACTGCTGCCAACGCTGGGCATTCATCACCGCAACCAATACAATGCTTACTGTTTGGCAGATGATATAATGGAGCCATACAGGCCTTTTGCAGATAAAGTTGTTTGCCACATAATAACAATGAATGGAAATTTTTTGGAGATGACGCCAACAATGAAAAAGCAATTACTGGAAATACCTGTAATGGATGTGATGATCGACGGGCAAAAAAGTCCACTGATGAATGCAGTGCAAAGAACAACGGCATCGTTGGCAAAGTGTTTTGAGACAGGAACAAAAAAAATATTATATCCCGGCCCAACCTAAATTCTCTCCAAAGGGCTTGAAATATGTTTGACCGCTTAAATGCATACCGTATCATGTGGATCTTAGTATTTTTTGATCTGCCTACTGAAACAAAAGCCGACAGGAAGAACTATACAAGATTCCGTAAGAATATAATGGACGATGGCTTCCAGATGTTCCAGTTTAGTATGTACATACGCCATTGCAGCAGCAGGGAAAATAGTGAAGTGCATATTAAACGGGTAAAAACAATTTTGCCTGCAAAAGGTCATATAGGTATAATGTGCGTAACCGATAAGCAATTTGGGATGATGGAAATTTTTAGAGGAAAAGAGCAGATAGAGGTACCGGAAACAGCTCAGCAGCTTGAACTTTTTTAACTAATAATTCAGGATTTAAAAAACAGACAAATTTATTCCGGAATTTCCAAAAAAGTTCATTTTTTTTACAGAGGGAAATTGGGCTGAAAAGCACAACAGGACTGGGTATTAGCCACTCCTGTTGTGAAAGAACTAAATTAGTATCAAAAATCTGAAAGCAAATCACAACAAAAATGGCAAAGGACAAAAAATTATCTCGTTGTGAAAGAACTAAATTAGTATCAAAAATCTGAAAGCAAATCACAACTGCTGATGTGCAGCAGGTACTTGATACACTGTTGTGAAAGAACTAAATTAGTATCAAAAATCTGAAAGCAAATCACAACTCCGTCATTGCGAGCGCATGCGAAGCAATCGTTGTGAAAGAACTAAATTAGTATCAAAAATCTGAAAGCAAATCACAACTACAACAGCACTCTTAAAATAGGGCTTAACGTTGTGAAAGAACTAAATTACTATCAAAAAGCTGAAAGCAAATCACAACTATGTGTTCATTCTGGGTTCAATCAAGAAGGTTGTGAAAGAACTAAATTAGTATCAAAAATCTGAAAGCAAATCACAACTAATAGGCACGTATGATGCTAATCCAAGAAGTTGTGAAAGAACTAAATTAGTATCAAAAATCTGAAAGCAAATCACAACTGTATGAAGCTTCTCAAGGCAATCAAGATGGTTGTGAAAGAACTAAATTAGTATCAAAAATCTGAAAGCAAATCACAACCAAGAGTAACAAAGCTTGGTAGAATAACGGGTTGTGAAAGAACTAAATTAGTATCAAAAATCTGAAAGCAAATCACAACTATAGCTGCTTGTGGAAGATTTTGAAGGCGTTGTGAAAGAACTAAATTAGTATCAAAAATCTGAAAGCAAATCACAACTTTTGCCTGGAGGGAAGTTGCATGGCCACTGTTGTGAAAGAACTAAATTAGTATCAAAAATCTGAAAGCAAATCACAACTATAACAACCGATAAAGATAAATCGCCCAAGTTGTGAAAGAACTAAATTAGTATCAAAAATCTGAAAGCAAATCACAACATATCCCTCTTTATGCTACTTATGAATTTTGTTG
>JBPCQG010000086.1:0-14562 GCA_050998315.1 Chitinophagaceae bacterium
ATGGGCTTACTACGTCGGGAAGAATTGTAGAGACCGAAGCCTATGTTGCCCATGTTGATAAAGCGTCTCATTCATTCGGCGGAAGAAGAACTGCAAAAAATGAACATATGTATGCCCATGCCGGAACGGCGTATGTGTACATTTGCTATGGTATGCACCAAATGCTTAATATAGTTACCAATGAAAAAGATATCCCTGATGCCGTGCTGATAAGAGCTGTGGAACCATTGGAAGGAATTGATATTATGCTGCAACGCACCGGCAAGCCAAAATTAGATTTTACATTAACCAAAGGACCGGGAAATGTTGGCAAAGCTTTAGGGATTTTTAAAAAACATTCAGGCTTGCATTTGTTGGATGAGGAAATTTATCTGGCGGATGATAGCTTTAAATTAAAAGAAAATGATATCGGCATAAGCAAAAGAATTGGGGTTGAAAGTGCATTCCCGGATTCCGAATTGGCTTATCGTTTTTATGTAAAGGGAAATAAATTTGTGAGCGGGAAGAAAGTTTAGGGCTTGCATCACTTTCAATTTACTTTTGGTAACCAAACAATTCTGAATGAAAGAGAAAAAAATCCTTGACATCTATTATCCAAAATTTGATGCTACAAGCGAAATACATACACAGCTAGCAACACTTAGCCAAACTGCCCACCAAAAAGCATCACAATATTTAAAAGATAATATTCCTAAACAGGAGTTATCTGCTATTCACCTGGGCAGGATAAGAACAGATATAAAAAAGCATCTTTCAGAAGAAATGAAAGCAATTGATAAGCTCGTAAAAAGAATAATTGATAATTGACAATTGATAATTGATAATGAAGGAAAATGTAATAAAAACGAAGTCTTTTGCTTTTGCATTAAGAATAGTGAAATTGTATCAGTATTTACAAACCAAAAAGAAAGAGTTTGTTTTAAGTAAGCAATTGCTAAGAAGCGGAACCGCTATTGGCGCCTTAATTCGTGAAGCAGAGCAGGCAGAAAGCAATGCTGACTTTATACATAAAATGGCAATTGCATTAAAAGAAGCCAATGAAACAGATTACTGGGTTGACCTTTCGTTTCAATCAGGTTACCTGGAGGAAACAGCCTATAATTCTATCCGGCAAGACTTATTAGAACTTTTAAAATTGCTGACCTCAATAATAAAAACAAGCAAACAAAACCGAAACAAATAATTGTCAACTATCCATTGTCCATTTTCAATTTGTATTTAGCATCATGAGTAACGATTTAACACCGCAGGAAAACGACATTATATTTTATACCACACCTGACGGTCAGGTGAACATTGAAGTGTTCTTTTTAGGCGAAACCTTTTGGCTTAATCAAAAGAAAATGTCAGACCTGTTTGGGGTTGATGTAAGAACGATAAGCGAACACCTTCTGAATATTTTTAAATCCGGCGAACTTGAAGAAATTTCAGTTATCCGGAAAATCCGGATAACTGCCGCCGATGGCAAAAACTACGTCACTAACTTTTATAGCTTAGATGCCATTATTGCCGTTGGCTATAGGGTTAACAGTTACCAGGCAACACAGTTCCGTATCTGGGCAACCAAAACCCTTAGAGAGTTTATTATTAAAGGTTTTGTATTGGATGATGCAAGGCTAAAACAAGGTAAGAAATTTGGGCAGGATTATTTTGAAGAACTTTTAGAACGTATAAGAGAGATACGGGCAAGTGAAAGACGGTTTTACCTTAAAATAACGGACATCTACGAGCAATGCAGTATAGATTATAATAAGGATGCCGAGATAACACAAACCTTTTTTAAAACAGTTCAAAACAAACTTCACTGGGCTATTACAGGCAAAACAGGAGTGCAATTAATAAAGGACAGGGCTGATGCAACCAAACCAAACATGGGTTTGCAAACATTTAAAAATGCACCCGGTGGTAAAGTGTTGAAATCCGATATTACTACTGCAAAAAATTATATGTATGAAAAAGAGATAAAAGAATTAGAAAGGGTAGTTGTAATGTATTTGGACTATGCAGAACTTCAGGCAGCCCGTCAAATACCAATGAAGATGGTTGAGTGGATACAAAAGTTAGATGCCTTTCTTCAATTTAATGAATACGAAATTTTAAAAAATGCTGGCAAAGTAAGCCACAATGTAGCAATGAAGTTGGCAGTAAGAGAGTATGAGAAATTCCGCATAGTGCAGGATAAAAATTTTGAAAGCGACTTTGATAAAGAGGTTAAAAAAATTACAGGTAAAGGAAATAAAAAGAATAAATAATCTAATCCGGAAACCCGGAATCTCAAACTCACTTTAATACCTCTTCAATAGTTTTAAAACTATATCCCTTTTGTTTTAGTGTAGATAAAAGCTCATCCAATCGATTGTAAAATTTATCTGTTCTTCCTGCATCGGTTCCAAAATGCATGAGTAATATAAATCCATTCAACCCATTAATGTCTTTTTCTTTCTGAAGTATTGATTTATAAATTTCTTCCGAACTCCTGTAATTCTTCATATCAGGAGTTGTATAATCGGCTGTGCTTTTTGTACCGGGAGAAAAATTTATTAGTTGTAATCCCATTTGCTTTGTCCATGATGCAATGCTGTCATTGTACCATTCATAAGGGGGTATAAAATATTTTATTGCTGATCGTTGAACGCCATATCCTTCTATGGCTTTTAAATTAGCGGTGAGATCTTTTCTGAATTTTTCTTTTGTTACTAATAGGCTGTCTCTTTTAGTCCAGTCGCAATAAAGCAAATGCTGGTCGCTATGCGGACCTAAATAATGTCCCTGTTGTTTTAATTGAGTAATAATATTTTTATAAAGAGAATTTCTATAAAATCTTCCTGTAAAAAAGAAAGATGCTTTTGTATTATGTTTTTGTAATGCCTTCGTTATACCTTTTGCTCCATCTCCAAATTCATCAGCAGTAAATACCAATGCAATTTCTTTTTTATTTTGATCACCTCTAACGATTGCTCCATGATCGAACATTGGAAAAGAAGCTGCGGAAGTCTCCCCTTTTGGGGGAGATTTAGAGGGGACTTTCTCTTTGGGAGGGGATCTAGGGGAGGTCTCATTTTCCTTCGCTGCCAGCAAATAAATTAAAGAAGCCGTACCATCCATTGTTGGTTCATTGGTACTGTAGTCCCCATAATCATCATGGTAAACGGCAAGGTCACTTTGAAATTCTGCATACTCATCAGCCTGATACAGTTTTATTCCAAGAAGACCTTTATAAATGCTTGTATAAACAGGTCCATCTATGAGCCCGCCATTTATTGGATAATTTTTAATATGCGTAAATGCAGAATGCGGGTCGACAGGGGTATCGCCCCATGAAGGCAAACCATACACCATGCTTGTTCCCCATGGGTTGCAGCCAAAAAGCCAGTCAATATTTGCCTGTTCAAATTCTTCAAAAGTTTTGTCATGTGTTAACTCACGATACCAATAACATTGTATGGCAAATGATGTTGTAAGATTATTGCTGCACCAGATAAATGGTATTCCCTGATAAAATGCATTGTTCTTTGCCTTGTTCCAAACTCTTTCAATGCCTTGTTTATAAAAACCAATGATGGTGTCTCTTCTTTTATCTTTTAATTGTTTGGCTAATTCATAATGGCCAAGATTAATAAAAGGATACCATTGATAATGTTTTGCTGTATCGGCGCCAAGCCATGGAGTTATTTTTTCCTTCTTGGCAAACTCAAGTGATTTAACCAAATAAAATCCATTATCTCCTCCTCCACTTGGTGCATAGATAACCATTTTATGTATTGCAGCGGCAGCAAGTTCCATATCATCCGCCCAATTATCTTCCGCATAGATATATGGTGATCGCACAGAAACAGTTTGTGTTACCCCCGGTTTTTTTAATGCATAGTTATAAGCATCAAATGCTTTATCATAATATGATTTTCTCTTATCATTTTTCCAAAATAAACTATCTGTATTGCAGAGGTAATCGGCTAATCCAAACACACTTGCAAACTTTGCTGCCGTAGAGCTTGTGCCTGTTGTATTATTCATAAACTTACCCCTTTGCTGCGGCTCCCCACTTACAAAATATACAGGCCTTTCATATCCTCTTCCATAAAAGCTATCTTCTTTAGGGATTCGCATTCCCATGTGGTCACGATCATCGGCAATTTGATTGAACATCCAATCATCTTTTGGATGCATTTTTAAAAGCCAGTCCAACCCCCACTTTGCTTCATCCAACACATCTGCCATTCCATTTTCCCCATCCAAACCATTAGCAAGCTTTTCATCAGTGAAAACATTTTTAAAATCACGATAAGCCATTAGCAAATGATAGGCTGCATTTGCAGAAGTAGTGGAGTACTGTAAATAATCGGAAGCGTCATGCCAGCCGCCAACCACATCAATGCGGGTGCTGTCTTTTATCCCGGCTTTTTCTCCATATAACACATAGCCATCATGCGTATGGCAACTGTCTTTTAAATAAGGATTGAAGCCGGTGCGTTGTTGCCGCATGTATTGCAGACAAAAATCTGCAGCTCCTTTGTAAACATCTTTATCAATTTTAAAAAAGGAAGAAATTGTATTGCCTGCTTTTAAATAATAAACCCCTTTCTTTTTAAAAGAAGAAAAGCTTAAGCGATACGTATTTTTGAATGGACCATATTTGCCAAAATTTTTTCCTGCTTTCCCTGTAAAAACTGTTTTTCCTGTTGCAGAATCAATTAATGAAAAAGAAGAGACCGTTGTTTCACTTTTACTGCACCAAACTGCAACTTTTATTCCTTGCGGTGTATAGCCAAGTTGGTTTATCCTTATCCATGTGGCAGTTTTATTTTTATCGAATGAAAAAAGAAGGATCAGGATAAATAAAAAAATGATTTTATTCATTATAAAAATTTATCGTGGTCCCGGTGGGCAATATTTTTTTAAATACTCAGTATACAAAGTTGATAAATGTTTTCTTGTTCCTTCGCCTTCTCTTATGCTATGGCTTCTGTTAGGGTAAGCCATAAACTGAAATTGTTTATTGTATTTTATCATTTCATTCAACAACATTTCAGCATTGTTATAATGAACATTATCATCACCGGTACCGTGAATATAGAGCAGATTACCCCTAAAGTTTTTTACATATGTAATAGGCGATCCATTAATAAAATCCTGTTTATTCTCCTGCGGTAATCCCATATATCGTTCCTGATAAATGTTATCATAAGTAAGTTGATTACTTACTGTTGCAATGGAAATACCTGTTTTATAAATATCCGGGTATTGAAACATAAGGTTTAAAGTTGCTGCCCCGCCTCCACTCCATCCCCAAACAGCAATTCGAGATGTATCAACATAGTTCCACTTTAATATATCTTTAGCTGCCATTGCCTGATCTCTAATATTTACCAGTCCTATTTTCTTATATACACTCTTTCTCCATGCTCTGCCTTTGGGTACAGGTGTGCCCCTGTTATCAATTGAAATATAGATGTAACCATCTTCTGCCATATCACCCATGTATTGTGCATTACCTGTTATTCCATATTCATCTTTTACTTCCTGCCCCCATGGCTCTGTGTACACGTAAAATACAACAGGATATTTTTTTGAAGAATCGAATTGTTTAGGTTTTACCATCCATGCATCCATCTCTACTCCTTCCTGTGTTTTAATGGTAAAAAATTCTATACCTGATGCTGCTTTATTTGCTTTAGATAACGCATCATTTACACTGCTTCCATTTAAAAATGTATGAGCAGGTAACGTAACCCATTCGCTTGTATAGGGTGTATAATAAGTGGAAAATGTATGCAAAGCAAAACGGCCTGTCGGCGACACATTATAATTATGTGTGCCAGGTTGATTAGCTGGAGTAATTCTTTCAGATTCTCCTTTGCCATCAAGCTTTGTACGATATAAATATCTCTGCGTAGCGTTGTGTGGTGATGCAAAAAAATAAATATATCCTGTAAACTCATTAATTGTACTGATATCCATTACATCAAAATTGCCTTTTGTAATAAGCGTTTCTTGTTTACCATCCCTGCTTATACGGTAAAGGTGACGCCAACCATCTTTTTCACTGGCCCATAAAAATTCTTTTCCATTATTTAGCCAATCCCATCCACCCAACGAATAATCTTCATCCCATAATGGAAGTATATCTATCCATGCGGAATCACGTTCAGTGTATATTGTTCTTGTATTTCCGGTAATTACATTGCAAACCTCTATATCACTTTTATTTTGTTTGCGGTTTAGATGTTGTATGATAAGTTCATTACTGTTTGCAGCCCATTCCATCCTGGGGACATAAGATTGTAAAACAGCATCAGTGGAAATATTCATCCACCCTGTTTTTGCAGTTGAAATATTCACCACACCTATTTTAAAAGGAGATGGAGGCTCACCTGCAATCGGATACTCAACCGGCTGGATAAAAGGATATATCGAGTCAGTATTGTTGATCATCAGGTAATCTTTTACATTCCTGGCATTTATTTGCCAATAAGCAATCTGCTTACTATCCGGGCTCCATCTAAAGCCATCCCGGCAAAAAAATTCTTCCTCATATGCCCAATCAAATGTTCCGTTAATAAATTTCCGTGTGCCATCTTTTGTAAGCTGGGTTATTTTATGCGTAGCCAAATCTTCTACATAAATATTATAACCGCTTACATACGCAGTCTTTTTATTGTCCGGTGAAAGTTTTGCAAACATTAATGATTGTGATGGCCTTCCTTTTCCTAACTGCATCAATTTATTGGAGGGAATATCTAACACCCAGTAATCGCCACGGGTATTGTATCGCCACACTTTTGCAGTGTTTGTGAAAATAAGAACCTTTGTATTATCAGATGAAAAATTATAGATATTAAATGATAAGGGCTTTGTTGCGTTGGTTGGAGTAAGCTGTTCTTTTTTTATAAGAATTGTTTCTGCATTGGTACTCACATCTGTTTTTACAATATTGCCTTCTCTTATTTTCATATAAGAGTTTCCGTCAGCACTCCAGTATACTTCTTTAGGACTAAATTGGGAAAATGAAATAAAAGAATAGTTCACACAAATTAGAAACAATCCAAATTTTTTATATCTCTGCATGTATAATTTTTTGAAAAATAAAAGTAATTAATAATAGAATGTTTATCGTCTGTACCAAAAGATTTTAACTTTGGCTATGCCGGAGAAAGAGAAATTACGACTTGATAAATATCTTTGGGCAATTCGTCTTTTTAAAACCAGAAGAGTTGCATCTGAAGCATGCGCAGGCAATAAAGTAAAAAGCAAAGGAGTAAACGTAAAGGCTGCCAGAACTGTAAATATTGGAGACCAATATGAAGTAAAAACTGAGGCTAAAAAGTGGGTGGTTGAAGTATGCGGCTTATTACATAATCGTGTTCAATATTCGGAAGCAATAAAATATTATATTGACCTTACACCCGAAGAAGAAATAGAAAATGTGAAGACATCTGCTTTTGTATTTCAAACCGGGAAAAGGCAAAGCAAACAAGGTAGGCCAACGAAAAAACAAAAAAGAGAATTGGATGGGTTTATAAGCCCCCTCTAAATCTCCCCCGATTTGGGGAGACTTGCTAACGCACAAATTCGACTCTCGTAAATAGCAAAATAAACACTGGCGTACGCACAACAATTTTTCAATCAGTAAGTTTGCAAAATGAAAATTGATATTATTTCTGTTGTTCCTGAATTGATGGAAAGTTTTTTTTCGCATTCTATTTTAAAAAGAGCAAAGGAAAAGGGTTTGCTTGAAGTAAATCTTTTTAACCTTAGAGATTACACAAATTATAAACATGCTCAGGTAGATGATTATCAATTTGGAGGTAGTGCAGGGTTGGTAATGATGGCGGAGCCATTGGTAAATGCAATTGAAACCCTGCAAAAAAATACAGAATATGATGAAGTGATATTTTTAACACCCGACGGAGAAAATTTCGATCAGAAAATTGCAAACCATTTATCCCTTAAAAATAATTTGCTTTTAATTTGCGGGCATTATAAAGGTATTGATCAAAGAGTTAGGGATCATTTCATTACAAAAGAAATTTCCATTGGTAATTATGTATTAAGCGGTGGCGAGTTGGGTGCCGCAATTATGGTTGATGCGATAGGAAGATTGCTACCCGGTGTGTTGAATGATGAAACATCAGCCCTCACAGATTCTTACCAGGACAATTTATTATCGCCGCCTGTTTATACACGTCCTGAAGATTTTCGCGGATGGAAAGTTCCTGATGTTTTATTAAGTGGCAATCACGCAAAAATTGAAGCATGGCGGCACGACGAATCTTTAAAAAGAACACAAGAAAGAAGACCTGATATGTTGAATGAAGATTAAGCCTCATCCTCCATCTCCCATAGAGAAGGAGCGATACTTCATCAAAATAATAAACCTCATAGCTTCCACACTGTCTATAAAATCTTTAATCAGTAATTGAGTAGTTGTTAATCATATTCAAGTGTAAATGTGGAAGAATGAATGCTTGGATATGTTCTACAGCACTGCCTCCTCTCTTTGGGAGAGGAGGTCAGGAGGTCAGGAGGTGAGGCTTTATTCTTTCTTAACTCCGATTACGGGCAATTGTTTTTCTCTTATTAATTGATTTAATCTTGGCACATCTACATTAAAAATTGTTTTTAGTTTATTTAATTCTCTATCTATCTGCCCAGCCAGATCAGCATATACTTCGCGTGATTGTTTACTGGGCGAAAAGTTGCCACTGTTAGCCGCATCAAAAACTCCTGATAATTTATCATTCAGTTTGATGGGATAATTCAATGGATCCTGCCCGCTTTTTGATTTAGTTTGATAAAGCGTTTCTTCAATAGAGGTAAGGTTTTTATTAATACTGTCGGCCATTTGTTTTATGTCTTTTGCCATATCCTTTCCCTGTAAATCTGTAAACGAATTTATCTGGCTACGCAAAGCTCTAATATCTTTTATTGCCTTTTGTGTTTCATTAAATTTATCTATCATGGTTTGGAGAAAAGTTTGTTGCTGATCATAATCCTGCTGGCTTATTTTATAATTAGGATCAGCTTTAATTGTAAAAGGGACTTCGGCAGAATCTTTCCCGTTTTTAAAACGGGCAAAATAATTTCCCGGTGCTGCAGTTATTCCCCCCGGGACTCCAGTCCATAATATCATACCTTCTATACGTTCCGCTTCCGGATATCGCAGGTTCCAAACAAATGTATTCATGCCTTTGATTACATCAATTTTAGCGTTGTTCTCTTTTGCATCTGTTGTAAATGTTTTTATCAGTTTATGATCTTTATCAAAAATGGTAACAGCAGCTTTTGCAGAATCAGGCACATCTTTCAAATAATAATTAAATACAACACCTGCAGGCGGGTTTGCTCCGGCATTTCGGGAGATCCCAAAAGAAGCTGCAAAAGGGTTTCCCTGCATCCGGTAAGAAGGATAAACCTCAAATACATGAATATTTTTATTTGTAACTGAAGAACTCATTTGTTGTAACACACTTAAATCATCAACCACCCAAAATGCACGTCCCTGGGTTGCAACTATCAAATCATTTTCTTTAATTGTAAGATCTGTTATGGGGACAATAGGTAGATTTTGTTGAAAGGCTTTCCAGTTTGCTCCATCATCAAAAGAAATATACATACCATATTCGGTTCCTGCATACAATAATCCGGAACGTTTTTTATCTGCCCTCATTACCCTGGTGAAATGCATTTTATTAATGCCATCCGTTATTTTTTTCCAGCTCTTGCCATAATCTTCTGTCTTAAAAATATAAGGTGCAAAATCATCGCTTTTATACCGGGTACCTGTAATGTATGCAGCACCTTTTTTAAAAGGATCAGCATCAATAGCGTTCCACATCATCCACTTTGGTATGCCTGCAGGTGTTACATTGTCCCAGTTTTTTCCCCCGTTCCTGCTTACGTGTACCAACCCATCATCACTGCCCGTCCATAAAAGATCTTTTTCATAAGGAGATTCTGTTGCCGTAAAAATTGTTGAGTAATATTCAACTGAAGTATTGTCCTGTGTAATTGGTCCGCCACTTGATTTTTGTTTGCTTTTATCATTCGTTGTAAGGTCTGGAGAGATTTGTTCCCAGCTTGCGCCTTCATTTTCTGAAGTAAATAATGCATTACCTGCTGTATATAATTTTTTAGGATTATGTGGCGAAAAGAAGATTGGAAAATTCCATTGAAAACGAAATTTTAAAACATCAGCGCCGGCACCCATGGGGTTATCCGGCCAAACAGAGATGGCACGGTTTTCACCAGTTCGATGGTCTAATCTTGAAAGATAGCCTCCATAGTTGCCACCATAAACAATATCAGGATTGGTAGGATCAGCAACTACATAACCGCTCTCACTGCCGGCAGTTGGTTCCCAATCTCTGTCAGTGATAGCCGGGCCGGTAGTTCTGCTTTTTATTCTTATTGTACTATTATCCTGCTGTGCACCCAATATGCGGTATGGAAAAGAATTGTCAGTAGAAACCCGATAAATTTGAGCCGTTGGTTGATTTAAATAAGTGCTCCAGTTAGTACCACCATCAAACGAAACCTGCGCACCGCCATCATCTGCTACAATCATCCTGTTTCCGTCTTCAGGATCAATCCATAGATCATGGTGATCGCCATGAGGTGTAGGTACCGATTGGAAAGTTTTACCCCCATCACGGCTGCGCATGAAATTTACATTGGGAGCATACGCTAAGTTTTCATTTTTAGGATCAACAAAAACTTTAGTATAATACCATGCCCGCTGCCGGATATTATTATCATTACTTGTTAATGCCCATGTTTCTCCGCCATCATTTGATATAAACATTCCTCCTTTTGCATTTTCTAAAATGGTATATACTTTATCCGGATTAGAAGGTGCTACAGCTACCCCAACAATTCCCCAAACGCCTTTTGGTAAACCTTTTTTAGCAGAAATGTTTTTCCATGTTTCTCCACCGTCTGTGCTCTTCCAAAGCCCGCTTCCTTCACCGCCGCTTTCCAGTGAATATGGGGTACGTATAACCCGCCATGTGCCTGCATAGAATACTTCCGGGTTACCGGGTTCCATCACGAGGTCACTGGCTCCCGTTTGATTATTTACATATAAAACACGTTTCCAGTTTTTACCCCCATCAGTTGTTTTATACACACCTCTTGTTTCATTGGGTCCAAATAAATGTCCCATTACCGCTGCCCAAACTATATCAGGATTGCGTGGATGTATAACCAACCGAATAATATGATGACCATCTTTTAATCCCATATTTTTCCAGGTACGTCCCGCATCATCACTTCGCCAAACACCGCTTAATCCTTCACTTACATTACCACGCATTGTATTTTCCCCTTCTCCCACATAAATAATATTGCCATCGCTGGGCGCTACTGATACTGCGCCTATGGTGCTTCCAAAGTATTTGTCAGAGATGTTTTTCCAGTTGCTCCCTCCATCAATTGTTTTCCAAACTCCTCCTCCTGTAGCGCCAAAATAAAAAGTATTCTTTTGCCTGTAGTCAGCGGTAACTGCAGCGCTTCTTCCACCCCGGAAAGGACCAACTAAACGATATTTCATTTTGGAAAAAAGGAGACTGTCTTCAAATGCATTTGAATTGTTACCCGGCTTTTTATTTTGGGATAATAAATTTATGCTCAAAGAAATAATAAATGATAATAAGAAGATTTTTTTCATGTAATAAAAATTAGGTTTGGAAGATACTAAATCTAGCTATACAAAAAAGGTGCTGATAAAAAGCAACACCTTATTATAAAGATTATGGAAATTTTATTTAGATGGTTTATATTGATCTTCTCCAATTGGTTTATTTAATACAATAGTATCAAAAGTAGTTGAACCACCCATTGGTCCGCCTCCGGGATTAGCTATAGTTTGAGGAAACATGATGCCATCAATTGATTTATAATCAGTGTAATTTGTAATTACTTCCTGAGGTGCACCATTGCTCATAGGCGAACTCATTTGCCTTGATTGGATCAGGAGATTAGTCTTGGTATCAATATAAAATGTTACATCTTTACCGGTACTCATCGTAAGTTTAATTTTATAAGCTTCTTTTCCACCTGTGCCCTCTTTTGCGGCATCAATAGTTTCTTTTCCCTGCAGCTCTGCTTTATTTCCTTTAGCTATATAATCAACCAATGGTCCCGCAATATCTAATTGTCCCTGCATGTTTTTCAGTCTTTCGGCCGGGATAGATTCAACATTTTGTGAACGCATGGGGATAAAGCTCCATCCTTCAGTTGGGGTAACAATAGTATAACCCGTTTGCCCTCCAAATTCAAAATCATTACGAAATAATTTGCCTTGAACCATGGTTACTTTAACCATTACTTCACTTCCCATCATCTCCCGTGAACCTTCCATGTAAACGGATTTAATGGCATTCAGTTTGTCTTTACCGCCTTTTGCCTCAATATATTTATTAATTATATCATCAGCGCTTTGAGCCTGGGCAAACTGCATACAAACAATTCCTAAAATAAATACTACAAGCAGAACTATATTTTTTACTTCCATAGTTTTTAATTTGCAAGTTAATCAATATCGAAATGATTATTTTTTCTGTTTGCCATTTAACAATTAAATTGACGCCCAACTCACCAAAAGGGTTTAAGAATCTTTTTCAATATGAATGATATAAATAGAAAAGAAGTTGATAAAGTCCCCCCTTTAGGGGGCGGAGGGGGCATGAGTCTCTCAGTTAAAGGGAACATTGTAGATGTTTTTTCTAAAAAGATATATCCGGGGAAAATCTTTATCGAAGATGGAAAAATAAAATCCATAGAGAAATTATCAGCGGATCAAAAATTACCAAATTTTATTCTTCCCGGTTTTGTAGATGCCCATGTACATATTGAAAGCTCTATGCTGGTACCATCAGAGTTTGCCAAGCTGGCTGTTGTGCATGGTACAGTTGCCACCATTAGCGACCCACATGAAATAGCCAATGTATGTGGCTTGCAGGGTGTTGAGTTTATGATAGAAAATGGAAAGACTGTGCCTTTTAAATTTCACTTTGGGGCTCCAAGCTGTGTGCCTGCAACTCTATTTGAAACCGCAGGCGCTGCTTTAAATGCAGAAGAAGTTGATCTTCTTTTGCAGAAAAATGAAATAAATTATCTAAGTGAGATGATGAATTTTCCGGGGGTATTAAACGGCGATGAAGAGGTGATGAATAAAATTGCTTCTGCAAAAAAATACAATAAACCTGTTGATGGACATGCACCCGGCTTAAAGGGGGAGCAGGCTAAAAAATATATAGACGCAGGAATCAGTACAGATCATGAATGTTTTACAAAAGAAGAAGCCCTGGATAAAATACAATATGGAATGAAGATCCTCATCCGAGAAGGGAGTGCTGCCAAAAATTTTGAAGCACTGATCGAATTATTGAACGACTATCCGGATAAAATAATGTTTTGCAGTGATGATAAACATCCTGATAGCCTGGTAGAAGGGCATATTAATTTACTCTGTCAAAGAGCTGTTGCAAAAGGAATTGATGTATTTAAAGTTTTACAGGCAGCCTGTATAAACCCTGTTGAGCATTATAAAATGAATGTTGGGTTATTAAAAGAAGGAGATGCCGCAGATCTGATTGTTGTAGAGGATTTGAATGATTTCAAAGTTCTGGAAACCTATATAAATGGTGAGCTGGTTGCTGAAAAAGGTATTACTAAAATTAGTGCTGAAAAATCAGATGTGATAAACAATTTTGATTGTGATGAGAAAAAGATTTTAGATTTTAGATTTGAGATTTTAGATTTTTTTCCTGGTGATTTCATAAATGTTATAGAAGCTTTAGATGGACAGCTAATCACAAACAAAATAATAGTAACACCCAAAATTGAAAATGCAGAAATTGTGAGTGATACAGAAAATGATATTTTAAAAATGGTTGTTGTAAACCGTTATAAAAATGCAGCTGTTGCCAAAGCTTTTGTAAAAAACTTTGGACTTATGCATGGAGCAATCGCTTCTTCAGTAGCGCATGATTCTCATAACATAATTGCAGTTGGTGTTGATGATGAAAGTATTAGCAGAGCGGTAAACCTGGTAATAAAGGAAAAAGGCGGAATTGCCCTCACCCCTAACCCCCCTCCACAAGTGGAGAGGGGAGCCATTGTACTTCCTTTACCTGTAGCAGGTTTAATGAGTAATGAAGATGGTTATAAAGTTGCCGGATTATATACTGCTATTGATAAGGCTGCAAAAGAATTGGGTTCAAAATTATCTGCGCCTTTTATGACTTTATCTTTTATGGCATTACTCGTTATCCCGCATTTAAAACTGAGTGATCTTGGTTTATTTGATGGAGATAAATTTGAATTTTGCCTCCCCTGAATCCCCTCCCAAAGAGGGGACTTTGCCAACACACACAGTCCGTCAGCAGGATTCGAATCAAAGTTTAGCAAAGCCTAAAAATTGAAAGGATACTAAAGACACAGATTATTTCTCTACAACCTTAGCACTCGTAACAACTAACACCACACTGTCAGTTCCCTTAGGTGCAAAATATTTTGTTTTAAAATTCTTTGATTGTCCCGGAGCAATAATTTCATAAACCG
>JBPCQG010000103.1:0-17070 GCA_050998315.1 Chitinophagaceae bacterium
CCGAAGAATATATACGAATGATAGCGATGAGCCGGATAATGTTACCTAATGTAAAAAACATACAGGCAAGCTGGCTTACAGTTGTTAAACAGGTGGCGCAACTTTGTTTACATGCAGGTGCCAACGATTTTGGAAGTATCATGATAGAAGAGAATGTTGTAAGCGCCGCCGGCGCTCCACACCGTTTTACCAGTTCAGGCATTCAGCAGGCTATAAGAGAAGCGGGCTTTGAACCGCAACTCCGCAACCAGCAATATGAATTTAGAAAGATGCCCGAAATGATGGAGGAGCAGGTGATAGATTATTAGGGTAATTAAAACGGATCTTCATTTGAGAAGCAGCATACTTTTTTAAATCCTTGACTCGCTGGTTTTGGATTGTTTGGGTGTAAACATTTAAAGATTTTCGTAAGTCTCCGTTTAGGGAGATTTAGAGGGTTTTTTACTCCGCTTCGGCAACAACTTCTTTAACTTCAGGTATCATTCTCTTCATCATGCCTTCGATACCGGCTTTTAAAGTTATCATGGAAGAAGGACAGCCACTGCAGCTTCCCTGCAGCATAAGATTTACTTTACCATCTTCATAGCTTCTGAATTGGATGGCGCCGCCATCCATTTCCACGGCAGGCTTTACATAATTTTCCAATAATTCTTTTATACGTTTTACCACATCTTCGTCATCAGCGCTTACTTCGTTGCTGCTTTCTGATTTCATGTTGGCAACTTCTTCTTCATTCACAACCGGCTTACCTTCCTCCAAATATTCTTTTAAAAATTGTTTGATAGAAGGAATAACATCCTGCCAATCTTCTGTTTCATTTGTTTTTGTTAGTGTAACAAAATTGCTTGCAATAAAAACTGATTTTATAAAAGGGAAACTGAAAAGTTCCGTAGCTAATGGTGAAGGGGCAGCACTTGCCTCATCCTGGAAATCAATGCTTTTGCCTGGATACAATAATTTATTGGCAACAAATTTCATTGTCTCCGGGTTGGGAGTCATTTCAGTGTATATACTTATTACGGGATTGCCTGTTTTAATCATCTTAAAAAATTAAGAATATAAAGTTACTAAGATTTAAACTTTATTGTTTTACGAAAAGCGTAACAAACGGTTAATTGTTTGGCATAACCCTCAATTTCGCATAATTCAACATTATTTTCTTTTCACCATTATGCTCAAATTTAACCGTGGCTATAGGATTATGAGCAGCGCCTTCCATTTTCATTACTTCGCCAAAACCAAATTTTTGATGCTCTACTTTTGCGCCTTCCTGCAAATTGGTGGTATCACTTGGCGCAAAATCTGCCGATGGCGTATGCTCTTTTATTTTTATTGCAGCGGTAGTTACATAAGCCGGTTTATCAGTGTAACGTGGGCGGTCATCTGTCGGGCCACCTTTGAATGCTGATTTAATTTTATCAAATGGGTTCCAGTGTGAGGTTTGATTGTTGCGCATATTACCGCCTGCAAACGCACGGTCTAAATACTTCTCGGGTAGCTCATCAATAAACCGGCTCGGGTCATTTTGCGTGAGGTTACCAAAACGGTAACGTGTGTTTGCATAGGTGAGATATAGTTTTGCTTTTGCTCTTGTTACTGCCACATAAAATAGCCTTCGTTCTTCTTCTAATTCTTCCTTTGTATTTATTGACATTGAATTTGGAAACAGTGTTTCTTCAAGCCCACCTACAAAAATTACCGGAAACTCCAATCCTTTTGCAGCATGTATCGTCATTAGTTTTACAACATCGCTTTCGCTTTTGTCTTCATCTGCATCTGTAAGTAATGTAATTTGTTGCAGGTAACTTCCCAGGCTTTTATCCAGCAATTCTCCATCTTCTGTGGGTGTTTCAGTAAATTCTTTTATTGAGTTAAGTAACTCCTGTATGTTCTCATATCTTGCCAGCCCTTCGGTAGTTTTGTCATTAAACAATTCTTTTATTATGCCTGTGCTTTTGCCAACAATTGTCGCAAGGTCGTAGGCATTCTTTTTCTGTAACTCACTTTGAAACATTTTTATCATCGTAACAAAATTGGTTATCACCTCCAGTGTATTTGCCCTATATCCAAACTCTGCGGCCCGTTCCAGCACATTCCAGAATGAGATATTATTTTCATTTGCCAACAGGATGGCTTTCTCCACCGTGGTTTTTCCAATGCCTCTTGCAGGAAAATTAATGATGCGTTTGAGAGCTTCTTCATCGCCGGGATTCACAATGATCCGCAGATAACTTAAAAGGTCTTTTATTTCTTTTCTTTGATAAAAACTTATGCCTCCATAAATACGGTAAGCTATGTTCATGCGGCGCAGGCTTTCTTCAAAACTCCGGCTCTGTGCATTGGTACGATATAGAATTGCAAAATCATTATTACGAAAATGATTGCGAAGCTTTTGCTCTTGTATGGCATCGGCAACATATTTTCCTTCATCATTATCAGTTGCTGTGCGAACCAGTTTTATTTTTTCGCCCTCATCATTTGCTGTCCACAATGTTTTAGGAAGCTGACCTTTGTTGTTAGCAATAATATCATTGGCAACATGCAGAATACTTTGTGAGCTTCGGTAGTTTTGTTCGAGCAATACAATCTTCACTTCATCGTAATCTTTCTGGAACTGCAAAATATTTTCAATGGTGGCTCCGCGAAAACTGTAAATGCTTTGTGCATCGTCACCCACCACGGCAACGTTCTCATGCATAGCGCCAAGCAGTTTTATAATTTGATATTGAGCAGGATTGGTATCCTGGTACTCATCAATCATTATGTATTTAAACTTGCGCTGGTATTTGCTCAGGCTTTCCGGATGCGTGCTTAGCAATAAATAAAACTTAAGCAACAGGTCATCAAAATCCATTGCGCCATTTTTAAAACAGCGCTTACAATACGCATCGTAAACCTGGCCGAGCATCGGTCGGTTTGCCCTCACATCTTCCTGCTGAAAAGTATAATCATTCAAATATTCCGCAGCAGTTATCAAACCATTCTTAGCGGCTGAGATGCGGTTGTACACTACATTTGGTTTGTATTGCTTATCATCCAGACCAAGCTCATTAACAACAGTTTTTACGACACTCTTAGCATCGTCAGTATCATAAATAGTAAAGTTGCGTGGATAGCCAAGCTTGTCAGCCTCGGCACGTAAAATGCGTGCAAACACAGAGTGAAAAGTGCCGATGTATAAATTTCTTGCCTCGTTGTTGCCCAGAATTTTTTCAACCCTTTCCTTCATTTCTGCGGCAGCCTTGTTGGTAAAAGTTAGCGCAAGAATATTAAAAGCATCCACGCCATTCGCCATCAGGTGAGCAATTCGGGTAGTAAGCACTTTCGTTTTACCGCTTCCTGCGCCGGCAACGATCATGATAGGTCCGTCACGATGCAGCACAGCTTCTCTCTGCGGTTCATTCAAATCCTGTAAATATTCCTGCATAATGCGAAGCTACGAAATGCGAAAGAGGGTAATGGGGATGTTAGGAAATAATTAGGAAGGCTAAAACTAATTTTAGTTATAAAGAGTACATGTCCATTGAGCCATTAATTCTTACTCTGTAATTTGCCAGCTTTTCAAATTTTTTCTTTATTACAAGCTTTTGAACCAATGGCGCATAATGCAGAATATTTAATGTTTTAATAAATGGAGCCATTTTATTATACGCAGCAGGCTTTATGCCATAGCCCTGTAGATAATATTCCTGTTCATCAATAGAAAGATCGTGTAAGGCAATGGAGAGATCCCAATATGGAGCAATAACCGATGTGCAGTTTTCCCAATCTAAAATAGAAATTATTTTTCCCTGTTTATCTATCATTATATTTTTTAACCTCATGTCTCCATGATTGAGCGAGGGGTTTTTTCTCCAGCTTTCCATTTCTTCCAGCAGTGCTTTTATCGCCTTAATACTTTTTGAGAAAAGCATTTTATATTTTATTAGCGTATTAAGCCTGTACATTACATTTAGTTCTTTGTGTAAATATTCTTTCCAGGAAATATTTTTTGATAACGTGTTCCCCGACCAATCGAACTCGTTTCCAAAATTATGCGTTGGTATTGCATTTATTTTTGCTGTGTAATGCCCCATCTCCATCAACAGCTGTTTGCGATCACTAAAATTTATGGCGGCTTCTCCCTGTACTTTTCTTATTATCATGTAAGGCACAGGAATAATTTGATTCCCCACTTCCAAAATTTCCGGAACCGGTATTTTATTTTTTCCTGCCAAATCCACCACCCATTGCTCTTTTAGAAAAGCTGTTATCTTTTCAGGTTTATCGCTCATCCGTACTACTAAATCATCTCCCGGCATTTTTACTGCAAAAACATAATTACTTAGTCCCCCGGATAATGATGAGATACTGCTTTTTTTATTCCCATAGAGGTACCTGATGAGTTTTCTGGCAAGTAAAATATGCGCATTTATTTTTGCTTTGCTTTTTACAGGCATATCACTGAAGTATTTTATTTTGTTGCAATGCAGCAAAATGAAAAAGAAGCTGACCGAATTCTGTAAAACCAGGAAGCTTTATTGTATCAGATGCACCTTTGAAAGGGAGATTGCGGTTGCCAACATGTACTGATAAACCTACGCCCTGCAAAAAATTATCCATTGCTGTATCACCAGCTCCTATAGAATGTGCAAGATCAACACCCAGTTCCATCGCCATCTCCCTTGTACCTGATAATTTATCTACACCCGCAGTGGTAAAAAAATTACTTTTTTTACTATGCTGGTATGCCATTAATTTATCAGTATTTTCTTCTATCAGTAAAAATATCATACAAAGCTTTTGCGATAACAGAGTGTTTCTTAATTCTGCAATATCTGTAGATATTACGGATGATGCACTTAAATATTTTTGCTTCAATTTAGATATTCTTTTTTCATCAGGTGTCCAGATGATCTCACCTTTCGTCCAGTCTTCAGGATAATAAAAAAATACCAGGTTGTTAATTCCTCCTACAAGTAATTTAGATACACCTTGCAAAACATTATCTATTTCTTTTTCAGTTAAGGTAAACGATACCTTTTGCTCAAATCCAAAACTACCATCAGAAGATTGAACTATATAACCAAGCTGGCTGCCATTTAATAAAACAACGGGGATAGGAGCATTGGATATTGTGTACCACTCCTTACCGAAAGTGTGTATAACAGACAAGGGAAAACGAAGCGTATTGATGATTATAGGGCGACCCAGGTGATGCATTTTTTTTAATCCCAGTTCTACCGAAGTATGAATTACAATTTTACCTTTGTACTCATGTACGGCAGTACCATCAAGATCAGTGATAACGGCGCCCAATGAGGAGAATTTACTGTTGTTAAAAAACGTTTCCAGTTGGACAATATTTTCTTTTGCCAGCTCCATAGTTTATTGTTCGAGAGAATCAGCAAAAGGTTTGCCAGCAAAAAATAAATGAATTTTATAACCCTTGCAAGGAAAATTATTTAGCTGCCGTAGGTCTTCTAAAACTTCTCTTAAGACCTTCTCAACCGTCTGACCTCGCTGGTGGGAGACCACGCAAGGCGATGCAGAGGAAATATAATTTCCCGGTAAATGATGATACTGAAATAGCTTTACACACAAATTTTTTAATGAAATCAAAATCTTCTATTACCACCATCTTCACAAATTTTGGCGGTGTATTGCTTAGCAATGGGTGGGACCGTGGCAGCCGCAGAAATGCTTAATAGCAGCACTCGGGTAAATTCATAATCTCTTTGCTCTTTTGACTATGTAGTTTATTTCAATTAATTTTAAATCATCAGCATTAACTAATCAAAACCCCAATTAGGGACGATGAAAAAATATCCCTACAGTTTTCAAATTGCTTTAGACGGTAATGGCATCAATGGTCTTGAGGGAATGGCCGGTGTGTGCAACTTTTTATTTGATCCTGCAGACAATTCCTACGCTTTTAAAATAAAATATTTTAACGGTATGGCAGGTGGCCATGCGGTAAGTATAAGCCCCAATGGAAAGTATGGATATATGGGCACTGCAGGGCAGCATCTTGGTTTATACGATCCTTACAGTCTTGATGAATTAGATCGTGTATCCACACTAGGTTTTGAAATTAATGATACCAGCATTCGTGGCTGTACCCATGTTGCCTGGATAAATTATGAAGAATTTATTGCTGCTATCGGAGATTATTTTTACCAGTTCAATGTGAACAATCTTCGCAATGGAACAAAGCTTGGTCCGCACAAATTGATGTTGCCGCACAGCATGAAGTTTACTGCTAATAAAAAATATTTGTGTTATGGAAGCATGGACAATCCTGCGTTTGGCGAAAAGGGTGAAGCAAAAATGGTTGGCGTTTGGGACATGGAAAAAAATGAGGCAACAAGAATTGATCTGCCTGCAACCTGCTGGCATTTGATTCCACATCCGGTGAAAGATATTTTTTATGCAGTGAGCTTTCGTGTGCTGCCTCAGGATCACAGGGATTATCATGAATGGGCGATGGCTTTTTTTAAAGAATATGCTTTTGAGATTGATGCAAAGGAAAAAAGGATTTTGCGTCACTGGTGTTGCAGCCGTGAAATTCCATCACATATAAATTCTGATATAACCATCTCTGATACCGAACTTATTTTTTGTAACGGCGGAAGTCATACAGTAGTACTCATCAATCTTGAAAATTTTTCTGATTTCAGGATCATTGACGAACGTCCTTCTTTGCCTGAATTGCTGAATCATAAGAGAACTATCGGCGCTACAATTTATGATGTACTGGTTCGTGGCGGATTTTTTACCAGCAACAAACACGTACTCGGTGCATTGCGAATAAGTCGGTTTACATTCATGGATTCTATTCATGCCTGCATGTTATCTGCCGATCAAAGTTTATTGTTTACAGCCAATCGTGGAATGAATCACATAACTATCTATAATTATCCCGACCTTACACAAAGAATAAGGGTAAAGATGCCGGACATTCAGGAGTTTGTTCCGCTTGTTGGTAAAACTGCGGATCCGAGATTGGGATTTCATCATAGCTATCTTGTTAATCCGAAAAATATAATTGTTTAAAAATTAAATAAATATTTATGGCAACTCAAACAAATACCGATAACCCGTTAGGCAACATTTTCCAGTTTTATTTCAATCTGGCTGAGCAAACTGCTCCTGTAATTAAACAGGGTATTGAAGATTGGTTCACTGTTTACAGCAAGCTTTGGACAGAAGGTTTTCGCATGCAGAGTGAATGGCTTAAACAATTTACCGGCAATACAGACAGCGCAGGCTTTACTGAGAAGGCTAAGGATTTTGGAGAAAAGGTAATGGAAGCACAAAAGAATGTGAGCACTGATATGGTTGATACAGCTGTAAAAGGTGCAAAATCTTTTAAAGAAGCCGCAAGAAAAGTTAAGACCAAAGTAAGAAATAAGTAACTGCAAAAATGAGTGAGGCAATTGTGACCATTTGCACTGATGCTGTGGCAGACGCAAATAGTCTGCTGGAGCAAACATTGCAGCAAAGCAGATTGTGGAAAACTCTTGAAGAAAAAAGAAAAAAGGCGAATCTTTCCAAAGAAAATTTCAGCATACTTGTTAAACCTGATATTGAGTTTTATGAACTTAATGCAACAACCGGAACCTCTCCCCAATTAGTTGAACATCTCATTTCTCTCCTGGCAAAAAAAGGCTATACAAAAGTGATTGTTGCAGATGGTGAACAGGGTTCGGGTGTTTGGTTAGAGAACAGAGACCTGCTGGTACTTGCTGATCTTGCGGGTTATAAATATCAAACACCTGATGGGATTCCATATAACATTGAAAGCCTGAGTGAGAGTTTGGAAGATGCAAATTTTAATGATACCAGCGTTTTAAAAGGCGAACAACTCTCATTGCATTGGCTTAATGCAAATTTCAGAATTGTGTTTGCAAAAAATAAAACGGATGAAGAATTTTATTATTCGTTGTGTTTAAAAAGTTTGATAGAAATTCTTCCACAAAAAGCAAAACAATATCATTATTTTTTCAGACTACAGCCTGAAGAAGTAGCAGCAGCAATACTTCAACGCAACGAAGTTGACTTCTGCATAATTGATGCATACGAAAGTAATCACGGAATGCAGGGTACACGGCACAATAAGCCATTACTAACACAAACATTCATTGCAGGAGATAATATCTTACTTACTGATTGGGCTTCTGCTTTAAAAATGGGGCTTGATCCTTACAGTTCTTCTATCAATAGTTATTCATTAAAAAAATTTGGTTTACCTGTTAAGCACAAGATCAATGGTGAGTTATTCATTTATAACGACTGGCAAAATGTAACAAAGTTTTTAGCGGAATCAACTCAGGCAAGAAATAAAAATCCTGTTGTACGTCAGCTTTCAAAAGCATGGCTGCAACAAGTGGATACAGATAATTTTCCTTTTAAAAATGTCACTGATTCGCAGATCAATAAATTTTTAGTACCAATAACAAGGAATATAGACACGCATCCACTGGCCCATTCAGCATTGGTTGCATTGAATTATTCTCTCGGCGGTATCCAGCAATTCATGGAGGGATGGCAAACGCTTTTTGATAAAGAAAAAGTTTATCGGCAGGATAGAGAATTGGGCTTTGATGTGACTCAATATTCACCGGAAGATTTTGAAGCGATTGAAAATTATATTCTTCCGCTTGCACAATTAGCAGCGCAAACTCCACCCGATGCAAATGGAATTAAGTGGCGTTACATTGATACCTCAGTAATTTTTGAATACAGCCGCACATTGCCTTACGATTACAAAAGTTTTATTACTAAAGTTGATATTGCACAAGCAGTACAATACATGTTCGATAATATTGGTGGTGCAAGAGTTCCCGTAAAAACTAATAATAAAGAACAAATAATTTACCAGGCTGAGAGAGATATTTATTTACCACAACCTAACTGGATGGTGATGTTTGGCGGCAAACCGATTGATGTTTGCAAAATAGAAGTGATACGCTACACAGCAAACAGTCAAACTATTTTATGGCGAACGGTCAGCAGTCCTAACCAGTCAGCAGAATTTGATGATGGTTTGGTAAGCTTTACTGCAAGACAAAAAGGTATCACTGAGATAAAAATTGTTGCACGGCAAAAATTTGCATTGCCAATATTTTGGCAGGTAGTTAATATGGATTATTTACCGGTGATGAAAGATGCATTGGTCTCAGATTCCTATTTAAGATTTTTTACACGTACTATGAGCAACTTTGAAGCAGTGTATGAAGGGAGAAATCCAAGGCTCGGCAAAACTCCTGATCCAGTATGGGGAGAAACAGATCAACGCAATCATCCTTTGCAGGCAGAACAATTCAAAAATCTGTTTGCAATTTTTAGTGGCATAGCAGAGAAATTTATTGGCAAGAAAGGTGTCATGAAAAACTCAATAACAACTGATGAAGATGGTTATACTCATTTTGAGGGAAACGAAAGTTCTGCAAGTGAAACACTGAGATCATTTGTTACAGATGTTTCAACTGCCATACAAAAAGATGTAAAATATATAACAGGCATAAAATGAAAGCACTGGTAACCGGAGCCACCGGCCTAATTGGTAATAGTGTAGTACTGGCGCTTTTAAAAAAAGGTGACAATGTAAAAGCATTAGTGCGTTCACTTAGTAACCTGCAATTACTGCCGCAGCATATTGAATTGTTTCATGGAGATATGCTTGATGCAGAGAGTTTGAAGAACGCTGCAAAAGATTGCGATATTATATTTCACACTGCAGGCAAGTTTGCTTACTGGGGTTACGATAATCAAAAGTTTATTGATGAGTGCAAACAGGGAATGGAAGATGTGATAATGGCAGCCGCAGCCAATAACATCAAAAGAGTTGTTTTCACTTCTTCATCAGTCACGATAGGAGCAACAGAAAAACGACAGGTGCTCACTGAATCATCCCCTGGAAATTTTGATGAAGCTCCCGGTTATGTTATTGCCAAAGTGCAGCAGGAGCAAACTGCATTTGCATCAGGAAAAAAGAATGGTGTTGAAGTTATTGCCATCTGCCCTACCCTTACAGTTGGCGGACCTGATACCCATCTAACGGAAAGCAACAGAATGATCGTGAATTACATTAAAGATCCTTACAAATCAACATGGGTTGGCGGCTGCAATATTGTAAGTGTAAAAGATATTGCAGATGCAATATTGCTACTGGCAGATAAAGGAGTGCCCGGCGAACGTTACCTTGCGTGCAGTGAGAACCTTGATTGGAAGCAGGTGCATGCAATGATCTCTGAGCTTTGTGGCTTGCCGGGACCTTATCTTACGGCACTAAGAACATCATCGTATTTACTTTCTGCTATGCAGGAATTGTGGTATTACCTTACCAACGAATGGCCTACCTCTACCCGTGAGCAGGCAAAGATGGTTGGAAAATATTATTGGTACAGCTCACAAAAATTAATAGAACTTAGCTGGAAGCCCATATCATCAGAAGCCGCAATGGCACAGGCTTTATCATGGCTTGTAACTTCTGATCATATTAGTCCGTCGGTACGGGCAACCATTCATCTGCACGATAAAATTTATATGGACAGAAATTCATCAGTCAGCATAACTGCAATAAAATGAATTTTAAAACCATCAGCATTGTAAAATTTCCTGTAGAAGAAACCTGGCAGGCAATGTTGCATCATCTTCCTAATATAGCAAAAGATGTTGACGATCTTGAAAGTATTAAAGAAGTAGAAAGAACAAATCCAACAAATGATACCATTAAAGTAGTGAGTATATGGTGTGCAAAACCAAATCTTCCGCAAATGGTGATGAAGTACATCAAGCCTGATATGCTGCGATGGGATGATGTTGCACTTTGGAAGGAGAAAGAAAAAATAATTGAATGGCAAATACATTCGCATCATTATTATGACGAGTTGCAATGCAAAGGCACCACTGCTTTTGAGCCGGCAATGGGCGGCAAAGGTTGTAAACTTACTTTCTCCGGAACTTTGGAATGGAAAGGAAAAGTTTTCTCTATAAGTATGGGCATGCTGGATAGTACAATAGCCAAAGCTGCAGAAGGTGTACTTGGGCAGATGATACCTTCTAATCTTAGAAAGATAACTGAAGCGCTGGGAAAGTATATTGAGAAAAAGCAATAGATATTTTGTAAAGAGCATTTGTACGTTAATCAACATTTGTCTCAACTGTATTTTGTTTTGAAGATGATGCTTTGCATACTTCTTGGTAGCGTTTTGTTACTTTATGCGTGCCTTATATCCGCTTCTGTCTGTTATCAGTTTATCTCTTAGGCTGATAAAATCTTTAAGCTCTATTATTACAGCTTCAGAGAGGTTTTCGGATTTTAGATTCTCTCTTCTCAACCATCCATACTAACTGATCATAATGGCATCTGCTTTATCGCTTTTTGCCTCTCTGGTGACTTTGTAAAACAATTCAAACTCGTAAGAATAATAACCCGTGTGCTCCATTACTACATGCAGTTGTTCTTTGCTTCCAAAACCCAGAGCCCATTTTGGCTGAGATTTTGTAAAAAGTGTTGCTAGTAAAAAGCTATGTTTTTAAATCAATATAGATTTAAAAATCTTATCCGTATCAATTTTACTTTTTATAACTCACTCTCCAAATTGTATTGCCTGCATCATCTGTTACCAATAAGGAGCCATCCGTCAAAAAAACGACTCCTACAGGTCTTCCATAAACCTTGCTGGTAGCGTTATCAGCGATGAAGCCTGTAAGAAAATCCTGCATTGGTCCGATAGGTTTTCCATTTTTAAAAGGAACGAACACCACTTTATACCCCGTAAATTCACTACGGTTCCATGAACCATGCTGTGCAATAAAAAGCCCCCCGTTATAATTGGAGTTAAAATAATTTTTTTCATTGAATACAATTCCAAGTGATGCGGTGTGTGAGCCTAATGAAACATCAGGAACAATGGTTTTTGATACAAGGTCCGGACGCTCACCTTTTCTCCTCGGATCTTCATGAGAACCAAAGTATGCATATGGCCATCCATAAAATCCATTTTCCTTTACACTTGTTGTATAATCCGGAACCAAATCATCCCCCAGTCCATCTCTTTCATTCACTGCTGTCCAAAGTATATTTGTACCCGGTGCCCATGCAAGACCAATCGGGTTTCTAAGTCCGCTGGCATATATTCTTTCACCACTTCCGTCAGGATTTATTTCTAGAATATCTGCCCGGCGTTTTTCATTGTCAATTCCATGCTCCGCAACATTACTTCCGGAGCCTACAGTAACATAAATTTTTTTCCCGTCCCTGCTTGCCAATAAATTTCTTGTCCAGTGATTATTATATCCGCCGGCCGGCAGATCAAGAATTTTTGTTCCTTGTGCAGTCATTCCTGTTTGACCTTTCTGATAAGGATACATCCATAAACCATCTGTATTGGCAACATAAAATTTATTGCCAAGTATCAACATACCAAACGGTCTGTTAAGCCCGCTTAAGAATATTTGCTTTATTTCAGGAACTCCATCCTGATTTGCATCTCTCAACAATAAAACGCTGTTCTTACTTGTATTTCTTGAATTAGATTCTATACCCGTTTTTTTAAACCCATCTGTTACAGTATTGGCTTCCGAAACAAAAATATCACCATTAGGTGCCACATACATCCAGCGTGGATTATCAAGGCTATCAGCAAATTTTGTTACAGTAAACCCGGATGGCGCCACAGGTGTTTTACCATCAGACCAGCCAATGGTTTTGGAATTATTTCGTACAGAGGGGGTTGCAAAGGGTTGGGGTAGATTAACCTCTTCGACTGCAGTTTTAACTTTAGTTGTTTGAGAATTTGCAGTTACTGCTAAAAAAGAAAAAAAGGCTATAAGAAGAATGTTTTTTATCATGAAATTGTTTTTATAAAATTACACAAATAATTTGCCTTTGTGCGCAAGAAAGTCTCCCCTTTAGGGGAGATTTATAGGGGTTTTTCTCCGGCAAACCAATGCTCTTTATTTTTAAACAGCACATTAAACGTAGTAAACGAACCATATATCCTGGTAATGTATTGCTGAAGATTTATTTTTTCTTCGTCAGTGAGTTTTTTATGACTATTGATGTTTTGTTCCAGTACACGGAGCCGGTCACGTGCCATTACAATTTTATGAAAGAACATATCAATTGGAATTGCTTTAGGCTTTAATGAAGTGTCTTTAGGTTGCAACAAAACTGTTCCACCAATCCATTTTTCGCCCAGCTTTACTACTTCGCTAACATCTCCCCAAAGCCGGAGTATCTTAAGCAGCGATTTTTCAACTTCTGAATTGGTTTCAATTTCTTCAGTTACCTTCTCCGGCTGTATATCATCCAGCTCCTTATCGGTTTTATCTATTTCAATAATCCCCTGGTGAATAAAAGATATAAGATATGTTGCATAGCGAATGCCAACAATAACGCCGGGACCATGGCGTGTATGTTGCAGCCTGGTACCTATGCCCAAAAGTGTTTGATCCATAATGCAAATATTTAAGACACCCGATGTGAAATTTAAAAGGAAATATTTTATAGAGAAGTGTAAAAATTTAGTGGGGGCAGATTATTTATTTTCAGATATTGAAAAATTATTTTACTCTTTCCCATTGAGCCCTTTCTCCTTCTCTTTTTTAAATTTATTAAACAGGTCAAGCTTGAATTTTATATTGCCATCAGGTCCTGGTCTGCCGCGTAAATAAATACTTCTTCCAGCTTTTTTCTCTGTGCCGATATTCACTGGGTTTAAATCTGCATCTGGTCTGTGAATATTGCTAAGCGGCACCTGTATGCTAATATCAGTGGTTCCCTTATTATTAAAAACGCCTTCTACAAACATTGACATTACGCTGGACTGTATCTCCATGCGGTTGATCTTCACATCCCCGTTCTTTATTTCAAACCGATCCTTCAGTTCTGCAAATCGTATGTTCTCAAAGTCCCTGTTCTTAAATAAAAAATTCTGTAGTTTTTTTACCGGCTCATAATTGTTAAGTGCGCCATTCTTAAGCGAAAAATCCACAATACTTTCAATACTTGCCGGATCTGCTTTCCCTTCGTCATTTACGTCCAGCGAAGCATTAATTTTTGCAGTGAGTTTACCCTCTAAACTTTGTGATGTTATTCCATCCTGTCCAAAATTATTAAACTCCTCCAATGTTTTACTTACGTCCACATTATTAAATAATACGTCGATTTTAGCATGATGGGTATTTGCGTTTTGTGCAATCAGCGAACCATTTAATTCCATACGGCCTCCTGCATGATTCATACTTACATTATTTATCACGTAGCGATCCTGTAGTAAGGTAACGTTGGCTAAGGCATTGGTAGCTTCAAACTTTTTAAAAATAAGATGGTTAGCTTTTAAATTAACCACCAGGCTTCCCTGGTCCAATACCTGGTCAATTTTGCCTGCCATTTTCCCCAGCTTTCTATTTGTCCTATTTTGTGCAATAACTTTTTTTCTTGCTTTTAATAAAAAGGTAAATGCGTTTAGGTTAAGTGAGGGTGAATAAATATTCCAGTCAATATTTACCTTATTGGGTTCAGCATCAATAAGGGTTAACACATTAAGCGCCTTACCTTCCATAATCAATTTATTATTCAGCACCTCACATTGCAGATTTTCAACGAATATGTCGGAGCTTTTGAAAACAATCCGACCGTTTACCTTTTTTAATTCTACATCACGTGGCATGTATAATACTGTTCCGTTATTAAAAGAAATAAATCCATTAACAAAAGAATTGGTATTATTATTTTTAAAAATGGGGCCCTTATACGTAATATTAGCAGCACCATCACCTGATTGCAACTGTATGGTATTACTGCCCATGATATCGTTTAATGTTGTTAACGGGAAGTTTGATTGAAGATCGCAGGTAAGTAAAGGAACTATTAAATTAACCACTTCAATTTTGTCCGACGTTATTGGAAGATCCCGCCATGTAGCAGAAAAATTTGTTAGCACTATCTTAGAGTTTGGGTCATTTCTTGGAAGACCGGGAACTGCTTGATTGGTAAAAAATCCTTTAAAAGAGGCTTTGTCAAAATCAAGAAACGGTGTTTTGAGATGCGTATTTTTTGTAATAAAATTTATAAGAATTAATGGGTCGCCGCTTTTTAGCGGGCCGGTTAAACTTGCGGCAATATCAAGCGGTTTCTCTACATCACCAATAGATAGGGCGCTGTCAATTTTATGGGTTAATAAAGATTTTGCAAAACCATAACGAATATTCTTTGTAAACAGTTTAAGACTAAACTGCCGGTCATCACCTGCCATATCAAACCTTGCTGTGATATTAAATGGATGATCTCCCAAATTAATGTCCGCACTGTCGAGTTGTATCTGCTTTAACTTCTTATCATAACGCACATCAAATTTTCCACTGAATGTTTTTTCTTTTACAAAGCTTCCTTTAGGAAGGTTAAAGGCAAAACTATGTATGAGCATATTGGCATTTGCTGAAAATATGAACACTGTGGAATCTTTATCCTCAAGATCAAGATCAAGTTCGTTTACCTGAATATCGAAAAGCTTATCCTTTTGTTTATCGTCATCTGTTATTCTCACATCGTTTAGAACGATATTTTTTAAATAATTTCTTCCGCTATTATTTTCAGATGATTTAGATGAGTTTTTTTTTGGATTAAAAAGATATTTGTTTGTATAGCCTGTTGTATCGGTATATAAATAAAAACTTCCCTTATCTATCCTGAAACCATTTATGAAAGATTTTTTGCTGAAAAGGTTTATAACGTTCACATTCACAAACACATCTATACCCTTAAAAAAGGGATGATGATGTTTTGTATACATTGTATCGGTAATCATTACATTATGAAGTGCCACAGATACTTTAGGGAAATTGCTGAAAAAATTTAACTCAACATTGCCTATAGAAACATCTCCGTTGAGTTTTTTACCTACTTCTTCAGTAACCTGCTTTATAATTTTTTGCTTGTTGGCAGTAACATAGGCAAAAACAAAGATGTATAAGATAACAAGAAGGCTCAAAAAAACGACTACCCCTTTAAGCGTGTATTTAAGGTATTTGTTTTTCAAAAAATGAAAGATTGCATATATATGAATATAGTTAAATTTTCCGTCGGTAAAAAGGTTTATATGATTGATGGAGTTATCTCTATTTTCCTCCTTCAAACTTGGCCAATTCACCCTCATCCAGATCGGCTTCCGGATCGGGCTTAAAATCCAAGTCTTTTTTAATATCTTTTTCGGCCTGCTTTAAGGCTTGGGTTGTATTTATTGCATCCTTTTGAGCAATGCTTTTTTCCTCTTTTTTAATTGATTGGGGAATATTTTTTTCCATTACTGACATCTATTTTTTACAATGAGTGCACATAATATTATGCCAGTTTTATAACTAAAGTTGTCCATATCCCGTAAAAATCTCACCTTTACTATGCCCGCCACAATTAACTTCAATAAATTATAACAATATGTACAATCACATCTGGAAGAAATATTTGCCATTTATCAACATCCATTTAAAAAAATCGGCTGTTGAAGACCAGGTATTAACGTTAAACCGTGTTGATTTTGAAAGAGCAGGTACTGGCAGAAAAGCTGGTTATAAATTTACAATTCAACTTACCAATGGACGTGTAAGCAACGTTATTAGCGGATCTCCGCTTGCCATGAACCTTGCAGCCGTACTGTTGGAAGATGAGAACACCAAAAAAATTATTAAGGATAAGATGTATGAAATAAGCCTTAGTACCAGGTTTCAACTTACTACAAAAAATATCACACCCGCTTCTGAAGACGACGAAGAAGATACAAAGGAAGAAGTTCCATCAGAGGAAGAGGCTGAAACTGCTCCTCACTAATTATTTTTTAGGCTCTGTATTTCCTTGTTTTTTAGAATTACCAACACTGTTTTTATTGCCTTCTTTATTGCTTCGGCTATCCATATCATCCCTTATTTCAGGACGTGGCTTATTTGTTTGTACCTGTATAGGGTATTCCTGTAAATAGACGATCTATAAAAAAGGGTCTTAAAATTTCAATTAATTTTTTTTATTTTCCCATCTGCTGATTAAATCTTGACGAATATTGTAAGGCTGAGCCACTATTTTTTCAG
>JBPCQG010000111.1:0-10411 GCA_050998315.1 Chitinophagaceae bacterium
TTTGCAGCCGCAATTTTCTTTTTTATTGAACGGTTGATATACATCCGCAAAGCAGGTAAAATTGAAGATAATTTCATGAGCATAATTCGTGATAATATTGTTACAGGGAATATTGCAGCAGCAAGAAGTTTTTCTAAAAATAACACTCATCCCGTTGCCAGGATAATTGATAAAGGTATCCAGCGTATTGGCAAACCTATTGATGCAATTGAGAAAAGCATGGATAACGTTGGGGGGCTGGAAATGTATAAAATGGAAAAAAATCTTCCTATACTTTCTATCATCGCCAGGATTGCTCCTTTATTCGGTTTCCTTGGAACTATTGTTGGCATGCTTCAATTATTTAAAGGTATAGCAGGCAGCAATGAATATAATTTTAATACAATTGCGGATGGTATCTATGTAAAGATGATAACCTCAGCCACAGGTTTGATTATTGGTATATTAACTTTTATTGGTCATAGTTATCTTACCGGACAAATAAATCATGTAGAAAATAAAATGGATGTTGCCAGCGCAGAATTCATTGACATTTTACAGGAGCCAACTAAATAATGTCTGAACTATGATTTTTGGGATTAAAAGATTAATGGATTATAAATTTTATCAAGAATTCAGTTACAAAAAACTACAGACTACAAACTACAAACTTCAAACTGAATTATGAGTTTAAGAAAAAAATTAAAAGAACATCATGCAGAACTGGATACCGGTCCGCTGAATGATATATTGTTTATACTAATGTTCTTTTTTCTAATAATTTCCACTCTGGCTAATCCTAATGTTATAAGAGTAAGCAATCCAAAAGCCAAAAGTGATGCGAAGGCAAAACAAAGCGTAATTGTAAGTATTGATAAGAACAATACGCTTTATGTTGGTCAGCGTAAAATTATTTTTGATTCCCTGGAGTCTGCCTTAAGAAGTCATATTCACGTTGGTGATAGTATAAAGCCTGCGGTAGTCGTAAATGCGGATTCACTGGTTAGCTGGGGAGATATTGTGAGAGTGATGCAGGTTGCAAAAAGGTTAGGCGCCACTACATCTGCATCTGTAACAGGACAAAGATAATTATCTGAACTATGATCTTTATGATTACAGGATTATAAGATTTTATTTATTTGCTTTTAGCATCCTTTTTTTTCCGTAAATATCTTTTTTGATTTCAGTTTTAAAATTTTTCTCCGTAAATATTTTTTCTACTTCGTTTGCGTAATCTTCATGCACTTCAACAAAAATTTTTCCTTCTTCTTTTAAATTCTTTTTTGCAAAAGATGCGATTTTTTCATAAAAAATAAACGCATTTTCGTCTGTAACAAATAAGGCAAGATGCGGCTCATGCCCAACTACATTTTTATCAATTTTGGCTTTTTTATTCTCAGGAATGTATGGCGGGTTACTTATTATGATATCAACCAATGGTAATGATAACCAACGATCTTCATTTAAAAAATCAATATTCAAAAGATTAATGCTGACATTTTGATTTTGTGCATTTCGCCTGGCAACTTGCAAAGCATCTTCGCTTACATCAATTGCAAAAATTTCGGCACCAGGTAATGCTTTTTTTAATGCGATTGCAATGCCGCCAGAGCCTGTTCCAATATCAAGAATTTGAAATCTGAAATCTGAAATTTCGAATTCTTCAACCACCCATTCCACCAATTCTTCCGTCTCAGGTCTTGGTATAAGTACTTGCTCATTCACAAAAAGTTTCATTTTATAAAACCACGCTTCTTTTAAAACATATTGTACTGGCTTATGTTGTAATAGGAGCTGCAGGGCTATGTTCAATTGTTCAATTGTTGCATAGTTTAATTGTTTTTGTTTATCGGTAATTCTATCTAATCTTTTAATTTTTGCAATGCTTTCAAAAACCCAATCGGTAATATTGTTTGATTCTCTTTCACCATAAATTTCTTTTAATTGCCTTACAAAATCTTTATATAATTCATCAACTGTCATCTTTCAAAAGTAACAGAAAGAAATTATTGATTATTTTCAATCTACATAGTCTTCGCGGTTCACCCTTCTCCACTTGTGGAGAAGATGGGGATGAGGGCGACTTCTCTATAATTAAGAAAACCCCTCCGAATTAACGAAGAGGTTATTCTTATCCAAACAATCCAAAATTAAGAGTTCTTATGCGTTGGACACTTTTAAGAACATGGATTGCCGGCTTTAAAAACGTGGACAGCGGGTTTTATCCTGGCTTGAATTATATCTGTCAAAAAATGTTTGGTAAGAAATTGACATCTCAAATCCGCCACGGCCATTGCTCGCAGTTTTTAATTGAGATACGTTAGTATCGTAACTAACTGATATGGTAAAAGGTTTGTATTCCATTTTTGCTACGGGTATTATTGCATCTTTCCACCTTATGAACGCACCTGCATGAAAAATATATTTCGGGTCTATGGGGTCATCAAGTTTATAAGAATATAATGCTCCGCCGATTGTTTCTGTGCTGGTACCCTGTTTAGAATAATCTCCATGGAATGTGACATACGAATAGTCAGTTACTCCCATGCGAAGTCCTGTAGAAAAAACCCATTTTGGCATTAGCTTCATTTGCGAATTTTGATAAAAAGAAATCTTGGAAGACTGATTTACATGATGATAAGCTACACCAACAAAAAGATTATCATCTTCACTTTCACCAACCTGCGAGTTAAAACTTATTCCAACGCTTCCATCTAAATAGGTGTAGCCAGAATTTGGAAAAGTTTCTCCATCATTTAAAGTGCCGTCATATCCTGTACCATTATATTGGCTGTTTGTTGTCATTTTTGAGCGATCAATTCTTCTTTGAACAATACCTCCCATAAACCCGAGTGACAGGTACATATTTTTCTCTTCGCTTAAAGATTTATGGTAATTAAGTGTTGGCAAAACATGCGTTGCGGTTAAAGCAACTGTTCCGGCTTTATCATACAATACCTCACCACCGATACTTAAAAAATCATTGCTGCCCATGGGTAATTTATATTCTGCATTAACAGAGCCTGTTTGATAAGGTACTGTAACACTGTTCCATTGAGTACGGTACAATGCCTGAACTCTTAGGTCACCGGTAAAAATTCCTGCAAGGGCGGGGTTTCGGAGTAATGGTGTTTCAAAAAATTGTGAAAAATGTATATCCTGGGAAAATGCTGAATAAGAAATGGTAAGTGTAATAAATATGCCAAAATAAACTTTGTGTAAAATGTTTTTCATTCTTGTGGATTTCGGATATTGGAATAACAGGTGTTATTAAAATGTAAACGATGCTACGGCTTTTTTATTTTAAAAAGAATTGTCTTTTTATTCTTTTCTAATGAGGTTGCGAATAGTCGTTGGGTCAATAGTTTCATTGAATGAATCATTGAGTCATTAGGTCATTGAGTCACGGTCATTAAGATGTACCTAATCACTATTGACCTAATGGCTATTGACCACTGACTATTGACCACTGACTTAAAAAGCAAAAGGCTGAAAAATTTCAGCCAGTTGCAGTCATTATAAAACCAAGCATCTTTATTGTATCAGAGCTACATTTCCTTTGTAACTTAACATGGTATTATTATCACAGAGTATATCAATGGTATAAACAAATACATCCGGGTTTAGCTTCTTTCCTTTATACATACCATCCCATCCTGCAGATGCATCATTGGCATTAAAGTTTGATTTCTCATAAACAACTTCCCCCCAGCGATTAAATATCCTAAAGGTTTTAATGCTGAATACACCCGTTCCCCTTGGATAAAAAATATCATTTGCCCCATCAGCATTTGGTGAAAAAGTATTTGGTATAAAAACGTTCGCATTATTACACAATACATAAACTGTAACCCTATCCCTTGCTTTGCATCCACCCTGGTTTGTTACTTCTACTGTGTACTCAGTTGTTTGAGGTGGTTTAACGGTTATTCCCGGGAACCTGTTTCTAAAAACACCTGATGTAGGTGACCATACTGTATTGACGACATCTGATGAAAGTATTGGATCAAGATCAAGTGCCTGACCGACATTAATTGTTTTATCGCTACCTGCGTCTACTGTTGGTATAGGGTGAACTTTAACCGGCACAAATGCTGAGTCCTTAAAACATCCTTTATCATCTTTACCGACTACCATATAATTTGTGGTGGATAATGGTGTAGCAACAGGATTGGGACTTGTTGAATTATTAAGACCGCTTGACGGAGACCATACATATGTGTTAGCCCCGCTGGCAAAAAACTGAGTTGATTTTCCTTTACATAAAGTATCACCTTTACTAGCCTGCATTTTAAAAGGAAGTCTTACTGAAACCTGAACTGTATCCCATGCAATGCATCCATTAATGCTGATACCCTTAACTACGTACTGTATATTGCTATCAGGCTTTGCAACAGGATTTGCGCAATTACTACATGATAAACCTGTTGAAGGAAACCAGTTATAAGATATTGCACCTGTTACTGATAAATTTATAGATTGTCCAAGGCATAGAACAGAATCAAAATTAGTTCTTAACGCAGGCAAAGGATATGTCTGAATTATTTTCGTGGCAGAATCTTCACATCCACTACTATTGGTTGCTATTGCTTTTGCAGTATACGAGCCTGCCCCCAAATAAAACTGTGGCTGGGGATTTTGTTGATTTGATATTTTGCCATTGCCAAAATTCCAGTTCCAATTTAAAGATGAAGTATCGGGTGTTAATACTTGCCCTGTAAAAGTTATTGTTGCCGGTATACAAACCCCGGTATTTGATATAATACCAATTTTTGGGCTGGCAACAATTTTTATTGGAGTAGGATTTTGAATTGTATCGGTACATCCGGCCCTTGTAGTAACTTTTAAACTTGTATTATAATTTCCTGTTGAGATATAAGGATGTACAGGATTTTGGCTGGCAGATGTGCTTCCATCACCAAAATTCCAAAGATAGCCGGTGATAACATCATTGCTGATACTTTGATCTTTAAAAGTAATATAGCCTGAATCACATAAAGTGTTCGTAGTACTGCTGAAATCAGCTGTTACACGATATACCCTGATTGTATCCGTACCTACAATTGGAACCTGGCATCCCTGGGCATCTATCAAGATTATTTTTGGAAGATAAAATCCCGGATTTATATATGTATGCGAAACAATAGAATCAGGAGTTGATAAAGTTGTGCCATCATTAAAATCCCAGATGAATGTTATGTTATTTTGTGTTTTGCATTTAAAATCTGTTTTTAAAGGAGTGCACCCTGTGATGTTTGTGTAAGTAAATGAACCCTTGGGACCTTTCACTACTACCTGTCTTGTTTTTGTATCAATACATCCATTGTACCCTGTAACAGTTAATACAATATTATAGGTCCCTGGTGTTGAATAAAAATGTGTAGGATTATCCAATGATGAGGACGTTCCGTCACCAAAATCCCAAGTGCGAGAAATAAAATTCTTTGAAAAATTTGTAAATGAAATAACCAATGGGGGACAAGTGCTTACAGAATCACTCATTGAAAAATCCGCCTTTGGATCAGCTACTGTGATATAATTCTTTTTTACAAGTTTATCTGTACACCCATATTCATCAGTTATGTTTAAACTAATTGTGTATACACCCTGGATAACATATTGATGAACGGGATTTACAGCTGCAGAAGTTGTTCCATCACCAAAATCCCAATTATAAATAAGATTCGGACCTTTAGATAAATTTGTAAAACTTATCACCTGTGAATGGCACGACATAGTATCAGCAGATGTAAAATCAGCTACCGGCTTTGAGATCATTAATGCATTTGTTTGCACTAAACTATCTGTACATCCTTTACTGTCAACTACCGTAAGTGTAACTGAGTATGTACCTGGAGATGCGTATGTATGTTGAAATGGCGGTGCATTAAAAGTTTGTATTATTCCATCTCCAAAATTCCATTTCCATTTTTGAATTGGATATCCATCTGCAGTTGAGCTGTCATTAAAAGTTATTGTGTTATTTAAACATATACCCGGGGCGCTGCTTTTAAATAATGCAACAGGATTACTAACTTTTATATAAAGATCTTTTACAAGAGTGTCTTTACAACTTGATATATCTGTGATCACCAGGGTAACACTATACTTCCCTGCTTTATTATAAACATGTTTTACTGAAGAACCACCGACGGCTTCCGTACCATCTCCAAATTTCCAATAGTATGAGCTAATATTTGCAGCATTCATATTTCTTCCATGGAAATCTACACCTGTACCTGTACATATTACTGTATCACTTGCAACAAAATCTGCCTTCTCAATTACAATCGTTATAGTTTGTGTTTGTGTGTCAGAACATCCGGTTTTAAAATTAGTTACTGTGAGAATAACAACATATGTGCCTACAGACGGATATATGTGAACAGGAGGATTTTGCAACGTTGAAGTTGTTCCATCTCCAAAATCCCATTGCCATGTATCTGCCCCAATTGAATGATCAATAAACACTTTTTGTTTGGGAACGCTGCAATCAGATATCACCGCAAATATTGCCACCGGAGGACTTATGTGTATATAATCTGTAAATTTCAAAGTATCAGGGCAGCCATTATTCCATACAATTAGAGTAACACTAAAATAACCTGTGTCCTCGTATTTATGAATTGGGTTTTGCTCTGTAGAAGAAGACCCATCTCCAAAAAACCAAAGCCATTTATCCGGTTTCCCACCAATTGTAAGGTCAGTAAAATTTACAGGTACATACGCACAAACATCCCGTGGCGTTGCGGAAAAATTTAGGTTTGGTTTGTCACCTGCATATATTCCATTTACAACAGTTGCTGTGGCTATACATCCGCCGGATGTTGTTATAGTTACTCTGATTGTATAACTTCCTGCAGCAAATGTGTGTGAAGGATTTACAAGGGTTGAGGTTGTGCCATCTCCAAAATCCCATAGGTAATTTACTACCGGATCCATAGTATTTACATTGGCAGTGAAAGCAAATGTGAACGGCGCACAACCTTTAACGGGTAAATTAGGTATACTTACAGTTGGCGTTTGAAGTTTTATGTAACCTGACCTTATCAAGGAATCTTTACATCCTGCAGAATTAGTTGCAACAAGCTTAACATCATATACGCCTGATGATGTATAAGTGTGCTGAGGATTTTGCTGTGTTGAAGTTGTGCCATCACCAAAATCCCAATTATAAATATTTGCTGACGTAACTGTACTTGTGAAATTTACAGTTAAGGGCGCTGTGCAGGACCCGGTTTTATCAGCTAAAAAAGAAATAACAGGTTTTGGTAAAACTGTTATTGACTTAGAAACAGAATCCGCACATGCCCCAAAGCCGGTAACCATTTTAATAGTAAAATTCCCTGGGGTGTTATAAGTTTTAGTAGGATGAATAATGTTAGAATTGGTACCATCACCAAAATCCCACATAGCATTTGCAGGTATTGGGGTGCTAATATTATTGAAACTTAAAGGTGTGCCTTCACAAATAATTGCAGGAGACGAGAAATCTGCTTTTAAATTGCCTACGGTAATTGCATTTACTTTAGTAATTGTATCAGTACATCCGGTGGCATTAAATATGATAAGTCTTACTGTATAAGCTCCAACCTTTGTATAAATGTGTGTAGGATTAATTAATGCAGAGCCTGCACCATCTCCAAAGTCCCATTGATATATAAGGATTCCAGTTCCTGTAGAAGCATTGGTAAAATTTACCGTGAAAGGAACTGCACAGGAATTTAGTGCAGAATAAGTAAAATCTGCTTTAACACCATTGCCTATCTGTATGTATTGAGGTTTAGTATTTGTTGTTACACAACCAAATGTATTTGTTACTCTTAATGCGACATTAAAATTTCCTGCGTCAGGGTAAGTATGCGGAGGGTTTTGTATAGAAGAAAGATTCCCATCACCAAAATCCCATTCCCATTTATTTATGCTGCCACTACCGGCTATACTTTGATCAGTAAATTGAACAGGTAAAGGAAAACATCCATTTAAAAGATTGCCTGTAAAATTTACAACAGGGGCAGCCAAAACCGTAATGTATTGGCTTTTTATAATTTCATTAAAACCACTGGCATTTGTAACGATTAATTTTACCATGTATTTCCCCGGGACAAAATAAGTTACTGCAGGATTTTTTAAGAACGAAATAGTGCCATTTCCAAGATCCCATTTCCAACTTGTTGCATTTCCAGTTGATAGATCAGTGAAATTAACAAGAAGAGGTGCGCAACCTAATAATGGCGTTGCAGAAAAATTTGCAGCAAGCTGAGCCCTGGAAATAAATGCCGGGGAAAATAAAATAAAAAACAGAAACCATTTGCAGATTGCTGCATTACGGACTGTCATTGGATTGCTTGGATTTTATAATGATGCCTGGATTGCAACAGGTTTACCCCGTCGCTTATTGATAACTATTAATTTTGGAAAAAATTGTGCTGGCTGATTGTTTATTCCTGAAAGCGGAAATCTAAAATATTATACTATTGACTACAAAACTTACTGACGTAACATATGTAACGTTAGGGCTTTGCGTTCGGCGGGGCATTTGGAAAACGTCCAGCCCGGAACTGAAGCTGATTAAAGATACAAAAGTTGAAAACATATTCTGTTGCTCATCTGTGTTCGGTCAGCCGGATATGCAGCTGATGGTAGCACAAAAGATGAGGACTTAGTCGTCGCCCCCGCTGACGCAAAATCTGCTGTTACCTGACGTTGGAGTACTTGTTTATTACTTCTTTTGAATATGGTTTTATAATGAAATGAAAATCTACATTTCAATTATATCCCTGTGACCTTTGTTTGGTTTGCAACGATTATTAAAGGTGTACCATTCGGAGTACATATGGCCTGGCTATCCATCAACAAAACTGGCTGACCATTAGACATGATCCGTGTGGCAGCCGAAACCCATTGTGCCGTGACACATGGTGACGGTGCGATAGGATTGAACGGACATCCTGAAATAACATAAGGCGAAGGTTGCAAGACAATCGGCTGCTCACTTACCAGAACCCTCGGATTATGAGAAGTGGGTTGCGCCTGCCCACCATGTGCGCATAAGACAGTCGCTCCAACGTGTAATAGAAATCCAGGCATTTTATTTATTAATTAATTTCAATTTAGATAACTGTCAAAGCACCGTTGTTAATAGTAACAGAAGGACCTGCCATGATTATGCTTGCTCCTTTTCCATTCTGAATATAAATGCCGGTATCATTCACAATAATGGATGCACCCGTCATACTTTTTAGTATGATGCCACCGGAAGGGCCGGGAAGATCACTGATGACAAACGAATTTTGCCCTGCCGTCTGAAGAACAATATTTGGACTAGCCGGAACACCTGCCAGGGCAAGCACCGGCACTTCGGCTACAATACCCCAGTAACCTCCCACCCATACAGGGTAGTTCGAGTCGCCCTGTTCAAATTCAATCCATACTCCTGAACCTATCTGCGGCACGAAAAAGGCTCCCATCTGTTTACCGGCAATGGGCACACAGGGCATCGCCCAAGTTGTTGGGATGATATTTGAAACATCCGGAACGATTGCCTGTATCCGGCCAATCTGCATAGGATCGATATTATTAAATACTGTTCCGCGGTATTTCCCATAGAATTTATTATCCCCATTCATATCTATCAATTTTTGAAATAAAGAAATAAGTCCATTGGAGTCAAAATGTAATACTTATTTTTCAATACAAATTATCCAAGATTGATTTTACTCATTTTCTAAGTATAAGATGTTAACCATTTTCTTTATACAAGCTTAAATGGAAAGAAACAAAGTGAATTTATTATTTGATAATTAATATCAAATTTCTTTAAATACAATTTTCAATTAATATACTGTTGACCAAAATGGCAGGTAACGCGTAAATATATGATATAAGATGCAACAATTTTTCAGCTTTTAAAATTTTCAGCCATTGACGATTAACGCTTTAACGTTACACATTCTTATTGTCGTTAGCACAATCCAATCTCCCATTCTATCTGTTCGTTCTTAATTAAATCGTCTAAGAATTGCAAGATTTATTGTAAAATTCTGATTAAGGATATTTGTCTCAAAATATCGTTCCAAAATTGTGCTTGTGCCTGTACCTGCCACAGCATTTTGTAATTCTTTTGAACATGAAATAAAAGTAAAAGATGAAATAAATAAAAGTAAAAGATGATTACGAAGGGATGAAATGTTATGCCTTCATTTTTCTTTGAGTTCTACAAAAGATAATTTCTTTGTCAGCGATTTAAAGAATATAAGTTCAGTAATTTAATATTCGCATTCTATAAGCATTCATTGCAGTAATGCCCAGTTTTTTTATTAGCCTGTAATTTACTACCACACCCACAGGAGCGCCTATTACAGGAATTAGCTGAGCCATCTTTGCAAGGTCAATATAGTCCCGATATTCCTGCTGAAATGTGCGCCAGTCA
>JBPCQG010000339.1:0-2588 GCA_050998315.1 Chitinophagaceae bacterium
AGATCAGGAACAATACCATATAATGTTTGTGCACCACCAAGCCCTACTCTAAAACCGGTAATAACTTCATCGAAAATTAAAGCTATTCCATATTCATTGCAGATGTCTCTTAGTCCCTGCAAATAACCTTCTTTAGGTTGAATGCAACTGTTATTACACATGATAGGTTCTGTAATAATAGCTGCAATTTCTTCATGTTTTTGGGCAACTGTTTTCCTCACCAAATCAAGATCGTTCCATGGAATTACAATAAACTCTTCTTTTGCAGTTTCCGGTAATCCTTCACTCCACGGAAAAACATTCGGGTTTTCTTCTGAACCTAAAGCTTCGGCAGAAGGGCCTGAATAACCCCAGCTTACATTGTCTAACCATCCATGATAATGTCCTTCAAAACGAAGGAATTTCTTCTTGCCTGTTTTTGCTCTTGCCACTCTGAATGCAGTATGTACTGCCTCTGATCCATCTAAACAAAATCTCATCAGTTCAGCAGAAGGAATATGCTTATTTAATCTTTCTGCCAACTCAACTTCTTTAATATGCTGACCTGCAAAAAGCTGACCGTGTTCAGAATATTCATTAATAGCTTTTAAAACATAAGGATGAGAATGACCCAGAATTAAGGGTCCCTGGCTTAAAGTAAAATCAAGGTATTCATTGCCATCCACATCATATATCCTGCTGCCTTTACCGTGCGTATAAAATATAGCATGAGGATGATTATATTTTCTAAACTCTGATGAAACACCGCCTGCCAATACTTTCTTTGATCTCTCAAGTAAGTCTGCTGATTTTGTATAAGAAATACCTTCCATTGTTACAAGCTGATTATTTAATAATTCCAACCGCTGGTTCGGCAGCAGGCGTTAACTTCCAACTGTTTATTTTATGGCCCCACATACCATAAAAGAACAAGTATAAGAAACATGGTATTAACATGAGTACAGCGGTTTGAGAATAGGCCGGGTTTAAATCAATCAACCTTCCAAAAATTACCGGAAATATACCACCGCCAACAACCGACATTAGCAGCAGTGCCGCGCCCATTTTAGTATGCTTACCTAAATCGCGTATTGCTAATCCCCAAATAGTGCCCCAAAGCCATGCTGCACCAGCACCCATAAGAATTAAACAATAAATGGAAAACATGCCATTGCTTAAGTAAGCGCCTATAGTAAGCCCTATACCTATTACAGCACAAACCATTAATGCACTTTGTTGAGACAGGTATTTTGGTATAAGTATAATACTGGCTAAGTAGCCAAACAACATAGCGTAAAGCGTATATTCTGAAAAGTGCCTGGCTTGCGACAATGGTATTCCTAATGAGCGACTATAAACAATGATCCCATCAATTGGTATTACTTCACAAGCTCCCGAAACAAATAGTGCTATTACACCAAGCACTAAATATGGATATTGAAGTACACTCGATTTAGGTGATTTTTTTACAACAGTACCATCATCTAAAGCACGTTCGCTTTCATTTATTTCGGGCATCTTCGAAAAGAAGATCATCACTGCAAGTAATAAAAGTATTCCTGTTATTACGAGATATGGATTAATAACTTTTAGAACATATTCGTCAAGAATACGTGCTCTTTCTGCTGCACTAACGTTGGTAATGCTTGCAATAATACTGTCGGCATTCAGCAGAAATATTGTTCCAAGTATACGCTGGCTTGCTATGCCGGCGATTTTGTTTGATAACCCCATAAAGCCAATCCGTTGAGCCGTAGCTTCAACCGGGCCAACAATAGCTACATAAGGATTAGCTGCTGTTTGAAGCAATGCCAATCCCGTTCCTGTAATAAAAAGCCCTGTAAGAAATACCGGGTAAGTTCTTGTATAAGCAGCGGGAATAAATAAGACAGTTCCTATTGCCATAACCACTAAACCAAGTACCATCCCTTTTTTATAGCCGGTATATTTAAGTACCCATGCCGATGGAATTGCCATAAAAAAGTACGCAGCATAAGAAGCAGAAGCAACCATAAACGCTTCAGTATTACTTAACTCCAAACAAATTTGAAAGTAAGGTATCAGAATACCATTGACCCAGGTGATGAACCCGAATACAAAAAATAGTATTCCAAGAATGATCATTGGGTACACATAAGATTTAGACCTGGACATACTTTACATTTTATTTTACCTCTGTAACAGGAGACGGATATTGGGCGGCTAACTTAAAAATATCTTCATTGAATTGAGTATAAGCTTTTTCCCATTGTTCAGCTTCTTCGGCAGTGTATGGGTAAAGTCCTTTCTGGTTATGAATACCCCGTGCCTGCTTATCAACCATTTCCTGCATTACACCCGGAACAGTTTCGCTATTACTTAATTTTGGATAAATAGCGTTCCACGCTACTAAGCTATCCTGTAGCCCTAAGAAATCCATTCTCCTGAAAATACCCATCAAGGTCATCCATGATCCGGCATCATAACGGAAAGCCTTATCCGCATCTTCCATTGTTACATCACCGTTTTCAACAAGTGCAAGACCTTCACGGTAAACCGCATACAGTAAACGATTGGTAATAAAGCCTCTGATGTCTTTTTTTAGAAGCGTGGGTTCTTTACCCCATAAG
>JBPCQG010000362.1:0-23296 GCA_050998315.1 Chitinophagaceae bacterium
AAATGACGAATTTGTTGAATGGGAAATGGTATATGAAGGGAAATACTATGGCACACTAAAATCAGAATTAAAACGCATTTGGAATAATGAGCAAATACCTGTGCTTGATATTGATGTACAAGGCACTATTCATGTGCAGAAAGAATATCCTGTGAACTCTCTTTTTATTTTCATTAAGCCTCCATCAATTAACGAACTGCAAAGACGCCTTGAAAGTCGTGGCTCTGAAAGCGTTGAATCACTTCATGCAAGAGTAAGCAAAGCCGCCTATGAGCTTTCATTTGTTAATCAGTTCAGCCATGTTATCGAAAATAAAGATTTTGAAACAGCCTGTAAAGAGGCAGAGAGAATCGTGATAGACTTCATCAATAATTAATACCCTACATCCCTTTCATTTATATATTTTTGTTATATGGATTGGATAGCGCTTATAGCAATTATTTTTTCTCTTATACTCATTGGTTTTTTTGCAGGTGTTGAGATCGCTTTTGTTTCTGTAAGTAAATTATCTGTTGAGCTCAAAAAAAAACAGGGAACTTATGTTGGCAGAGTTTGGGCAACATACATGGAAAAGCCTGCAAGGTTTATAGGTACTACCCTTATTGCTCTTAATATTTTACTGGTAGTTTATGGCTTGCTGTGGAGCGATATTCTTGTAGGGTTCTGGAAATTCTGGGGTATTAAAAATGCGTACGTACATCTCGCTGCTGAAACCATTTTGTCTACTTTCATTTTGCTTTTTTTCGAGTTTATATTCAAAGCTTTTTTCCGTGCAAAAGGCGATTCAATAGTTGGCAGCAGCATTATTACTTTTATTGTGCAGTTCTTTTATTCAATTTTTGCATGGGTGGCTACAATTTTTGTAAACATTGCAGAATGGATACTTAAGTATATTTTCAATATAAAGATCCATACAAAAAAAGAAGTTTTTACAAAAATTGATCTTGAGCATTTTATACAGCAAAGCAAGGATAGGGATGCTGAAGATAATGGGGAATTGAACAATGAATTGTTTGAAAATGTTTTATCTCTTTCGGAGATTAAAATGAGAACATGTTTAATTCCCAGGAGAGAAATTGAAGCCATCCACATTGACGCATCTCTTGAAACCGTGAAAGCGCGTTTTATTGATACCAAGCTTTCAAAGCTTGTAGTTTACCAGGATAATATTGACAACATACAGGGATATATTCATCAGTTGGATATGTTTAGAAATCCTGAAAATCTGCGATCAATATTATTGCCCATACCCACAATACCGGAAAGTATGAATGCAACCGATCTTATAAATAAATTTAGCAAAGAACGAAAAAGTATTGCGTGGGTGATTGATGAATTTGGTGGTACTGCGGGCATTGTAACTATGGAAGATCTGCTCGAAGAAATTTTTGGAGAAATAAAAGATGAATATGATAACCCCGAAGAGTTTGTAGAAAAACAAATTGCTTCTGATGAATATATATTCAGCGGCAGGCTGGAGCTCGATTATATCGCTGATAAATATGATCTTGATTTCAGGCATAATGAAGAAACGGGCACGCTTTCAGGATATATTATTAGCGAGCATGAAACAATTCCGAAACAAAAAGACAGGATCATAATTGATGATTATGAATTTGATATTTTAAATGTTAGTGAAACAAGGATTGAAACTGTTAAAATGAAAGTTTTAAAGTGAGTTGTCAGTTGGCAGTTGTGAGTGGTCACTTGTCAGAGGTGAATTCAAGCGATTATAAAGTTCTTCACAACTCACTACTCACAACTCACAATGGTAGTAGCAGTGGATATAAGGTTTATAGAAGAGTATCAAAATTTTATACATGAAACCTTTAAAAGAATAACCGCACAACATCCTCAACATTCTTTTATTTTTATTTTAAACAAACCTTACAACTTATCCCTTGTTTTTTCAGCAAATGTAATCCCAATTGTACAACCCCGGAAGATTGAATTATTATCTAAGATCAGGAATGATCATAGAATTTCTTCTCTATTAAAAAAATATAATACAGATGTGTTTGTAACCTCTCAACCTTTACTGCAAACAAAAATACCGCAGTGTTTGATCGCCTCTGATAAATCCACATCAAAATATTTGAAGAAAGCAAAGGTGATTATAACAGAATCAGAATTTTCTAAAAAAGAAATTATTGAAAAATACAAAATTGAAAAATACAAAATTGATGAGAACAAAATAGATGTCGTTTACAAAGCTGTTGACGAAATTTTTCAGTCAATCCTATTTGAGGAAAAAGAAAAAATAAAAGAAAATCACGCAGATGGAAATGAATACTTCTTATTTACGGGAAAAGTTGCATTGGATAATTTATTGAATGTACTGAAAGCCTTTTCTGTTTTTAAAAAATTGCAGAAAAGTAATATGCAGTTATTGATCGCATCACGAAATGAGATGACCAAAGAAATTTTAGAAATGTTGAGGCTTTATAAATATAAAAGCGAAGTAAAAATATTAGATGTAGATAAGAAAACATTAGCCGCAATAACAGGCGCAGCTTATGCCTTTGTTTATCCTTTTGCGCAGGGCGGATATTCTCATTTATTGGAAGCGATGCGGTGTGATGTACCTGTTCTTACCAGCAATACCGGATGCATGCCTGAAGTATGTGGTGATGCTGCTTTATTCTTTGATTACAAAAATCATAAAGATATTGCTGACAAAATGATGTTTATATATAAAGATGAAAAATTACGACAGCAACTAATTGATAAAGGAAAAGAGCAGATAAAAAAGTATTCCTGGGATAAAACTGCAGAGTTACTTTGGGAGTGTATTGAAAAAGCTTGCAGGTAATATATCTTTGCGGCTTCAGCGGGGTTTTTATTTCCATAAAGTACAAACCAACATTTCAAGAACTCTGGAAACGAAACCTGATGCTTGCTATGGTTTCAAACTTTTATTTCTTATAAACACAGCTACGAATCATTTTAGGAAGAGAGAATTATCATGCACTTAAACCAAGCACTTTAACGTTTTGTAGAAAGAATTTATAATAATCTATAGGTTTTACGGAATTTTTTTTATTGTATTAATTGCTGTGAAAACCCGAATCGGGACGTAAAACTACGGCAAAAAATGTGCACTAGATACTATGCAAAATTTGCATTAACTACTATAGGAAATCTTATTTTAATAGCCGAGGTTTGAATGTTGATAATTCCTCGTATGAAAAGATTAAAAACAAATTTATTAAGAGACAATAGTCCGCCGGACTAAACGATGCTTACTTCTGGGAAATAGCAAAATTTTCAGGACTTGAAATGAAAACAATGCTAAAGGTTTATTCTGTTGCAACATAACTTCTATAATTAAATGCTAAATTGTTGTTGAAAAATAACCAGCTAACGATTATGAAAAATAATTTCCTTCACATTTCGCTCTTTTTCTTTTTTACTTTTCTAACAGCAGCAAGCTGCAAAAAACCTGGTAGCAGCAATCCTGTTGATCAACTCCCACCAGAAACCCAAACAGGCGCAAATACTTTTGGGTGCCTGATAGATGGTGAAGTTTTTTTACCGAAAGGAAACCCTTTAGCAGGACCTGTAAAAAAAGCACAATATCAATTTGTTGGTGGTAAACAAGGCTTTGGTGTGAGTGCGAGTCAAAAACAAAATGACGGAAGTATTAAATTAGTTGGAATTGGGGGTGATAGTATTTCACTAAGTGTGAACACTTTTGATTTAACTAAATCTAATACTGCTGGCAAATACTATGGAGGATATTCTGAAATCTCATTTTCCAGTACCGGCAATGATTTTTCTACAAATGATATTAATCGTGGTCAGCTTGTAATTAAAAAATTTGATACAGTTAATCAAATTGTTTCCGGAACATTCTGGTTTGATGCAAAAAATGCTAGTGGTCAAATTGTTCACATAACAGAAGGAAGATTTGATATGCCTTATGTAAGATAGTCAAGCATTAGATTTTTAAAAAAATTATAATTTAAACCACCAATTTAAAACTTCCCTTATGCTATTACTTAAACTAACTTTTCGCAGGTTTATTTTCAGTATTATACTCTTATTGATATTTAATTTTGCCGAAGCACAAACAGATATCAACACCTCTTTCTCTGACCGTATGAATTATATCTTTCAGCCGTTAGAAAAAAATCGTGTGCCAAGCGGCTTGTTGCTTGATTATGCAATGGAGTTCACCAATCTATCTAATTTTGATGGTACTTCATTAGCTGATAGTAACATGGTAATGACATCAGAATATTGGGAAATTTACAATACGCTTTATCTAAGCCGTATTCATCCCAATGGCTTTACCATACAAAACCCTGCGGTGCTGGATAGCTTATGGTACAATCAAAGAGATTATGGGAAAATTGTTTTATCAGGGCTGTCTATTATTACTCAAAATTGCGGGATGATGCAGCTCAAAATAATCTGGTTACTATCCAAAACGACCAGGTGACAGATAATTATGTAAATGGCACCTGGCAAAACCCTTATCAAACAGAAAAAGTGTTGGCCGTTTCTCCTTCCTTAGAGTTTTACGAAGGCAAAAATTTGCAAGTTATTTTGCCTCTTAACTTATGGCAAACCAATGCTGCGCAGGGTGAGTTGATAGAACTTGATGGAGACTTTAATGATGGGTTAGGTTATAGAACAATTTATGTAGATCAACCACTTTTATTAAATTATGCTGATACAGGAATCAAAGTATGGAATTATCGTTTACGGTTTTCGAATGGTCAATATTTGTATAGCCACTCACAGGTAAAAATAAAAAATGCTATAGTTGAAACCGGATGCGCAGGTTGTCGTTTTGGAAACACTCCTCGTGAAGTATTGCCGCAATTCACGGCAGACGAGGCTTTTCAGGGTGCAGTAGCAAGAGGATTTGTTACTATTCAATATAGAGACCCCGACTTGGGGCTTCGGCGACCATTAATTGTTGTAGAAGGATTTGATGCAGGACACATAACCAGCCCAGAATTGAGATTTGGAAGTAATACTATTGTTGATTTTTATAATAATGTAAATTTTAATAATTCCAGTAGTGCAGACTTAGATAATGTAATTCGGAATTTTCCTGAATACGACATCATCTATGTTGATTGGCGAAATGGTACAGACTTTCTGCAGCGTAATGGCTTATTGCTTGAAACAATAATACGATGGGTAAATAATAATAAAGAACAATTACCGGGTGGCGGCTTTGCTGATAATGTGATACTGGGGCAAAGCATGGGCGGGGTTATCAGCCGCTGGGCTTTACGGGATATGGAAACAAGGCTTGGACAGCAGCATCATACACGAATGTATATTAGTATGGATGCACCGCACCAGGGAGCTAATGTACCGGCAGCTTACCAGCATTTGGCAAGGCATGCAAGAGACCTATACCTGCAAACAAATGTATGGGGGATGATAGAACTTTTTCAATTTTTTACAAGAGGTCCCAGCCCATTAAGAGCATTAAGTATAGCTGACAGGCCTGCCTCACGGCAAATGCTTATCAACTATGTAAATGGCTCTGGAAATATTGACAACACAGTACATGATCAATGGGAAAATGAATTGAGAATCTTAGGTTATCCCAACCAAAATAATATCCGCAATATTGCCATCAGTAATGGTGCAGAGTGTGGTACTACTCAGCCCTTTGCTCCTGGTGCAGAATTATTAAATTTAAATGGAAAAGCAAATACAAGATTTTTGGGAGATATTATTGGACAGGTTGCATTTCCGTTAGTAGCTGGATTTCTTAATTGGAATGGTTTTTATCTGGGTATTTTACCTGGGCGCAATAATATAAATTATGAGTTTATAGCTAACGCACAACCGCCGCAGGGCGTTACACAAAGAATATACAGGGGAAAGATTTCTTATACTAAAAGAATATTATGGATTATACCTGTTACCAGTACCATTACTGAAAGAAATAATAATAGCAATCCCAACCTGTTGCCAACAGATTATTATGCAGGAGGAGAAATTAATACAGGCATTAACATCAATAACATTAATTTTCAAAATGCATTAGTGAAATTCAATTTAAATTTCAGCCATATTCCAACGTTTTGTTTTATCCCCACTCCAAGTGCGTTGGATATAGGGTTAAATAATATTGTATTAGATAATAATGATTACCTGGCAAGATACATTGGCGGAGCACCACCGGCTGCGCCAAGGAACACACCTTTTCAAAACTTTGTTACCGCTTTTAATAATCAAAGACGAAATGAACAGCACATTGGTTTTTTTCAGCGCAATGGTAATTGGCTGGCACAGGAGTTAACACAGGTAGGAAATCCTCCTCCGAATCAGCCAATCGTAAATTGCAGTGAATTTTGCAATTTACAAATTGCAGGTGATGGACCTGTTTGTACACCCTCCCAATTTAGTGTACCGGTAACAGTAAGTCCTACTACAACAGTAACCTGGAGTGCAGCCCCTGCAGGGTTAGTGCAATTTAGCTGTAATACCTGTGCACAAACAACTGTAACGCAAACTGGCAACGGAACAGTTACACTAACAGCAAACATTACAAGTAATTGCGGAAACTTTACAGTTACAAGAGGAAACATTGTAGTTGGGGCCCCAAGTGTTAGCATATCAAGCAGATCTGGTTATTGTAGCGGTACATACCAGACCTGGTTTTTAAGTGCTGAACCTACTTCTTATGGTACTAATTGGCAATGGTATGTAGACTATCTATCTGAAGGAAGCGATATCTATATTGATAATCCAAATAGTCCTTTCACTAATGTAGACGTTTCAGGGTTCGGTACTGTCAGACTTACCTATACAGATTTATGTGGTGCTGTAAGAACAGACGGCGTAACTGTTTATAGCAACTGTGGAGGCGGATATGCCTACACTCTTGCACCTAACCCTACAAGTGGCGATCTGCAGGTTTCATCTACTAATAAAAAAACCAACATAAAAGAAATAAGAGTAACAGATAAAACAGGCACTATAAAAAAACATTTTATCTATTCTCAAAACATTAATTCTGTCAAAATAGATATTTCTTCTCTGCCACCGGATATTTATTACATCCAGATTTTTGATGGTAAAAAATGGACAAGTAAAGCGATCAGTAAAAAATAATGAAATAGATTATCTTAAAAATAAAAGCCGCCTAAAATTTGAGGCGGCTTTTATTTATACTGCTATTTCTTCCTAAGTTTGCGTCCTTATGAATCAATCTTCAATAAAAATAGACGTACTCCTTGATCCCAACAAAGTTCCGCAACAAATAAACTGGAGTGCAACTGACAGCAACGCCGGTATGTCACAAAAGGCAAAAGCAATGTGTATAGCTTTTTGGGATGGAGCAGATAAAACTGCTTTACGAATTGACCTCTGGACAAAAGATATGATGGTAGATGAAATGGCAGATTTTTTTTACCAAATGTTCTCAACTATGGCAGATACATATAAAAGAGCCACCAGGCAAGATGAACTTAGTGATGATATTAAGAATTTTGCAAAAGAGTTTTATAAGAAGTTTAGAGAATCGCAATTGGCGGGTCATAAGTAAATAGAGTAAATAGGGTAAATAAAGTAGAAGGGTGATATTTAATTTCAAATCTCCAATTTCAAATAAATAATTATGACTTTAGAAGAAAAAATAATGACTGACCTGAAAGCAGCTATGTTGGCTAAGGACGAAAAATCTTTACGCTCTTTAAGAGCAATTAAAGCAGCAATTATTATTGCTAAAACATCAGAAGGAGCTGGTGGTGTTTTAAAAGAAGAAGATGAAAATAAATTACTTCAAAAGCTGGTAAAGCAAAGGAAAGATTCTCTGGAAATATTTGAAAAACAAAATCGGGAAGATCTTGCTCAAAAAGAAAAAGAAGAGATTGAAGTGATAGAAAAACTTCTTCCCCAACAGGTCGGCGCTGATGATCTAAAAGTAATTATCGAAGCCATTATAAATGAAACCGGTGCAAATTCTCCTGCTGATATGGGAAAGGTTATGGGTATTGCAAATAAACAATTAGCCGGTAAAGCTGATGGCAAAACAATTGCTGCAACGGTTAAAGAATTGTTGACGCATGTTCCTTAAAATGGTCAATGGTCAATAGTCAATTGGTCAAAGCTCACAAGTCATTAAATACATTTAAAATCGTACATCGTACTTCTTACATCGTACATAGCACATGATAATTGATATCGCCTTTGTTTTAGTAATGATACTTGCCATATTTAAAGGGTTTAGAAAAGGGTTGATACTCGGTATTTTTTCCCTGCTTGCTTTTATCATCGGCCTTGCAGCAGCATTAAAATTGTCTGTGATAGTTGCAGCATATTTAAAAGATAGTGCAGGCTCTCTTAGCAAATGGCTTCCGGTTATTTCTTTTATGCTGGTGTTTATTGCAGTAGTATTATTGGTTGGGCTTTTGGCCCGGCTCATAAAAAAAACCATGCAGTTTGCAATGCTTGGCTGGTTGGATAGTTTAGGGGGAATAATTTTGTATGTGGCTATCTATACGATCATTTTTAGTGTTTTTTTATTTTTTGCATCCAGGCTTTTTCTAATTGAGCCATCAACAATACAGGATTCTAAAATTTATCCATACGTTGCGCCATGGGGACCTAAAGTGATAGATAACCTGGGGAAGATTATACCGATATTTAAAGACATGTTTAGTCAATTGCAGGATTTCTTTGGTAGCCTCGCCAAAAAAACTGCGTGATAAATCATATCATCATATTTATTTCCATACTATTTTGCGTAGAAACAATTATTTTTAGATTGCAATAGTACCGCTCTCAAGTAAAAAGATGAGTTACGAAATAAAAAAAGACGGAAAATTTAAATATATTGAAGAGGGAAAAGGAGAGCCCATTATATTGCTGCATGGGTTATTTGGAGCATTGAGTAATTTTAAAGACCTCATAGAGCATTTCAGGCACACCAATAAAGTAGTTGTGCCAATGCTCCCTTTATTTGAACTTGACCTGCTGCATACATCAGTAGGAGGGCTGCACAAATTTGTACATAAGTTTATCGAAACAAGAGATTACAAGAACATTCATTTATTGGGAAATTCTTTAGGAGGGCATGTAGCATTAATTTATACATTAAAACATCCTGAAAGATTAAAATCATTAATACTTACAGGAAGCTCAGGGTTGTTCGAGAACGGAATGGGAGACAGTTATCCCAAGCGTGGTGATAAAGAATATATTCGTAAAAAAACACAGCTAACTTTTTATGATCCGGCAATGGCTACTGAGGAGTTGGTGAATGAATGTTTTGAAATAACCAATAACCGAATAAAGGTTATAAAAATAATTGCACTGGCTAAATCTGCTATAAGAAATAATTTGGGTGAAGAACTGAGCCAGATAAAACAGCCCACCTGTTTAATTTGGGGAAATAATGATACAATCACACCTCCTTTTGTTGCAAAAGAGTTTAATAAATTAATACCAAACAGCGAGCTGCATTTTATTGATAAATGCGGTCATGCCCCTATGATGGAGGTTCCGGGAGAGTTTAACATGGTACTTGATGGTTTCCTGGCAAAATTAAAAGCCCCCGTTGCAACAGTTCTTTAACTTTTACTGTCTATCTATAAAACAATCCTTAAATAGTTTCGTTTATAGTAAAAGCTCCACAGCAATGCTAGCGATCGAATTAAATAATAATATTATTCCTCAACTGCAATTAAATGATACAGTTGGCAAAGCATTACAATTAATAAATGATTTCAAAGTATCTCACCTTCCAGTTGTTTCAGAAGAAAAATACCTGGGTTTAATAAGCGAAGAAGATCTTTTGGATGCGGATAATAAAAAGATGCATATACAACTATTGCGGAATGATTTTATTGACATATCTATAAGGGAGAATGAACATTTTTTGCAGGCAGTAAATATCAGCAATCAATATCAAACATCAGTAGTGCCTGTTGTAAATGAAGAGAAAGAACTACTTGGCAGCATAAGCGGACAAACCCTTCTCAGAATATTGGGTAATTTTTCAGGGGCTCAGGAAATAGGGGGTATCATAGTTTTGGAAATGGAAAGAAGCCAGTTCATCATTTCCGAAATAAGCCGGATAGTAGAAAGCAACGATGCAACAATATTGCATCTTAATACAACTGTTCAGCCCGAAACAGGTTTGCTTAGCGTTACCATCCATATTAATAAAAAAGAACTTTCACTTATTGTGGCAGCGTTTGAGAGATATGAATATGATGTGATCTATTATTTTGGCGAGCAAAAATTTGAGAACGAAATACATAGCAATTACAGGCACCTTATGAATTATCTTGATATTTAATATCCGCCCATTTCTCTTTTAAATGAATTAAATTTACAGGTATAGTTTTGGCATTCTCTGAAACAAAGTACATGCAAGTAGATTTTGAAATCACCCTGCATAAATATTTTTATTAAACCGGTTATAATTTCTATATTGATTTGTTTAAGCCAATGTTTATTTGCTCAGATAAATTCAGATCGAAATATTGGTTCTTTTATATTCCCTATAAACCCCGGTGATCCGGTTAGTAAACTACACCTTAGAAAAATCTCTATATCGGGCAATAAAAAAACGAAAGATTATATCATTTTAAGAGAGATGCAGGTAAAGGCAGGAGATTCTATTTTACTCGTCAATTTAAATACTGAATTAGAAAAAGCCAGGCAACATATTTACAATACAACCCTGTTTGTAGAAGTTGCTGTGGAACCAATAATTATCAGCGCTTTTGATTTCGACATTAAAATAATTGTAAAAGAGCGCTGGTATATATTCCCTTTGCCTGAATTACAAATTGTAGATGGCACTTTAAATGAATGGCTAATTAAATATAAAGGCGATCTAGACAGGTTAAACTATGGAATTAAGTTTACTCATTTCAATTTAACAGGAAGAAAAGATCAGCTAAGAATTCATTTGCTAAATGGTTATACAAGAACAATATCAATTAACTACAGTAATCCATATTCAAACGCCACACTAACAAATGGTTTTTCGGTGGGTGCCGGTTATTTTCAAAACAGAGAAACTGCCTACAAAACCAGTTACGATAATGAAATTGTTTTTTACAAAAGAAACGATTTTGTAAGATACGCCTGTGAAATCCAATTAGGATATAGTGTACGTAGAGGATTAAAATTAGCTCATTCATTTGGTATTAATTATTCGCATGTGAACATCGATGATTCAATTATTTCAACAAATTATAATAGAGCGTATTTTAATAAGCCAACTTCAAAAATTGGTTATGTTGATCTTTATTATGCCCTTCGCTATACCGATGTAAATAATGTTTTATATCCGCTTACAGGTTTTTCATACAGTACGGCTATAGGAAAAAGAGGTCTTGGTTTTTCCGGCGGCATAAATCAATTATCTCTGGATGGCGAGTATAACAAATATTGGTCATTAGGTAAGAAGTGGTATGTAAGTGCACAAATTCAGGGCAATATTAAGTTGCCATTTAAACAGGCTTATATAAATCAACAGGCGCTCGGCTATGGTAACAATTATATCAGGGGAATGGAATTTAAAATAATAGATGGAGTGGCTTATGCAATATCTAAATTCAATCTTAAAAGAGAAATATTTAAATTTAGTGTAAATACAATTTTTAAAAAATCAAAAACACTTAATAAAATTCCTTTCCGCATTTATGCAAAAACTTTTGCTGATATGGCCTACTCTTATAATGAAGAAGAGTTTGTTTCAAGATTGAATAATACATTTTTAGGCAGTGCAGGCATAGGCCTGGATATCGTAACCTTCTATGATCTTCAAATTCGGATAGAATACAGTTTAAACCAATTAGGGCAAAAGAGGTTATTTTTACACAATGACAAAGGTTTTTAATAATGTATTCAGATCCTCCTGCGCAAATTTATTTAAATGCGGATAGCTATATATAGCAGGGGTTTGGAAGCCGATCATCAAAATGGAATAAAACTATTGTTAAGTGAATTGGCTGTTTATAAAATTGAACCCGTAATATTTCAAGATTTTTTTAACCAGTTTTATTCTACAATAAATTTTGGTGATAAATATTCCACCTTTAATTGCTCCGAAGATCTCGAAGAAGATATAGATTGTATAATTAGCCTTGGCGGAGATGGTACTTTACTGGATACGGTCACTTTTGTACGAGATACCGGTATTCCAGTTCTTGGAATAAATTATGGAAGGCTTGGCTTTTTAGCCAGTATTGGTAAAGATGAATTACATACCGCTGTGGAAGCCTTGGTTAAGCGAACTTATATGCTCGATAAAAGAACACTGTTACATCTTGATGCAAACATGCCTTTGTTTGATAAAGTGCCGTATGCTTTAAATGAAGTAACCATACATAAAAAAGATACATCACCAATGATAAAAATTCACACCTATCTTAATGGTGAGTTTTTAAATACATACTGGGCAGATGGGTTAATTGTTGCAACGCCAACCGGTTCTACCGGTTATTCATTAAGTTGTAATGGTCCTGTAATATTTCCGGAATCGGCAAGCTTTGTAATAACACCTGTATCGCCCCATAATCTTAACATCCGGCCTATCATTGTGCCCGATGATAATATAATTTCTTTTGAGATAGAAGGAAGAACAGATGGCTTTCTTTGTACGTTAGATAGCCGTAGAGAAATAGTTGATAAAGATGTTCAGCTTGCGGTAAAAAAAGAATCTTTTGGCATTAATCTTATAAGGCTTAACGAAAATAATTTTCTGCAAACACTGCGGAGTAAACTTTCGTGGGGTCTTGACAAAAGAAACTAATATTCACATCGCGAAACGAGAAATGTCAAAATGCAAAAACTTTTTCACTTCGCACGGTTTAAGTTTGCGGAACTACTTTTTATGATGGGCTTCAATATTTTAACTTTCTTAATTTAATAAAAACTTATCTTTTTGTTTATTTTGCACCTGATGAAAAACAGATTAGCCATACTACTTACAATATTTCTCGTTATAAGTAATAATAAAAGCAATGCCCAATTCTCTGATGTACAGGAAGGACAATTTGGTATTACTCTTGGCGCTGCACATTATTTTGGTGATTTAAATAACCGGGCAGCATTTAACCGCCCTAAAATTGCAGTAGGTGGTTTTTTCAGAAAGCAGTTTGGCAATTATACAGGCTTGCGAATTTCAGCTCATTATCTTCAATTAGGTTACAGTGATGTATATAGTAAAAATGATTTCCAAAAAAGAAGAAACTTAAGCTTTAACGCTAATGTTTGGGAAATTGCCTTGCAGGGAGACTTTAATTTTTTTAAATTCATACCTAATGATCCTGATCATCTTTTTACTCCTTATGTAACATTGGGCTTTGGTGTTTTTAGCTATGACCCTTATGCTTTTTACCAGAAGGAAAAAGTTTTTCTTCGACCGTTAAACACCGAAGGAGAAACATTTTATCAAAATCGAAAGGCCTATGGAACCATGGCGCTTTGTTTTCCCATTGGTATAGGTTTTAAATACAGCATTAACCAGGATTTAAATTTTTCTTTTGAAATTGCTCATCGCTTTACCCGTACTGATTATATAGATGATGTGAGCACAACCTTTATTGGGGTAGACAAATTTCCATCTCCTACCGGCACACCTTCCATAGCATCCATTTTACAGGATCGTTCTTTTGAAACAGGTGAACCAATTGGAGTAGAAGGACGGCAGCGGGGATTTAGCAAGCAAAAAGATCAATACCTAATTGCCGAAGTAGGTTTATCTTTTAATTTAAGCTCGTATCGTTGTCCTCCAGTAAATCGGTAAGAATTTTAGTTTCTTTTAAATTTGATTCTTAAAAGATTTCTATTATTTTTACCTCTCACCCTATTTAAAGCAATCATTTCTTTATATCCTTTTTAAGCCTATTCCGGGCATGTCATACATTTCCATCTTCCATTGAAAGGTTTTTCCTTTTTCTTTTTTGAAAATCAGGGATAGTTATATCCTGTTCCATCATCCATTGAAAGGCATAGTTTACTCAAACCACAAATTTTGGTACTATGACTTTGCAATTTTGGCAACGTACAATTTTTTTATTTTCCTTTTGCTTTGTAACTAAACTGCATGCCCAAACAGTTTATTATCCTTCCCAATCTTCTGATCTGCTTAAGTTAACAGCTGTTGATGTTGCAAGGCTTTTTACTAAAGCAATCCCCGGCAGCAGGTTTAATGTTCAGGAATACACTTCACTCCCCCAGTCAGGAATAGTGTTTATTTACGATTCAACTCTTATAAATAATCAATCATGCAGGATTGAAGGCAATGGAAATCTCATTAAATTTTCGGCAGCGCAGGATGCAGGATTATGTTTCGGTGTTTATAATTATTTAGATGAACTAGGCTTTAGATTTTATTTACCCGGAACACTATGGGAAAAAATTCCAGGACTTACATCACCCTATAAACAGGTAAGCAAAACTATAACCCAAAAATATAAATATAATAATTGGTTTATCAGCGGAGGTTATAATAAATGGGCAATGGATCAGGATGCCTCTTTTGGAGATGGTTATTATGGAAAGAACGGTCATGAATGGTCACAGTATCAACGGCGCAATAATATGAATGGTGCTTATAGGTTTAGTGGGCATAGAGGAGATATTTATAACACTGAATACCTTTCAACGTTGCAGGCAAATCCATGTTATACAGCATGCAATAATGAAGAAAGAAAAGCCAATTCGCGATCAGTGCCCGATATAAATAACACTGACGCAATGGACTATTGGGCATCCGCAATTTTGCAGCGATACACTTCTTATAAAAGTATTATACTCAGCGCTCCCAATTTGTATAAAAATATTTATCGTGATTTCAATTACGGAAATGAATACATAGGCATTGAGGTTGCAGATGGATCTGCATGGGGTAATTCATCAGATAATTCAGAATGTGCAAAAGGAAATTTTAATGGTGATCCTTACCCTAAAGTAAGTGATCAGCAATTTTTACTGGCAAACTTTACAGCATTAAAAATAAATAGCTCTTATTATAATAAGCATTTTCAATGCTACGCATATTCGGGTCATGCTGATGTTCCATCATCTAACATCTCTATTAACAAAAATATTGATGTGCAGGTTGTGGCGTCAGCGTTTCAATCAGAAACCAGTACTGTTGGATTATTAAATCGCTGGTATAAGAGGCATCAAAATATTTCAGAATATGATTATCTGAATATTCCTCAATGGACAGGCGAAACGCCAATATTTTCTTTAAATAATTATAAAAATACTTTATCACGGCTAAAACAAAAGAACAGCCAGGGCATTGTAGTAGAAGCATCTCCTGCAAAATTTGCTTCTCTTCCATTTCTCTTTGCCGGTAACCGTTATTTACAATACGATATAAATGTAGAAACCAGTATTAATGATTTTACGGCTAACATGTTCCCATCAAATATTGCAGTGCATATAAATAAATTATTAAATTATTGGGGTGATGATAATGTGCTTAATGGTGGAGCATTTATTAATGATAACAAATATAAGATCCCACTGTTTCTTCAGGAGCTAAATAAGGCTGTAGCTACATCACAAAATGCAAATACTAATGTTATCGCAAAACTTAATGAACTTAAGGCATACCTGCATTATATAGTTTTATATTACGATTTTATAAGCGATAAACGATCTTACCTGAACAAAGCTGATAAAGCTGGAAACCTTTGTTTGTATTTAGCTGCAATAAATAAACTTCAATTAGTGAACAGCTATTTTCTTATCCTGGATATAGTAAACAAATTTCCGAATGCAGGTGAATTTTATAAACAATACAACGTAGCAAACGGAACTGCTTATAGTAATGGGAGGTTGCCATTAATTTCTGATAAAGAAGTAAATAATAATTTTTCTGATGATCTTTTACGTTATTCTTCTGTAAGTGATTATAAGTTTGAAAACGCTGTTGACATTATAGGTAAAATGAGTGCTGCACACTTAAAGCCTCTGGATAATATTCATGTTAAGATTGGTTACACCTATGGGTTTGATTACCCTAACAGAAGTGAATTTTATTTTTACGCAAAGGCAACCGGTATGGTAAATATTAAGTGTATTCCCTTGTTTGAAATGCAGGGAAAAGGCTTTATTAATTTTACTGTAGAGGCTGTTGATAAACCTTTATTGGTTATTAAAGATGAAACTATATCAAGGGAAAATAACCCCGGGAATATAATTATCAACGTGCCTTCTGCTGGGTTGTATAAGTTATCAGTGGTTTCAAAATTTAAATCCTCTTCTGATATTACAATAACAACTAATGGCAATACTTTTTTTAAAAAAGGACCTTTTTATGGAAACAGGATAGAGAATTATCGTGACGATAACTGGAAAAGTCTTCCAAAATATTTTTATGTCCCCAACATAAGTCAATTGTATTTCAATATAAATAATGCATGCTACACTAATAGCTGCCTAACTCCCGGTAAGGTTGAAAATGCTTTTGGAATAAAAGATAATAATGGTAAAAATCCTCCAATTGAAGTTTCCCCATTTGATTCTTCCCTTTATAAAATTTCTATTTCTCCGGCAAATGCCAATAGCTTTTGGCAGGTAAGCCAAATGAGAGAATATAATTTTTGTTTGGCTAATATTTCTAACATAGAAATATATGCTGAACCAAAACCGGATGCAGCTCAATTACCAGTTTTACAGGAGGGCACGGTTGTATATCCAAATCCTTCCAATGGTATATTTAATTTTAAAAAAAATAACTCCCCATTAATGTTAAACAGCATAAACATCTTTGATCCGCAAGGGAAAAAAGTAGCTTATGCATCTAAAGCAAGCAATATTAATTTATCTGATTTGCCCGCAGGAGTTTATATATTTTCTGCTCAGCAGGAAAATGATATTATAAAAGGAAAATTAATTAAGAATTAGAATATGTCTGAACCATGATTTGGGTAGATTTAATAGATTAGTAAGAAAAAATAAAGTTTTAAAAGGTAATCTTTAATCCTTTTAATCTTGTAATCAATCCCAATCCTGGTTCAGACCTTTTAATTTTGTCATCTACCCCAAATCATGGTTCAGACTATTTTATTACTTTTGTTGCAAGTCAGGCAATTGCCTGACTTCAGTTTTTAGTCTAATGAGCTTTAAAGAAAATATAGATATTGAAAGGTTGCCACGGCACATTGCAATTATCATGGATGGTAATGGCAGGTGGGCTAAAGAGAAAGGACAGGATAGGCTTTTCGGGCATTACCATGGCGTGGAAAGTGTGCGCAATATTGTAGAAGGCTGTGCTGAACTAGGAGTGCCATACCTAACCTTATATGCATTTAGTACCGAAAACTGGGACCGGCCAAAGGATGAGGTAACAGGATTAATGGAGTTGCTTATTGATACAATACGCCAGGAAGTTGCCACACTTAATAAAAATAACATCAAGCTTCATGTGATAGGAAATTTTGAAATGTTGCCGGTGGCTGCAAAAAAAGAACTGGATGATGCTATAGCTGAAACAAAAACAAATACAGGCCTTAATCTTATAATGGCGTTAAGTTACAGCAGCCGGTGGGAACTAACTGATGCGGTTAAAAAAATAGCGGCTGATGTAAAATCCAATAAATTAAATGCAGAAGACATAACTCAGGATACTTTGCAGAAATATTTAAGTACAGCACAATTTCCTGATCCGGAATTAATGATAAGAACCAGTGGAGAATTCAGAATAAGTAACTTTTTGTTGTACCAATTAGCATATACAGAATTATATTTTACTGACACATTATGGCCCGATTTCCAAAAGGAAAATTTGTACCAGGCCATTATCGATTACCAGCTTAGAGAGCGGAGATTCGGCAAAACAGCTGAACAGATTAAAAAAAATACATAGACAAGTTTGTAGGGAGTTTTTGTTAAACTATTTAACAAATACTTTTAATTATTGCCAGTATCTTGCCGCCTTGATAAAAAATGATTTTTGATGCCCAAAATTTACAGGATTTTCTTCTTTGTTGTCATCGTTTTATTTACCAAAACCACCAGGGCTCAAATTGAAAAGGATTCAGTTCCTCCTTCTGTAAATGTTGAACTTGAAAATATTTTCGATTCCAAAACTCCGAAAGAATATACAATTGCAGCTTTAAAAGTTACAGGCACTCAATCCTTCGATGCGAATCTTATTGTATCAATTTCCGGGCTTGCAACAGGCGATAAGGTGATGATACCCGGTACAGATGCCTTTAGCAAAGCAATTAATAATTTGTGGAAGCAAAATCTTATATCAAATGTAGAAATATATTTTACCAGGCTAGTAGGCAAAGATCTTAATGTAGAAATTAGTATAACAGAAAGACCGCGGTTGTCAAATTTTAAATTTATTGGTATTAAAAAGAGTGAGTCCGAGGATCTCTTAGCAAAAACAGGATTGGTAAAAGGCAGGGTTGTCACAGAAAATATGAAACGTTCTGCTGAAGCAAACATTCGTAAATTTTTTGTTGAAAAGGGATATAGAAACATAGGTGTTCAGGTAACTGAAAAAAAGGATACGGCTCTTACAAATTCTGTTTTATTAACTTTTATAGTAGATAAAAAAAACAAGGTACGTGTTAATGAAATAAATTTTGCAGAGAATGAGAATGTAACAGATGCCAGGCTAAAAAAACAAATGAAGGGAACTAAGGAAATGAGCCGTTTTACATTATTTCCTCCCACTGACCTAAATCCATATGGAGGAAAAAACGATAAGCTTGGGTTTAGAAATTATCTAAAACAGAATGGTTATTTATCAGTATCAAAAACAAAGGAACTTATAGATCCATATTTCCGTTTTAAATTATTCAGCTCGGCAAAATTTAATGATAAAAAATATGGTGAGGATAAAAATAAAATTCTGGATTATTACAATTCTCTCGGCTATCGCGATGCAGTAATTGTTGCTGATACACAGTATTACAATACTAAAGGGGATATGAATGTTGCAATAAAAATGCAGGAGGGTCGTAAGTATGTTTTTGGAAATATTAACTGGAGAGGAAATACAAAATATTCTGATTCTTTACTAGGTGTTTTCCTGGGTATTCAAAAAGGTGAAACATATAATGTTGAAACACTTAATAAGCGGTTAGGTAAAGAGGCTTCGCAGGAAGGTGGGGATATAAGCAGTTTATACATGGATGATGGTTATTTATTTTTCCGGATTGATCCCGTTGAAACTGCTGTGTATAATGACACGATTGATCATGAAATACGTATTGTAGAAGGGCCACAAGCAACCATTGGGAATGTTACGATCAGTGGTAATGACAAAACCAAAGAATATGTTATTCGTCGTGAATTAAGAACTATTCCCGGTGAAAAATTCAGCCGTGCAGATATTATTCGTACACAAAGAGAATTATCTCAATTAGGCTTTTTTAATCCCGAAAAAATAAACCCGGGTGTTGTGCCTAACGCTGATAATGGAACGGTAGATATTAATTGGGGATTGGAAGAAAAATCATCAGACCAATTAGAGCTCTCTGCAGGTTTTGGGGGTGGTATCGGTTTAACAGGAACACTTGGAGTTACATTCAATAACTTTTCTATAAATAATATTTTTAAGAAGACGGCCTGGTCTCCATTGCCGACCGGTGATGGGCAAAAGCTAAGTTTAAGAGTACAGAGTAATGGTAAAGCTTTTCGTTCTTATAATTTTTCATTTACTGAGCCATGGTTAGGTGGTAAAAAAAGAAATTCGTTTACAATTAGTTATTATGATACTAAATATGCTAATGCGTACGACCCATTTACAGGAAGGTATAACCGTGATTTTGCTGACTCGTCATTTATTAAAACAACTGGTTTTGGTATTTCTTTAGGCAAACAATTAAAATGGCCTGACGATTATTTTTCACTGGTTTATTCTCTTAATATTCAGCAATACAAATTGAAAAATTATAATATTTTCCCTGGTCTTACAAATGGCAATTCGTCTAATGTAAGTTTTAAGGTAACTCTTGCCCGGAGTTCTGCGGGTCCTAATCCTATTTTCCCAACCAGTGGTTCCAACTTCGCATTAAGTTTACAATTAACACCACCATATTCATTATTCAGGGATATAGCTTTATATAGTGACCCTGTGCAGAAATATAAGTATGTTGAATTTCATAAAGAGCGCTTCAATGCGGAGTGGTACGTACCTATTGGTAAGGCTCACGGAGCAGAGAAAAACAAACAATTTATTTTAAAAGCCGCAGCCAAGTTTGGATTCCTGGGACGCTATAATACTAAAATTGAATTGTCGCCCTTTGAACGTTTTCAGTTAGGTGATGCAGGGCTAAGTAATAATTTCGCGTTATTAGGTTATGATATTATTGCGCATAGAGGATATCCTGTATATGATAATTCTAATCCAAAAATAAATCCTGATCAAAGCAGCGCACGAGAGTTCTTCCCTATTTTTAATAAGTATACCATCGAACTAAGATATCCGTTTAGTACAAGTGCAAGCAGTACAATATACGGGCTTGGTTTTTTTGAAGCAGCAAATGGCTGGTATAAATTCAAAGATTATAATCCCTTTAAACTTCGTCGTTCAGTTGGTGTTGGTATGCGCTTCTTTTTACCAATGTTTGGCTTGTTAGGGTTTGATTACGGAATAGGACTTGACAGGATAAGAGCAGGTGAACCGTTGAAAAGTGCAGCAAAATTCACATTCATGCTCGGACAGGAACCCGAATAACTTTTAATACTTATCATGATAAAGAATCTTTTTTTATCCGCTTTACTTGTTGCATCTATTTTTAACTGCAGTGCTCAGCGATATGCTGTAATTGATTCAAAATATATTTTACAAAAATTGCCCGAATACAAATCGGCTCAACAAAAGCTGGATCAATTTAGCGAACAGTGGCAGCAGGAAATAGATAAAAAATCAGCAGATCTTGATAAGATGTAGAAAAATTTTGATGCCGAGCAGGTAATGCTTAGCGATGAGCTAAAGAAAAAAAGGGAAGATGAATTGTTTAATAGAGATAAAGAATTACGGGACCTTCAGAAGAAGAGATATGGATATGAAGGCGATATTTTTAAAAAAAGACAGGAACTTATTAAACCCATTCAGGATAAAGTGTATAATGCCGTGCAAAGGTTGGCTGTTGCAAAATCTTATGATTTTATTCTGGATAAGAGTGAAGGGATAACTGTTATCTTTGCCGACCCAAAACTGGATAAGAGCGATGATGTATTAAGAGAATTGGGTGTAAAGTAGTTCATCTGATAGCCAGGTAAATATGATTGTTCACCTCCGTTCAACGGATCGTACGCTTGTTAAATAATTGTAAAACAGTTTAAGCAGTGCAGCTTAACTAAACATTTTAAACACTATAAATAAATAATAAAAACAAATGAAAAAGTTTATTACACTCGGATTAATTACGCTGGGCATCTTCGGATTATCTTTCAGCACTGATGCTCAAACAAAAATTGGTTATATAAGCGCAGATGAAATAATTGGACTAATGCCTGAAGCTGCAAAAGTAGATACAGCCTTAAATCAATATCAGCAATCCTTGTATCAAAATGCACAGGATAAGCAAAATGCTTTTAATGCAGCTGTGGCAAAATTTTATAAAGATTCTACTACCATGAACCCAAGCTTAAAAGAAGTGAAAAGAACTGAACTGCAAAAACAAGTTCAGGAATTAAGCGGTGCAGAACAACAAATTCAACAGCAATTTGAACAAAAAAGGCAGGAACTTGCTTTACCCTTACAAAAAAAATTACAGGCAGCCATACAGGATGTAGCAAAAGAGAATGGTTATACTTATGTTTTACCAAGAGAAGCTTTATTAGTTATGCCTCCAGGGGATGATTTAGCCTCTTTGGTTAGAAAGAAATTAAATATTAAGGCAACCGCAGTTCCAAAAACACTGCCTGCTAAATAAAAAACTTGTAATAAATTAAAAAAATTGTGCCATCCATTAATTGGATGGCTTTTTTACTTTTGGATAATGGCTACAGGTAAACCAATTGGTATTTTTGATTCAGGGTATGGAGGCTTAACAGTATTAAAAGAACTGGTGAGCAAACTGCCGCAATTTGATTATTTATATTTAGGAGATAATGCCCGGGCTCCCTATGGTACCAGAAGCTTTGATGCGGTTTATAAATATACTTTGCAATGTGTAAAATGGTTTTTTGAACAGGGATGTCCTTTAGTTATACTTGCCTGCAATACTGCTTCTGCCAAGGCATTGCGAACAATCCAGCAAAAAGATCTGCCTAAAATTAATAAGGATAAAAGAGTGCTTGGAGTAATAAGACCAACTGTAGAAATTATCGGTAATTATTCCAAAACCAAAGCAATAGGGATCTTAGGCACAAATGGAACAATACAGTCTGAATCCTATCCCATAGAAATAAAAAAATTTTTTCCGGGGATAAAAGTTTTTCAACAGGCATGTCCTTTATGGGTTGCCATGGTTGAAAGCAATGGATATGATACGGAAGGAGCAGATTATTTTATAAAAAAGGATATTGAAAACTTGATGAACCAATCCAATGATATAGATACAATTTTACTGGCATGTACTCATTATCCCCTGTTGCTAGAAAGTATACGGCGTTTTGTATCGGATAAAATTAATATAATCTCACAAGGAGAAATTGTAGCTGAAAGTTTGCAAAATTATTTAGTTCGTCATCCTGAAATAGATAAAAAATGCAGTAAAAATGGTGGAATTGAACTGTATACAACAGATTCGGTAATGGATTTTGACAGGCATAGCGCAGTATTTTTTGGAACACCCTTAAAATCGAAACATGTAAACATAAAATAGCAGCAAAATTCTTCTATTTGCAATCTTAAAATCTAAAATATATTCTTACCTTTGCCCCCCTTCACAAACATCAGGAATGGTGTCCTGTTGCTGAAACTATCATTATTAATTTGTAAAGGAAAATTTAATATAATGCCCGGAAAAAAAAGAACATATCAGCCACATAAGCGTCGTCGTAAAAGCGTACATGGTTTTCGCAAACGTATGGAAACTGCTAACGGACGTAAGGTTTTAGCCAGCAGAAGAAAAAAAGGAAGGCATAAGCTTTCTGTTTCTGGTGAACACGTTGATAAAAAATAATCATTTCTTAAATAGAAAGAAAACATACATTTTTAGTCCTGCAAATGGCGGGACTTTTTTTATTAGTTGTTCTGTCCAGGGTAGCTATCGGATGTGGAAGAATTAGAAGATATTTGTTAAAATAAATTACCATAGAAAACCGATTAACATTTAAAAAAGGAGAAAAGCTTAAAAGCCGTAAGCTTATAGAAATTTTGTTTAAAAAGGGTAGCTCATTTTCAAATTTTCCATTCAGGGTATTATAC
>JBPCQG010000394.1:0-5222 GCA_050998315.1 Chitinophagaceae bacterium
GGCTACAGGATTCCATGGATATAAAGTATTTCCGGATTTAAATAATCTCCTGGATAGTGGTGAATTTGATACCATGCTTTACCACCAGGATCAGCCCTTTAGTACTGCCTCCAATTATTCCGAATTCCACGTTTTTAAAACTGCCGCTGAAAATCGCTTGACAGTTTTACTTAGTGGCCAAGGGGCCGATGAATATTTGTGTGGGTACGATGAATTTTTTACTCTCCACATAAAACAACTACTTAAAGCACGAAAATTTAGGGAAGTTTGGACGAACCTAAAAATAAAAGGAACTAATCGTCCCGCTGCTATATGGGATTTAATAATCCTGCAGTATAAAAGTAACTTTTGGTACCCATTTATTACTCGTTTTAAAAAACTGCTTGGTAGAACCAGTTATCCTTCGTTAAATAATTCCTGGAAAAAATTAGCTGACCAATACTTGGTCAATTTTAAAGCAGACAATTTGCGGGACCTGTCACTTCAGCAAATGATGTTCTCCAGTCTACCGTTGCAGTTACACTCTGAAGACCGTAATTCAATGATGTTTGCCATCGAATCAAGGCTGCCTTACCTCGATCATCGACTGGTAGAATATGTGGCAAGCCTGCCTTCAGCTTTCAAAATACATAAGGGAATTTCCAAATACATACTTAAGGAATCAATTAAGGAAGTGCCTGATTTAATAAAACAACGGACAGATAAGATGGCATTTGTGGCTCCGGATGAACCATGGATTAGGGAAAATCATGATCGGTTCCGTAAAGAGCTAAAGGATGCTATTGATAACACAGATATTTTTTCACCTGCTTTGCTGAAACGTTTCGACCAATTTATAGCTGGCAAACTAAATTATGAACCTATTTATTTCAGGGCGGTCGCTATAAACCGATTCATGAAAATATTTAAAATGGACACCTCAAAAGCAGCCGCTATAAACGACAGGCCATCAATTCAAAAAACACTTGTCCAAGGGGATCTCATTCCCACGATTGTTTCCTGCTCTAATTTTTTATCGGATGTTAACTATTGTTGATTATGGGGTTGGCAATTTAGCCTCTATTAAAAACATTCTTAAAAAAATTGGTGTTGTGTCTGTCATATCCTCTGATGAAGCATCAATTGCGGCGGCAGATAAAATAATCTTGCCGGGAGTTGGAGCATTCGATACCTGTGCAGTTAAACTACAGCAATCAGGATTATTGCCAACACTAAATAGAAAAGTATTGGAAGAGAAAACGCCGGTATTAGGTGTGTGCGTGGGCATGCAATTGCTTGCCGAGGGAAGTGAAGAAGGTGTGCTTCCGGGTTTGGGATGGATAAAAGGCAGAATTGTAAAATTTAAACAGGAGCAGTTGCCTGCGGGATTAAAAATTCCTCACATGGGATGGACAGACGTAACACTTAGTAAGCCATCAAAACTATTTGAAAACATGTATCAAGATCCCCGGTTTTATTTTGTTCATTCCTATCATCCGCAATTAAAATATGCTGAAGACGCTTTAGTGCTGGCAACACATGGCTATTCCTTCGTTGCCGGTATAGAGCACGAAAATATATTAGGCGTTCAGTTTCATCCTGAAAAAAGTCACAAGTTTGGGATGAAGCTGTTAGATAATTTTGTTAAGAATTATTAATGAAAAGAGTGAGAGTTATACCTGCTTTGTTAATTCAAAAAGGAGGATTGGTTAAGTCAGTTAGATTTAAAGATCATAAATACGTGGGAGATCCAATTAATGCAGTTAAGATATTTAATGAAAAAGAAGTGGATGAAATTGTGATATTGGATATTTCAGCTACAGCTGAAAAAAGAGCACCAAACATTCAGCAGATAAAAGAATTAGCAAGTGAAGCTTTTATGCCAATGGGTTATGGAGGTGGAATAACAAAACTGGAAGAGATAAAAGAACTCATAATAGCAGGGGTGGAAAAAGTGATCATAAACACCTCAGCTTTTAATAACTCAAATTTAATTAGCGAAGGTGCAAAATTTATCGGCAGTCAAAGCATTGTAGTATCTATAGATGTAAAAAAAAATATTTGGGGCAAATACAAAGTGTATGTACAGAATGGATCAAAAAATACAAATATTGATCCTGAACAATATGCAAAGCAAATGGAAAATGCCGGAGCCGGTGAATTGTTTTTAAATTCCATTGACAGGGATGGGACTTTTATTGGCTACGATACAGAATTAATAAAATTAATCAGTTCAGAAGTAAATATTCCATTGGTAGCAATAGGAGGGGGAGCCACTGTAGAGGATTTTGCAAAAGCTATTGAAAACGGTGCCTCTGCCGTATCAGCAGGCAGCATGTTTGTATTTCAGGGACCACATAGGGCTGTACTCATTAGTTACCCCAAGCAACAGGAACTGAAAGAAAAATTATTTATTAAATTAGGTTAAGCGCTAGTTATGGTGTTTTCAAAAACTGATCCTGGTTATCATCAATGTGCAATCACAGTTATGGATACCATAGCTGACCCTGATATAACATTTGATGAAAACGGAATCAGCAATTATTATTATGAATACAAAGAAGCCGAAAAAGCGGATGTGTTTACCGGCGATAAAGGAAGAAAGAAATTAGAAAGCCTCACTGCTACCATCAAAGCGGCAGGCAAGGGCAAACCTTATGATTGCCTGATTGGATTAAGCGGGGGTGTAGATAGTACCTATGTTTCATGGCTGGTGAAAAATTTGGGATTACGTCCGCTTGCCGTACATCTTGATAATGGCTGGAATTCTGAACTGGCTGTAATGAATGTAGAAAATATTATTACCAAACTTGGGTTTGACTTATATACATTGGTAGTGAACTGGGAAGAATTTAAGGATATACAATTATCTTATTTAAAAGCATCTGTTGTAGATATTGAAGTAGTATCTGACCACGCCATTTTTGCCACTATGTATAAACTGGCGAAAGAAAAACGTATCGGGTATATTATTAGCGGCACCAATGTAGTAACTGAACAAATTATGCCCCCTTCATGGTTGTATAAAAAAATGGACTTTACCAACCTCAAAGATATTCATGGTAAATATGGTAATGTAAAATTGAAAACCTATCCCACCTTCAATTTTAAAAAATATGTTTATTATTCAGCTATATTAAAACTTAGCCCTATTTCTATTCTTAATTATGTGCCCTATAACAAGAAAGAAATAAAAGAGTTGATTAAGAAAGAATTAGATTGGAGAGACTATGGGGGCAAACATTATGAATCTACTTTTACTAAATTTTACCAGGCTTATATTTTACCGCAAAAATTTAAGATTGATAAGCGGAAAGCACATCTTTCTACATTAATATGTAGCCACCAAATATCAAAAGAAGAGGCTTTAAAAGAACTGCAACAACCACTCTATAGTCCTTCTGAATTAAAAGAAGATACTGAATATGTGATTAAAAAATTTGGATTAACGGAGAAGAAGTTTGAAGAGATCATGAAGCTCCCAATTAGAAAGCATGAAGATTTTAAAACAGACAAACTCCTTAAAGAAAGATATATGAATCGTCTTCGTTCAACGGAAAAGTTTCGTAAAATTTTAAAAGAAAAGAAATAAATGAAAAAAATGAAGTTTGCTATTATTGGATGTGGACGAATAGCGCAACGTCATGCTGAACATATAAATAATAATGGAAAACTTATAGCCGTTTGCGATATAATGAAAGAAAAAGCAGTTGCGTTAGCTTTAAAATATGATGCGGCTTCCTATACTAATATTTCAGATCTTATAAAAAATGAAAGAGAAATTGATGTAGTTTCTATATGCTCCCCTAATGGTCTTCATGCTACTCATGCCATTCAATCATTAAGAGCCGGCTTTCACGTTTTATGTGAAAAGCCCATGGCTATAAACGTCCATGATTGCGGCGAAATGATTAAAGAAGCAGAAAAAGCTAACCGACGCTTATTTGCTATTAAACAAAACAGGTTTAATCCCCCGGTTGTTGCTGTTAAAGATGCTATTGATAAGGGTATCCTGGGAAAAATTTACAGTATTCAACTAAGTTGTTTTTGGAATCGCAATGCTGATTACTATGAAGATTCGTGGAAAGGAACACTAGACCTCGATGGAGGGACTTTATATACACAATTCAGTCACTTCATCGATCTGTTATATTGGATGATTGGTGATATAAAAAGAGCATTTGCTCTTACTTCAAACTTTGCCCATAAAAAGATTATTGACTTCGAAGATACAGGTGCCGTAGCGGTTGAATTTTACAACGGTGCTATAGGAACAATAAACTACACAGTGAATAGTTATAATAAAAATATGGAAGGCTCATTAACCATATTTGCAGAAAAAGGAACTGTAAAAATAGGAGGACAATATCTTAATGAACTGGAGTATCAAAACATTGAGGGTTTTCAATTCAAAGACCTCCCTTCAGGTAATAAAGCAAACAACTATGGCAATTATACCGGGTCAATGTCTAACCACGACAAGATCTACGAAAACCTCATAGATGTTTTAGTAAATGACAGTTCCATCTCCACCAACTCTTTTGAAGGTCTAAAAACTGTAGAGATCATAGATAAAATTTATCAATCGGCTAAACAATTAAGTGTTTAATCAAAACGCGTTATACTCTTTTTTGCAATCTGATTTCGGGTTTTGAATTTTCTAAACAACAAAACAATCCTCATTATATCTCCCCAATATTGGGGTAAAATGTTTGTGTCTAAGCATCATTATGCAATAGAGCTTGCAAAACGGGGTAATCAAGTATATTTTTTAAACCCTCCCAATGAAAAAAATTTTAAAGCTCAGGAAAATATATCAATTGTACCCTTTGATGTACAGAAAAATTTATTTCTTATTTATCACAGCCTTTATTTTCCTTATAACCTTAAATTTCATTTTATCTCCTTCTTTCATTTATTAATGAAATTTCATGTAAAAAAAATATTGAAGAAGATCAATCACAAGATAGATATCATATGGTCATTCGATTTGGGTAATTTATATCCGTTTTCTTTTTTTTCAAGACAAAGCTTTAAAATTTTCCATCCTGTTGATGAGCCTCTTAATAAAACAGCAATTAAGTCTGCAAAAGGGGCAGACGTTATATTTTCTGTAACAAGGGAGATTTTGGAAAAATATAATATCTATAAAGTACCAGGGCATTTTATTAATCACGGAGTAGCAAAAGATTTTATTGTTACAGCAATAGCAGCAGCAGTTGATGAAAAAATCAGGGTAGGCT
>JBPCQG010000428.1:0-16252 GCA_050998315.1 Chitinophagaceae bacterium
GTTACCCATTTGTCCTCCTCCGCTAAAAAAAAACGTTTAGTTTGCAGATTAGGCAAAAACCTTCTCTTTGTTTTAATATTAGAATGAGAAACTTTGTTACCTGTAATAGGTCTTTTACCTGTAACCTGACATACTCTTGACATATAATTGCTTTTTTTTCGGAGGGCAAAGGTAAGGTAATAATTTTATAAATTTACAACGAGAAGCGAGCAATTTTGTGTGCAATTTATACCGGATTGAGCTTACTCCCTATAAAATATTTATCTAAGATGGAAACATTTAGTGAGATATTAAATGATGAAAAGCCAGTATTGGTGGATTTTCATGCAGAATGGTGTGGACCCTGTAAAATGATGGCTCCTGAGTTAAAAAAGTTTGCTGATACTCATAAAGAGCAAGTGAGAGTTTTAAAAATAGATATTGATAAGAACAGGGCAACCGCAGAGCAATTTAATATCCAGGGTGTACCCACTCTCATTCTTTTTAAAAAAGGAAAAGTTTTATGGCGACAATCTGGAGCTATGAATGCACAACAACTTTCAGAAATATTAAAAAATAAAATCCAATCTTGAGATTTTCGATTAATTCAAAACTTTGAGATCACCCTCCACATCTCATCTGCAACTAGCTGATTGCCTTTATCATTAAGATGAACGCCGTCTTTCGTTAATATTCCCCTGTCTTTATTTACTGGGTTATTTTTGAGATTGTATTCCAGAAATATTTTTCTTAGATCGATTAAGGGGAGGTTATTTTTTGTGGCGATACCCCTTATAATATTACAGTATTTGTTAAGATCTCCATCCTGTTCATTTGTAAAGTCTGTTTTTTCTCCTATAGATGCAGGTGTGCAAATGATCACTTTAATATTTTTTTCAATAAGTTTTTTTAAAACAGCGGAATAAAATTTCTCAAACTTATCAGGGTCAGTTCCTGTACCAATTATCCGCTTATGCCAAACATCATTCACGCCTATAAAGATCACAACGATATCTGGCTTTTTATTCAGTACATCGTCATCCAGCCGTAAATACAGATCATAAATTTTGTTGCTGCTAACTCCGGCGCCCACTAAATCGTAATTCTCTTTTATGTTATTTTTTTCAAGCATCGAATCCATCTTTAAAATGAATCCACCGGGTTCAGCTGCCTGCTGAGTAATTGAATCGCCAAAAAAAATTATTTTCTTCGTTTTTTGCATTGTGCAGGCAATTAATAAAATAAACCAGAACACGTGTAAAATCTTTTTCATGCAGGGAAGATAAAAATAATTTTGTTGAGGTTCTATTAATCCTTAATACCGATTAGCTTGCACAGATCATTCCTCTAATTTTAGAGATGTGCCAGACCTGGTGGCCGGTTGCAAAAATAAAATATGGAGCGATACAAAAAAATAACGGTTCAACATGAGGGCTGGCTTAATATGTAAAATAATTTCCCTTTTTTTTTGGATAATACTAAAAACGCAACTTCTTTCTAACAAGCTTTTTCTCTATTAAGAAATCTTTATATTTATTAAATTAAATACTACCCCATATGACGAAAAAAGAAATTCTGTTTTTTGTATTTACTGCTTTTTGTTATCACATAACTGTGGCTCAAAAAACAGGCGCCAAAATCTTTGAAGGAAATATTTCTCCAACAACTTCTTTCACTTTGGACTCTTCGTTTAAGCTTCTCAAGTGGCGCAACATTGGGCCTTTCAGAGGAGGAAGAGCTAATGCAGTTGCTGGAGTAACTAAGGAGCCAAATATTTTTTATGCCGGTTACACAGGCGGTGGCGTATGGAAAACAGAGGATGCAGGCCTTACCTGGAGAAATATTTCAGATGGATTTTTTAAAACCGGTTCTATAGGTGATATCGCAGTTTCTGAATCAGACCCTAATGTTGTTTTTGTTGGCAGCGGTGAGCATGCCGTACGTGGCGTAATGACCTCGTTTGGCGATGGTATATATAAATCAACAGATGCAGGAAAGACATGGAAAAATATGGGACTTCAAAAAACCAGGCATATTGCTGATGTTACCATTCATCCGCAGAATCCTGACATAATTTATGTTGGCGCACAGGGTACAGTTCATGGCCCTAATGTTGACAGGGGCGTATTTAAGTCTGTTGACGGAGGACAGAACTGGAAAAAAGTTTTATTTATTAATGATAGTACAGGCATATCCAGTCTATCAATGGATCCCTCTAATTCACGAATTTTATTTGCCGCAAGCTGGCAGCACCAGCGGCTTCCATGGACAGTAAACAGCGGTGGACGTGGAAGCGGAATATGGAAATCGACTGATGGAGGAGAGACATGGAATAAAGTAAACACAGGATTGCCGGCAATGATGGGAAAGATTGGCGTTTCTGTTTCCAGGGCAAACGCCAACAGAATATACGCAATCGTTGAAGCAGAAAAATCAAAAGCGGGTTTATACCGTTCGGATGATGGTGGCAAAAACTGGGCATTACAAAGTACCAATAACGACATCACATCACGAAGCTGGTATTATATGGAAGTATTTGCAGATACTAAAAATGAAGATGTTGTTTATGTATTGAATGCACCTATGATGAAATCAATAGATGGCGGTAAAACATTTGCACCGGTAAGAGTAGGTCATGGAGATACACATGATCTTTGGATAAATCCCAATGATCCCTTAAACATTGCATTGGCAGATGATGGCGGTGCTGAAATATCCTCCAATGGAGGCAGAAGCTGGTCTACATTAAACAACCAACCCACTGCACAATTTTACAGGGTAAATGTTGATCATCGTTTTCCTTATTGGGTATATGGTGGTCAGCAGGATAACACATCTGTGATGATAGCAAGCCGAACTAATGGTGCTGGCATTACAGATAAAGATTGGCAAACAAGTGCAGGATGCGAAAGCGCTTATCTTGCGTTTGATCCGGAGAACCCACAATTAATTTATGGAGGGTGTTACCAGGGATATATTGAAGTACTTGATACCAAAACTCATGAATCAAAAGACATCCAGGCATATCCTTCTATAAACCTTGCAATTGAGCCGAGGCAAATGAAATATCGGTTTAACTGGAATGCACCAATCGTTACTTCGCCCCATGATGCCAACACAATTTATCATGGTGCGAATGTATTATTTAAAACAACCAATGGAGGGTTAAGCTGGGATGTAATAAGCCCCGATCTTACACGTAAGGAGGCTACAAAACAAGGCCCTGGCGGCGGACCCCTAACCAATGAAGGGGCTGGAGGAGAAAATTATAATACCATCTATTATGTGATTGAATCTCCATTGGAAAAAGGTGAGATATGGACGGGAAGTGACTGCGGGCTGGTACACATTACCAAAGACGGCGGAAAAACGTGGAAGAATGTTACTCCGAAGGGTTTGCCTGAATGCCTTATCAATTCAATTGAAACATCGCCGCATCAAAAAGGTACTGCATATGTTTCAGCAACCCGATACAAATTCAATGATTATGGTGCGTATACATATAAAACTACTGACTATGGTGAAACATGGATAAAAATAAATGATGGTGTTCAGCAGGATGATTTTATTCGTGTGATAAGAGAAGATAAAAAAATAAAAGGGCTTTTATATGCCGGGGCCGAGAGAGGCTTTTATATTTCAGATGATGGTGGTGCAAAGTGGAAAAAGACACAATTGAATTTACCCATAGTACCTGTCACTGATTTAATTTTATACAATAATGATTTAGTGGCTGCTACAGCAGGCCGTGCTTTCTGGATATTGGATGATGTGAGCGCTATTCAACAGGGAATTCTTGATTACAAAGCATTAAAAATATTCACTCCAAAAAACACTTATCATTTTAATAGTGGCGGTGGCATTCCCGGCCTGGATGCAGGAAGAGCGATAGGACAAAATGCGCCGGATGGAGTTATCATTGATTATTCTTTACCCGAAAAAGCAGACACGAGCACATTATCCCTGCAAATTTTAAATGAAAAAGGAAATGTAATAAGAACCTATACCAATAAAAAAGATTCTGCCTTCAAACCCTATTCTGGTGGACCACCCCAGGCAACTGTATTACCAGCAGAAAAAGGTTTTAACCGTTTTGCATGGGATATGCGTACAGCTACTACCTCACCTGATATTGCAGGCGCATATGTATATGGTGATTACCGCGGATTTAAAATAGCACCCGGCAGATACAGAGCTGTATTAACATATAAAAACAATTCTTCTAAAACAGAATTTGAAATTCTGCCTGATCCTAATACAAAAACAGAATCTTCAGCATGGGGTGAACAGCAAATTATTCTGGAAAGAATAATTGGCAACATCACCGAAATGCATAAGGCAGTTAATGATATGCGAAAAGTAAAAAAGCAGGTAGAGAATTATAACGAGCAATTAAAAGATAAACCAGGAGATAAAGAGTTAGTGGAATCCGGCAAAAACCTTATTAAAAAAATTGATGAGTGGGAATCAAACATTGTTGAAACACGAACCAGGAACTTTCAGGATGTTATTAACTGGCCAAGTAAATTAAATGCTGAGTTTTTCAATTTAAGAGGTTTGATAGATGCACACGATCCCAGGGTTACACAGGGAATTAAAACAAGGCTGGCTGATCTTGAAGCACAATGGGCAAAACATCGGAATGTTTTAAATGAAGATTTGAAAAAGAAAATTGATGAGTACAACGTTCTATTTAAAAGCAAAAATCTTCCTGCATTAGTGTTATAAAGAGTGATTTTGCAGTTTGCAATTCACTTAAACTAATATTTGTTCAGAAAAAGTATTATTTATTATTATTAAAGGAAATGCTGCCTGGCAATTTACAAAACGGTAAATAAATTTTTTAAATAGTAATCATTACTCAGCTACTACAACAGCCAACCTGGTATTCTGCTCATTGATTGCCAAACGTGAAATATTTTTTAATGACACATCGCCAATGATCTTTATTTTTTGCCAGTTGCTTATACTTCCGGGTTTGGAAAAATAAATTTCCTTTCCATCACTCATAAGTATTAAACCTTTTTTACCCCAGGTCAGATACTCCCGGTTTGGCAGTGCAGTTATAACTGTGCTTACAGTTTTTGTAATTACATTATACTTTTTTATAAACCAGTCCGTTGGTGATTTTTGTATGAAACTAACAGCTTGCTTTCCCGGTATCTTTTGCAGAGAACGTCCAATATCGGTTGCAAGCTTTTTATCCTCTTTTGTTATGGTATTATAATAATGTAATCCAAATGTGGTTGTATCTTCCAGTACAAATAGTAACAGATTGTTATCATCGGCCCATGCATGATAGCCCACTTTTAAATTGTCAATAATGATAATTGCCTCACCACCTTTTACAGGATATTTCACCAGGTCCTGTTTACCATTCTTGCGTTGCAGTATACACGAAATAAATTTTCCGTCGGGAGTAATAGTTGGTGAAAATTCATTTTCTTCGGTGTGCCTAATTGTATAAGTAGTCTTCTTGAGATAATCATATCTTCTTATATCCATTTGTCCGCTATCTGCTGCAGATGAATAATAAATATTTGTATTATGAAAAAACGGTTGATTATCGTAGCCTTTATGATTAGTGATATTTACAGGATTAGATAGTATGATACCCGTGGGTTTAATAACTACTTCAAATAAAATGATATCGGAATTGTTTTGTGCAAACGTGGAAATTTGAAAACAAACAGACAACAACAAGTGGAATAATTTCATATAATTATTATCGGACTAATTCATATAATTACTATCCGATTAAAAATAGTAAAAAATTCTCTATTCCCTTTAACTGTCAGAGGTTCATGCCTTTAATTTTAACTAAGAGGTGATGTAACATTGCAGCCCGTAGTTTCCATTTATTGGAAGCAATGGTTTTAAATTCAACTTAATTTTTAACCCCTGTCCGCCTGGCTGGTTGCAATATTAGTAAGGAGTTATTATATTTTTATTTTAAACTCAACTTCTTTGGGGGGCAGGCACTGCCTGTCGTTACAAACCATATAAGTAATTGTACCCGAAATTTTATTATCGCTTGGCTTCAATTTCAGTAATTGAACAAAATCTACTGAGCTTTCAAAATATTTTTGATTTACATTAAATTCTTTTTCAAACATAGTTTTCAATTTCCCTTTCTCTTTAACAGAACCCACTGTATTTCCTTCATTGATTTTTAACTCAGTGGGCTGAGCCCCGCCATCCGGGTTATTTACAGAATAAATATGCCATTTAGGCTGAATCATAGCTTTTACGTGAACCTCATAAATATTTTTCCCTTTTTTTACTACTGAGTAATTAAATGTTACAGGATTCAAAATTTGGGCATAGGATACACTTAAAAAACAGATTGCTATCAAAGTGAAAATTGATTTCTTCATTATCTACAACTTTATACAAATTTACAAGTATCCCGATAGATAAGACAAGTATTAAAAAAATTGGGAGCAGGTTAACTTTAGTTTATAGAAAATAGTTGTTTAAAAACCTTTTTGCCATCAATATTGCCTAATGTGCTACTGCAAGCTCTTTCAGGATGGGGCATCATGCCAAAAACATTTCCTTGTTTATTACAAATGCCTGCAATATTTTCTGCGGATCCATTAGGATTATGATCCCCAGGCATGCCGCCCTGCGTATCACAATAGCGATACAAAATTTGTTTTTGTGAGCCCATATTTTTCAATGTTTCTGCGTCAGCATAAAATCTTCCCTCGCCATGTGCAATTGGGATTTTTAGAACTTCTCCTTCTTCATTCTTAATAAAAACATTCTTACAAACAAATTGCATGTTGGCATTTCGTAAAAGCACACCGGGAAGTAAACCACTTTCGCATAATATCTGGAAGCCATTGCAAATACCCAGAACATGTCCACCACTATTTGAAAACTCAATAACACTTTGCATCATGGGGCTAAACTTTGCTATAGCGCCACAACGTAAATAATCACCATAACTAAAGCCTCCGGGTAATATTATACAATCCTCTTTTTTAAATATTGCCAGATCCTTATCCTTATGCCATAACTCAATTACTTCCTGTTTCAACTCCACACGTAATGCGTTTATAACATCCTTATCGCAGTTTGAGCCGGGGAAAACAACCACGCCAAATTTCATCAGATAAAATTTTAGTTGTGTAAAGATAAATTTTGTAATTATTTTAAACCATAACTTATAACTATAACAGCAATTACCATTAGCCAATGCAATAAAAGGGGTAACCATTTTTTAAAGGGATAAAAAAATGCACATCCTGCATAAGCAGATAATGGAATTGCAGATAATATCCAATATTCAAAAGTATGAGTTGCATTTATAAAAGGAACAAACACAGCAACTATTAAATATAACAGCAGAAGACCCCATCTTTTACGAACCTGAACATGTTGTTTTCTAAAATTAGACTGTATGAAAAAAACACCTGCTAAAAAAGAAATCAACACCAGGCAAATGCCGGCAAGTTCCCAATAATTTTTATAGAAATACGGATAACTAATCTCAAACTGAGGGATCTTAAAACCATACAATTTATCAGTTAAGAACAAATAAGAAAATAAAAAATAATATGGAACCAATATTCCTAAACCCGAAATCACCCACTCCTCTAATTTAAAAGGTCTGGAAAAAATTAATGCCAACACAATTAATAAAACAAACGCCAAAGAAGGAAAATACAAAAATGTACAAATGCCTATTATCATTCCTATATTTAACAGCGTAGATTTTGGGTTTTCGTTATTGTATAAAGTGTTCATTTTTGCCCAAATCCAAATCAACAAAGTATTTATAACCAATGGTGCAGTTAATAAATTCCATTCACTAAACATTGATGTTATCAGAAGATAGCTCATTGCGGGGAGATAATTGACCCGCTGCATCATTTTTTGATCGTTGATTAATCTATTAAAAACAATTGCCTGCGTAAATATTAAAATGTAGGTTATAGCAGGGTAGATCATCGGGTTTTGAGAGCCAATACTTTCCAATTTACTTAGTATCTCCCTAAATAAAAATCCGTCCGTTTTTTGTACAAGGGGCTTCTGCGGATGTATAAACCAGGCAACCTTTAATATCAATCCATAAATAAATAATAAAAAAGTATTAAAGGGATTGTTGGCTTTAAAAATGCCTACCACAATAAAGGTTTAAAGGTTCAAAAGTTTAAAGGTTTAGATGTGTTGCAATGAAGTTTTAATTTATTTTAAATAAATAATTTCTGATTATTAAACTTCTTAGACCTTTAAGCGTATGAAACGATTTAGTAATCAATTTTTGCAAAGCAAATATAGTTTCTGTACATACATGGCACTATAATTTGTTTAGAACTTACCTGCTTTGCAAATCTCGGCATAAACTGGTAACCCTTATCCAGGCTTTTAAGTGTAGGATTTCTTGTTAATTTACCATCAGGGTCAATACTCTGATCAGCAATAAGCTGATTTCTTCTTTCAAGTTCATTAAATAAAAAGTGAAGTTCACCCCCTGCATTCATTATCTGGTACGAAAGAAAATTATCATCACCATCATCATATTGCTCTTTATGTATAACATTACTCCACACAAACTTCCCTTCCTTGTCAATATTCATTATAACAATGTTGTTATAATAGTACCGGGATAAAGAATTGTTGTTTCTTGGTCTAAAATAATACCAATAAGATGAACGGGAATACAGGTAATAATCGTAAGAGGATAAATAAGGATAACCGTATAAATAATCCATACGGTTCCATGGATTTGAGCGTGACTGCGAAGTAAAATCTTCAGCAGTTAAAATAAATCCTCCATCTTTTTTTAATACAATATTTCGTATAAAAAAATCATTATAAGCAAACCTTAGTGCTCCACCAGTCTTTGCCTCTCTCTTCATTGAATCGCCTAAAGCTGCCATATTCTGTATAAGTAACTTGTTAGTCTGTTTATCCCATATAGCTGTGTACAGTCCATCAATATTGCCACGCTTTTCATTGTAGTAAAATGAATTTAAAAGGTAGCGCTTGTTAATATTATCCACTTTCAATGTTACCTCATCAAGGTAATTTTTACCAAGGGGGAGTTCATTTTCTTTAAACTCGTCGGACTGTGATGTTTTTATAATTAAAAATAATTTCGATACTAAATCTCTATTGCTACCCCTTATGCTTTTTGCAAAGACAAAAGTGCCATCATTATCCACATAAAAATCACTAAATGCCTCCCTGCGATCATCATAAGGCATTTGCGTTCTGGATGTTTGCTGTAGCTGTAATTGAGAATTAAAAAGAAGCGTTTTAAAATTAAATTTTTCATTCCTCTTTTGAATTTTAAAGATCATTATCTTTTGTTTGTCCTCACTGTTCACCATATTGTAAATCTTATTATCTGTAAAAATGCCTATTTGGGTTGTATCAAGTTCCACAGGCTCCCCAATCTTTTTAGCATTGCCATCAATTTTCACAGCCATGCAATGCAAAATATTTCTCTTTTGATATTGATAAATTATATAAGCGAATTCAGGATAGGCAACAAATTCTGCGTTTAAGGTTTTATCCGGCATAAAATCCAGGGTAACCCTTTCCTTTAAGCCCATTTCATTATCATATACACTTACAGCGTAACGATTGCGGATATTTTTATACACTAAAAAATTACCACTCACTTTGCCAATAATATCAAAGTCGAGTGTTCTTGCATCATCATTTTCAGGAGCTGAATAACTAATGCGTTGGCAAATACTTACAAGAGGAAGTATTAGCATCAAAAAAATTAACCCTCTAAATTTCATAAGGCATTATTAAGTTTAAATTTACTAAATAATTACTGATACATAACATCAACTAAATTACAATAACTATCATGCCTGCAGTACTGATAACTGGCGGAACCGGACTTATTGGAAAGAATTTAACAAGGCATCTGACTGCAAAAGGATTCGAAGTTATTATTCTAAGCAGAAAACCGCTCCGGCTTTCTGAAAACCCTTTGGTTACTTATGCAAATTGGAATATTGATGAACAAAAAATTGATAGCATTGCGATAGCTAAAGCAGATTACATTATTAACCTTGCAGGCGCTGGTGTTATGGAAAAAAAATGGACTAAAAAATATAAAAAAGAAATTGTTGAAAGCAGAACAAAGAGCAGCGAATTTTTGATTAAGGTTTTACAGGAAAATGCTAATCATGTATCAGCAATTATTTCTGCTTCAGCCATTGGATGGTATGGAAGAGATACAAAACCATTATTACATAAAGAGGGCTTTATTGAAACTGATACTGCCGATGAAAAATTTTTGGGAGAAACGTGCAGATTGTGGGAAGAAAATATTGAGCCTGTTACTAAACTTAATAAACGATTAGTGAAGTTGCGTACTGGTATTGTATTAAGTAATGAAGGAGCTGCCTTTGCTGAATTTAAGAAACCTTTACGCTTTGGTATAGCAGGCATTTTAGGAGGTGGCAAACAAGTGATTAGCTGGATACATATAGATGACCTTTGCCGCATGTTTATCTATGCAATAGAAAATGAACCTTTATCCGGAAGTTATAATGCTGTAGCACCATTGCCTGTAGATAATAAAAAACTTATTTTGAAATTAGCCAAAATGATGAGGGGACAATTTTACATTCCCATTCATGTGCCGCAATTTTTTTTAAAATTAATTTTAGGAGAAAGAAGCACAGAGATACTGAAAAGCGCAACCGTGAGCTGCGAAAAAATAAAAACGGCAGGTTTTACTTTTTTATATCCAACGATAGATGCTGCATTAAAGGAACTAACAGGCAATAAATCATAATCGTAAAAATCTTTAAATCCAAAAAATCCTAATTCAGACAATTATAGATCCTGTGTTTGAAATTTTTTTACAGAGAAAAAATAATATAAAAAAAGATAGATCGCACTTAAGCCCAGCAAAAGATAGATAGATGGCTGCGTACCAAGTTGCACTATGTTTCTAAAGAAAGGGAATGGAATTAAGTTATCTGTGGAATTGAGTGGAAGGTAATCTCCGGGACCGTTAATACCTTTGTTCCCACCAGTATTATTCAATATCGCCCCTAAAAAATTCTCAATTATAAAAGAATATAAAAAGAAAAGACCGATGGAAAGTCCTGACCGCTTTATTAATACACTCAGCAATAGAGCCAGCAAGCCATAAGATAAGGCCTGAATAAAATAGTAACCTATAAATTGAATTTTTTCAAAACTAAAAGTGCTGCCCGCGAGTAACCCGTATAAAAGAGAAGTCAAAAACACAAATATGGTTGACAGTACCGAAATGATAACGATCAGCGCAATTTTTACATGAATGAATTGCTGCCTGCTCCAGCCATCAATAATATTTTGCCGGTGCGTTTTATAAGTGTATTCATTAGTAATGGAAGTAATGATCATCAGCCCGGGTATGAATAATAAAAAGCTTGAAAAATAAGTTACTGTATGCCAAACATTTGGAAAACTAAAGGGGCTGCCAATAAGTACATTAGCCTGGGCACTGCCCTGCGATATGCCCTCCTTAATATAAAAAACAAAATAATTAACACCTACAATACTCACCAAAAAAAGTGTTGTAAGTACCCAGAAAGTTTTATATCCTTTTATTTTAAGCCATTCAATTTTTAATAAGTGCAGCATGATGATCAGTTATTGGTTAATTCAAAAAATTTATCTTCCAGGCTTTTCTTCTTTAAGTGAAGATGATTTAAAACTATGCCGTTATTAAAACAATGTTTATTTATCTCCGCAAGATTTGCCGTACCTGCAGGATAAAATAACTGCAATAAATTATCTCTTTCTTTTAAATTGCTGTATGTATTTAATGACTTTAATATCAGCAATAATTTTTCATTATCATCCGAGCCAATCTCAACAATATCTTCATTAGCCAGTATCTCGTTTACATCACCCGAAGCAATTAAAACCCCTTTTTTTAAAATAGCAACATGTGTACAAACTTTTTCTACCTCATCCAACAGGTGACTTGCCATAATAATGGTTTTACCCTGGTGATATAATTTTTTTATAAGCTCTCTTATTTCCGCAATGCCAACTGGATCCAAGCCGTTTGTTGGCTCATCAAAAACCATTACATGCGGATCACCCAAAAGGCAGGAAGCTATTGCCAGCCTTTGCTTCATACCAAGAGAATAGGTGTTGAACTTTGAATCTTTCCGATGTGTAAGATTCACTAATTCCAATACTCTTGGGATATCCTTATAATCCTGCCCTTTTATTTCTGCAGCTATCTCAAGGTTTCTTTGAGCAGAGAGATAATGGTAAAAATTAGGCGTCTCCAGTAATGTTCCTATCTGCTTTCTCTGATCTGCAGTCGGTTCTTTATCAAACAATTTAAAGCTTCCTTTAGTAGCCTTCAGCACATCCATAATAATGCCCAGTAGTGTTGTTTTACCGCTGCCGTTTGGTCCTAATATTCCAAACACTGAGCCCGAAGGAACGCTAAAGCTTACATTTTTAAGCGCCTGCACGGAGCCATAATTTTTATAAAGATTTTCAACAGTTAATATTGGCATAGCAGATTACAATTTTTTATAGCAGGTTTTAAAGATACGTAGATTGTGATTATGGGTATGGTTTATACATGGTAAAAGATGATCTTAAATAATCAATCTATATTTTTACAGGAAACAAATAAACTATTTACAATGGACCTATATGATGTGATTATAATTGGCGGTGGGCCTGCAGGGCTTAATGCGGCTGTAGTATTAGGCAGGTGCAGGCGAAAAGTTTTATTGTTTGATCATGGCAGGCAACGCAATTTGCTCTCACATGGGATGCATAATTACCTTACACGTGATGGTGTAAAGCCAAATGTATTTTTAGATACTGCCGGAAAAGAAATAAAAAAATATGGGGTAATAATAAAGTATAAAGCCATAACCTATGCTGATAAAAAAAATAAAAGTCATTTTGCAGTCACCGATGTTGACAGAAAAATTTATCATTCCAAAAAATTGATATTGGCTACAGGTTTAAAGGATAAATTGCCTGAAATACCCGGCGCAGAAAATATTTACGGAACATCCATGTTTCATTGCCCTTATTGCGACGGTTGGGAAGTATCAGAAAAAAAGATTGCTGTTTATTCAAAAACAAAAGGTGGTGTAGATTTAAGTCTCACACTTACGCGATGGAGCAACTCGATCACATTGTTTACTGACGGTAAAAGATACATGAGGCAACTTGATAAGGATATTTTAAAGAAAAAAAATATTGAGATAATAACCACGCCTATTCAGGCATTTGAAAGTAATAACGGTAAACTCAAAAATGTAGTTTTAAAAAATGGTGAAAAGTATAGCTCCGATGCTTTATTTTTTTCCAACGGATTTGAAGTGCAATGTGATCTTGTAGAAAGCCTGGGCTGCATCATAGGCAAAAATAATCTGGCTTTAACCAACAAGTCTGAGCAAACAAATATTAAAGGATTATATGTTGCAGGTGATGCATCAAAGGATATGCACTTTGTAGTAGTTGCAGCTGCAGAAGGCGCAAAGGCTGCGGTTTATGTTAATAAGGAATTGATGGAGGAAGAGAATGGATATTGATTCAAATAATTATAGCGTAATTATTTATAAAAAAATTCAACATTTAATAAGAGTATGATAATTAATTTTGGCAGGGTACAAGAGAGAAAGAATGTAGTACGGGCCGCCATCTACACTTAATGTGTGTGGGCAACTGGACGCATGAAGAAAAAAAAGCCCCCGGAATACGGCGGCTCTTTTTATATAAGATTTTTAGTTATTGTCCTATTGCTGATCTAGGGCCCTTTGAAGCGAAGACAGCAAGCATTCTATCAGCTTGTCCTTGAGTGAACATATACATACAGGCATCATCTGTATAGTCCATGTAATTCATTGACATATCGCCACTGTTGTTGCAACTAAAATGAGGAAAAGCAGGACATCCAAAATTCAGATCTCCCTGGTTGGGCGTATCCTCTACCCGGTCAGAGCCTTTGCAAGAGCCACCATCATCACCCCAGATGTGATAAAGATTCATCCAATGTCCCACTTCGTGGCTTGCGGTTCTACCCAAATCGTAATCCGGAATATAAGTACCACGACTGTATAATGCCCTGCTTCCAAAAGCCGAATATAATATTACCACTCCATCTGTTGCTTTGTTACCAACCGGAAATTGTGCATATCCAAGTAAGCCCTCTCCTAAATTACAAACCCACATATTTAAATTATGCTCAGTATCAGTGGGATCTATACCACCCTTCCGGGTTTTTTTCATTGCATCATTGGTTCCCCAGCTTATTACATCCGTAAGTTTCCGAACTATGTTGAGCAACACGAATCTTATTCCCACGTTTCCGATTGATGATCTATAAATTGATGGTACTTTACCTATATCGGTATTTGTTCTGTTATAATCTGCATTCAATACATCTATTTGGGATTGTATTTGTTCATTTGAAATATTTTCAGCAGCAGTTCTGTATAACACGTTAACTACTACAGGAATTTCAATTATTCCATTAACCAACCGGCTATTTTCACCAGATGCTATAGTTTGGTTGGTGAATGTTTCTAATAATTCCATATGGGTTCTTAAAGATGGATCCGAAGCCAATTGTTCCTGAAGTACTTCATTAGAAGCACAAGATCGGTGAGTGATTGTCTGAACCTCATCGGTATTCTGCAACTCCGAAGATGTATTTTTTTTACATCCAATGAAAAGAGAAAGGAGAACAAGTGTAACAAGAGTGATCTTTTTCATGATTAACTATTTTAAGGTTTTGTATGAGAAAAATTAAAACAAGAGTAAGGTAAAAAAAAATTTTAATCTTTCATGATTTGTGAAGAAATTTTGAGGGGACATAACAAAAAAAATTGACCGTCCCGGAATCTTCACATTGGAATTATTTGCCCTAAAACTATCAGTATATTTTTGATGAACTTTGGTATGTGGATGAAGAGAGTGACACAACGATGATGCTATGAAAAACATACGCCGATAACAAAAAATCAACTTTAATTTCTTACCGGCTTTCCACCCTTTAAAACACTTTGAATTCTTTCTAATGTTTTCTTTTCTCCGCATAAACTTAAGAAGGCTTCTCTTTCTAAATTGAGAAGATATTGTTCACTAACTAAAGTGGGCTCACTAAGGTCTCCGCCGCACATTACATACGCAAGCTTCTTTGCAATTTTTACATCATGCTCTGTAATGTAGTTGCCACGCAACATCCCGTTAATACCCGCATACAACATTCCCAATCCCGATTGACCTAAAACTTTTATATCATTTCTTTGAACCGGCATTGTATAGCATGTATCATATATATCGATAACACTTTGCTTTGCATCTGCAATTCGCCTGTCCTGGTTAATGCTTACTTCATCTTTACCTTTTCTTAAAATACCAAGATCAAGAGCTTCAAAAGCAGAAGTAGAAACCTTTGCAGTGCCAATAGTTAGGAACCTGTTTTGCAAAGTGATGGTTTCCGGCTCGCCGGTATGCATTTCATCGGCGGCCCTTAATGCAAATTCTTTTGTGCCCCCGCCGCCAGGAATAAGTCCTACTCCTAACTCTACCAAACCAATATAACTCTCGGCTGCCGCCTGAACTTTGTCGCTATGCAAACTCATTTCACATGCACCACCCAATGTTAATCCATGCGGAGCAACCACAACTGGTATTGCAGAATACCGCACTCTCATCATTGTATTTTGAAACATTCGTATTGCCATATCCAGTTCATCATATTCCTGTTCCGCAGCTAACATAAATATCATCCCCACATTTGCCCCGGCACTAAATTGCGGACCTTCATTTGCAATTACCAGCCCTTTATATTTTTCTTCAGCAATGGCAATTGATTTATTTACTCCTTCCAAAACTTCGCCACCAATACTTCCCATTTTTGTATACCACTCCAGCCCAAGAACATCACCGCCAAGATCATACAATTTGCAGGCACTGTTCTTCCAAACAATTTTATCTTCATTATTACTCATGATAGTAAATGACTCCCCACCCGGTGTTGGTTTATATGTTTGAGAAGCAACATCATAATACAACCGCTTTCCATTTTCAATTTTATAAAACGAAGACATTCCCTTTGCCAGCATATCGTCTACCCATGCGGCAACAGTAAAACCTGCAGCCTTCATAGCTTCTGTAGTTTTTGCAACTCCTAAAACATCCCACGTTTCAAATGCTCCAATCTCCCATCCAAATCCTGCTTTCATAGCATCATCAAGCCTGTATATTTCATCACTTATCTCGGGGATGCGATTTGAGATATAAGCAAACAATG
>JBPCQG010000321.1:0-9447 GCA_050998315.1 Chitinophagaceae bacterium
CGCTTATCTTCAGAGCTTATTATGCCCTTATCCGGAATCCCATCGTTACTTCAAAAGGAAAAAATACTAATGCCCAATTAGGGTTCACCAATACATTATATGAGCTTATCACAAAAGAAAAACCCACACATTTAGCTGTTGCATTTGATACTGCAGCCCCGACCGAAAGAACTACAGATTTTGCTGATTATAAAGCCAACCGCCAGGCTGCCCCGGAGGACATTATGCTTGCCCTTGACGACATTAAAAAAATAATCAAAGGATTTAATTTACCTGTTATTGAGTGTGATGGATTTGAAGCCGATGATGTCATCGGAGGACTTGCACAGCAGGCAGAAAAAGAAGGATATGAGGTTTTCATGGTTACACCGGATAAAGATTTTGGTCAGTTGGTTACTGATAAAATTAAAATTTATAAACCCGGATACCAGGGCGGCAAGGTTGAGATATTGGGAGCAAAGGAAGTTTGTGAAAAATGGAACATAAACAATGTGTCGCAGGTAATTGATATTTTGGGATTGATGGGAGATGCAGTGGATAACATTCCCGGCATTCCAGGTATTGGAGAAAAAACTGCTTCAAAGCTTTTGGCTGAATACGGTACCCTGGAAAATATTTTAGCCAATGCTGAAAATATTAAAGGCGCTTTGGGAGAAAAGATAAAAGCCGGAAGAGACCTTGCTATCATGAGTAAAAAACTGGCAACGATTGTTACCAACGCACCATGCGAATTTCATGAGGAGGACTTCAGAATTAAAGCATACAACAATGAAGCGCTTAAAGATATTTTTAATGACCTTGAATTTAAAACACTCGGCAGAAGAGTTTTAGGGGAAGAGTATACAGCATACGCTGTTGGCGGAGGAACAGTTGTACAAACAGATCTCTTTGGAAATGCAATGGAGCAGCCAATTCCAAAGCCTGAAGAAATTGAAAAACAGGAAGAGCGACCTGCAATTGTTGTTGATAAAAATATCAACAACACGCCTCATCAATATACCGCAATTGAAGGTGAGGCAGCGATTATTGAGCTTGTAAAAAAACTATTATCCCACAAAGAAATTTCTTTTGATACTGAAACCACAAATCCTGATGCAAATACCGCGGAGCTGGTAGGATTAAGTTTTTGTTTACAACCCGGCGAAGGTTATTATGTTCCACTTCCTACTGACATTGTAGAAGTAAGTATCCTACTAAATCATTTTACTGATCTTTTTAATGACGAATCAAAAATATGGGTAGGGCAAAATATTAAATACGACCTGCTGGTTTTAAAATGGTATGGGGTTGAGCTGAAGGGAAAAGTTTTTGACACCATGCTTGCTCATTATGTTATCGAATCAGATGGCAGAAGAAATGCGGATATGCTGAGTGCCCAATATCTGGGCTATGAACTCATTAAGATTGAAGAATTGCTGGGGAAAAAAGGGAAGGGCCAGGGAGTAATGAGAGATGTTGAGCTGGATAAAATAAAGGAATATGCAGTGGAAGATGCAGATATAACACTTCAATTGAAAAATACTTTTGTACCACTATTAAAAACAAAACGGGTAAATAAAGTTTTTGAACAAGTTGAAAGCCCTTTGGTGAAAGTATTACTGGATATGGAATACGAAGGCGTAAAGGTAGATATGGATTTTTTAAATCAATATTCTAAAGAGCTGGATACTGAAGCCAAGCGTTGTGAGGAAAGTGTTTATCAGCAAGCAGGTGTTCGATTTAATTTAGCATCGCCAAAACAACTTGGAGAAGTATTGTTTGATAAACTACAACTGGATGCTAAAGGGAAAAAAACAAAAGGCGGACAATATTCCACAGGTGAAGATGTATTGCTAAAACTTTCTCATCAAAATAAAATTGTGGAAGATATTTTAGGCTTTCGTGAGCTAACTAAATTAAAATCAACTTATGTAGATGCATTGCCGCTGATCATTAATAAAAAAACACATCGTGTGCATACTTGCTATGGACAGGCAATTGCAGTTACAGGCAGGCTGAGCAGTAACAATCCGAATCTGCAAAACATTCCGGTAAGAACAGAAAGAGGAAGAGAGATCCGTAAAGCATTTATTCCAAGAGATTGTAATCATGCAATAGTCTCTGCAGATTATTCCCAGATAGAATTAAGGATTGTTGCAGCGATTAGTGGTGATCCTGCAATGTGTGATGCGTTCAAACAGAACAAAGATATTCATACAGCCACTGCAGCAAAAGTTTTTAATGTGGCGGAAGAAGATGTTACGAAAGAAATGAGATATAAAGCCAAAAGCGTAAACTTTGGAATTATTTATGGACAGGGGGCATTCGGACTGTCTGAAAATATTGGAGTATCACGAGCCGAGGCCAAAGAAATTATTGAGAATTACAAAAAGCAATTTTCCAATATCCAAAAATATATGGATGAGTCAATTAATTTTTGCAGGGAAAATGGATATGTAGAAACACTAATGGGACGTAAGCGCTGGCTGAAAGATATTAACTCATCCAACTTTACTGTTCGTGGTTATGCTGAGCGAAATGCGATCAACTCGCCGATACAGGGAACAGCTGCTGATATGATAAAGATGGCAATGATAAAAATTCACGATGAATTTAAAAGGCAGAAGTTCCGCTCGAAAATGATAATGCAGGTACATGATGAATTGGTATTTGATGCACACAAGGAAGAAGTGGAAACCATAAAGCCTATCATCATCAATTGCATGCAGACTGCTTTGCAATTACCCAATGATGTACCTGCAGATGCTGAAGTTGGTGCTGGAGAAAACTGGCTGGAGGCGCATTAGCCTCTGTCCCCGAAAGGAAACTTAGGGTATAACAATTCTCTTATTAAGTGGCCCGATAATTTAAGTACAATTTAAAGCTACATTACTGCCATCTCCTCTTATTATTATGATTACCTCCAAAAATTTACTATGATTAAAAAGATAATGGAGGCAAAAACCAAGTTCCCCCTTCTGGGCGCAGGGGACTATTTTTCGGATAACATTCTTTCTTTTTTTAAAAGTCTTGAATTAAATATAGATCTCCAGGATGGAGTTGAAATAATGAATCCATTTAAGGATAAAGTTACCATGCAGGTATGCACTCAATTCTATACAAAGTATTACAATGATAATTTAAAAAGGAGGATGATAATTGGTATTAATCCGGGAAGATTTGGTGGTGGTATAACAGGCATTCCATTCACTGATCCGATAAGGTTAAAAAAAGAATGTGATATTGATAATCCCTGGTCGCCAAAACAGGAGTTATCTTCTTTGTTTGTTTATGATGTTGTTAATGCCTTTGGTGGAGCAAAGAAGTTCTATAAATTTTTTTATATAACAGCCGTAAGTCCTCTTGGTTTTACAAGAAACGGTAAAAACTTAAATTATTATGACGATAAAAATTTGCAAAACAATATTAAAGGTTTTGTTGTTGATTGTATGAATAAGCAATTGGAGTTTGGTATTGACAGAACAGTTGCATATTGTTTAGGTGATGGAAAGAATTATAGATATTTATTAAAGCTAAATGAAGAAATGAAATTCTTTGATAAAATTATTCCGTTATCTCATCCGCGTTTTATTATGCAATACAAATTAAAAAAGAAAGAAGAATATATTCAATCATATCTTGAAAAACTAAAAAGCTGAAAACGAAACCTACGCTTATATACTGTTACGATGCCTACTGCGGATGGTGCTATGGATTTAGCCAGGTGATAAAGAAAATACATTCAGAATTTAAAAATAAACTGGAAATAGAAGTATTGTCAGGTGGAATGATTTTACCGGAGGAACCTGTACATATTGGTACAACAGCGGGTTATATCAGCAAGGCATATAAAAATGTGGAAGAACTAACGGGAATTAAATTTGGCGAAGATTATTTATGGCATATTAAGCATCCCAATGTAAGTGACTGGTATCCTAACTCAGAAAAGCCGGCTATTGCCCTTTGTATTTTTAAAGAATATTTTCCTGAGCAGCAGGTAAGCTTTGCGGCAGATCTTCAATATGCATTGCATTACGAGGGCAGAGACCTTACAGACGATGAAGCATACCGTAATCTTTTAGAAAAATATAATTTACCTACAGCAGACTTTTATGGAATGCTGCATGAAGGAGAATACAAAGAAAAAGCGCATCATGAATTTGCTTTGTGTAAACAATTGAAGGTTACAGCATTTCCGGCTCTACTTATGCAATTAAGTGAAAGCAAATTTTATTTACTGGCAAGAGGATATACTGATTATGAAACATTGTGTGAAAGAATAAATAATGTTCTGAAAGAAAATTTGTTATGATAATCTCTTCAAGGATACAGCTTGTAAATTTTACACCGCAACATGCTGAAGCAATGGCCAAAGGCGATAATGAATTTTCGAATTTTATAAACGCAATGTTGCCAAAGTATTGGTCGGAAGAAAAAATTGCAGTTGAAACATTTTATAATGAGGTGAAAAATAATGTTGAAAATATTGAATGGGGAGGTTATTTAATAATTCATAAAGATGATAATAAGCTCATTGGCTGTTGTGGGTTTAAAGGAAACCAAAGGATGACAGCTCAGTAGAAATAGGATATGAGATTCATAATGACTATAGAGGAATGGGATTTGCGCAGGAAGCCGCCAATGCATTGACCGGATTCGCATTCTCTTACCCGGAAGTAATTAAGGTGCTTGCACATACATTAGCTGAAGAAAATGTTTCATGCAATGTATTGAGAAAGTCAGGTTTTTCTTTTGTAAAACAATATAACGATCCTGAGGATGGTGAGGTATGGCAATGGGAATTTATACGTAATAAAATATGAAGAAAGATATTACAACAAGAGAAGACATTGAATTGCTAATGAATAATTTTTACGAAAAATTACTGGCAGATAATAATATCAATTACATCTTTACTGACGTTGCCAGGCTTGATATAAAATCGCATATTCCGGTTATTGCTGATTTTTGGGAAAGTGTTTTACTTAACAAAAACGTTTACCGTAACAACACTATGAAGATCCATCTTGACCTGAATGATAAAACTCCTTTAACGAAAACGCATTTTGATATTTGGCTAAAACATTTTTCTGCTACAGTTGACGAGTTGTTCGAAGGAAATATTGCTTTATTGGCAAAACAACGTGCCCAATCTGTTGCGACAGTTATGCAAATTAAAATTGTACAAAAAGAAAACTTAACCGGTAAGAAATAAAAAACCCCGAAATAATTCGGGGCTTTGATAATATATTTAATTATTGTCCCGGAGATCTTTGTCCGTTTCCACGCTGGCGCATAGCAGCTTCCATTTCTTTAAGTTTAGTGTATTGAGCTTCCTGGAGTATTATTTTAAGCTTTGCATCCCTGGCTTCAACAAGCTTTTCCATGTCAGCTCTTTCTGGTCTTGTTCCTGGCGGTAATCCTTCTCTTAATTTATCCTGTGCTTTATAATAATCCATATAAACCGGAGTAATATCTGTTGCCTGAGCCGCGTTTATTTTAAGACTGTCTGTAAGTCTGTCTACAACCATTTTTGTACGTTCTTCAGGTGTACGTCGTTGACCTTGTTGCTGAGCCTGGGTACTTAATATTCCCACAAACATGATCATAGCTAATAAAGTAATCTTGATTTTCATTGGTAATTTTTAAAATTGATAAAGTTGATTGTAAATATAAGACTAGAATTTTTTATGAAGGTTGCGTTTAACATATCTTTTATAGTTGAAAAGGTTTAGTAAGACTAACAATAAAACACAAGGTTTAAGGAGCAGCCAGTTTTATTTTGTGTTTCGGAATTGCTTACGAGTTTCCATTTTTTGCACTTCTCTTTAAATAATAAGATGGGCTATTATTCCAGCTGCATCGTTTCCGGAATTTTCTTTTAAAATTCTTTTTAATTTGTTTTCATCCACATCTACTTTGTATAAGATTGTTACCAGCCGTTGAAAATTATTAGGATAAGATCGTTTATCAGCAGTGTAAGTCTTTCCTGCAATGCCTGCATCGAAATTTCCTCCGCAAAGTCAGTATCAATTTGCTTGTTGAGTATCTGTATCAATTCATTTTCAACCATAGAAATTTAAGTTAGAATTTTTTCATTACTCCAAGCCCAAATAATGCAAAGTCATATTTTACAGGATCAGATTCATCTAACCTGCGAAGGTTAGCTGTAAGTTCCAATGCGGCTTGCCAGTCTGTAACTTTGCGATCCAATAATTTAAAATGCCTGGCAACTCTTGCAACATGTACATCTACCGGGCAAATTAGATGCGCCGGTGAAATTTTTTTCCATATTCCAAAATCAACTCCATTCTTATCTCTGCGTACCATCCATCGTAAAAACATGTTCAACCGTTTGCAGGTAGAATTTTTTTGGGGAGAAGCAATATGTTTAACCGTTCGGGCAGGTGAATCTTCCAGGGAAAAAAAATAATTGTAAAAATGATTTAGAGCCCCCTCTAAATTTCCCCCGATAGAGGAGACTTTCGAAGATTCGGTTGAAATCGATTGGTTATTGAAAAAGGCAGACTCCAGCGATTTATTTTTTGAATAATGATGTTTTAAAAACTCTATAAAATATAAAAGGTCTGTAGTATTAAATGTTCGGTGCCTGAATCCCATTAGCCTTTTTAAATCCGCAACTTCATGCCCAAGGATAAATTGAGAAGGAGCATTATCCATTAGCTGCATAAGCTCTCTGCTCTTATTTATTATTGTAGTTCGATTTCCCCAGGCGAATATTGCAGCAAAAAATGCGGCTATCTCTATGTCCTGTTTTTTTGAAAAAAAATGAGGAATACAAATAGGGTCACTATTAATAAAAGAAGGTTGATCATACTCATCAACCTTCTTATCAAGAAATATTTTCAACGAGGCTTTATCAGAAAGCTTCATGCTTATGCAGTTACTGCATTTCTTTCAGTATTTGTTTTTGACTGCTGTTTTTCTTTGCCAATTGCATTATCAAGATCTTCAATAAGATCATCAACGTCTTCAATACCCACGCTAAGTCTCATCAATGAATCTACCAGCCCGTTCTTTATCCTGTCTTCTCTTGGAATACTTGCATGCGTCATACTTGCAGGGTGCCCGATCAGGCTTTCAACTCCACCCAGGCTTTCCGCAAGAGAAAAAAGTTTTGTTGATGACAGAACTTTATTCGCAGCTTCCATGCTGTCATCTTTTAAAGTAAAACTTATCATGCCACCAAACCCTCTCATTTGCTTTTTTGCAATTGCATAATTAGGATGGTCCTGGAAGCCGCACCAGTAAACCTTATCAACCCTGGAATTGCTGCGTAACCAGTTCGCAATCTTTTCTCCATTCTCACAATGCCTCTGCATGCGGATGTGTAAAGTTTTTAAGCCACGTAAAACTAAAAAGCAGTCCTGTGGGCCGGGCACTCCTCCGCAGCTGTTCTGAAGGAAACGAAGGTTTTCTTCCAGCGTTGCATCGTTAATAATCAAACAGCCGTGCACTACATCGCTATGCCCTCCTAAATATTTTGTTGCAGAATGCAGAACAATATCGGCACCAAGATCTAATGGGGTTTGCAAATAAGGTGATGCAAATGTATTATCAACACAAACCAGAATATTATGCTGTTTGGCCATGTCGGCAACACCTCTGATATCTATGATATTCATCATCGGATTAGTAGGTGTTTCTAACCAGATAAGTTTTGTATTGGAGTTAATATATTGTTTGATATTATCGGCATCCTGCATATCAATAAAATGAAACTTCAAACCATACTTCTCAAAAATTTTCGTAAACATCCGGTAAGTTCCTCCATACATATCGTTAACGGCAATCACTTCATCCCCGGGGTTTAAAAGCTTGATAACTGCATCTGTTGCTGCCATACCACTGCTAAAACACAAGGCAAACTTCCCATTCTCAATTGCTGCCAATGCATTTTGAAGAGCGGTTCTTGTAGGGTTTTGCGATCTTGCGTATTCATATCCTTTATGATCACCAGGTGCGGTTTGCACATAAGTAGATGTTTGATAAATGGGAGTCATGATTGCACCTGTGGAAGGGTCAGGTTCGATGCCTGCATGAATTAATTTTGTAGCGAGTTTCATAATTTAATTAGTTTTTAAAAACTATTGGTAACACTGCTTTTACTTCATCCCAATAGATAAGCATATTTGCGCCGGAAAACGATTTTTCAAAAAGAATTGTCAGAGGTTCTGTAATATCATTTTTAATTACAGGCACATCCATGCGAACAACATCTTTAGCCGGATCATATTTAAATGCTCCCCACGTATCCGTTTCTTTATTCACAATCAATATCCATTTATCATTATAAGGAATGCAGTACAAAGTATAACGTCCCTTTTTTATTTTTTTATTATTGACCATTACATCTTTAAAAAACTCCACTTCTGTTGCCTCGTTAGCACCAAGGCGCCATACTTCTCCAAATTTCTGCAGGTCACCAAAAACTTTACGACCAATTAATTGCGGACGGCTATAAATTAACCTCATCACTAAAGGTTCGGTTATTTTATTTTGAATCTTAAGTACAGGATAGCCCGAAGGATAATAACTCATGTCCATTGGTGATTGATCTATTGACGGAAGCTTTTGAGCAGCAACATGCAAACTGAATGCTACTAATAATAATGTTGTTATCCTTTTCATAGAGGCTTTTTATTTTGCAAATATAAGATTGATTCATGCAAGTAAAGGGTTGCTTAAATAATGAAAAGCAAATCTTTTAAGTGTAGGGAAAAAAATATCGTAACAATCTTTTAACGCATTGTAATTTTTATTGAAGATTGCAAAGGCTGTTTCAGATTCATCAATGTATGCCGCCCGGTAAACTAATCCTCCAAAACTCTTTTCAATTCCTAAAGCATATTGATAATTAAATAGCCAGTTATGTTGTTTCATGTGTGGAAAGAAGTTTTGAAAACGAAGAGGCAGAAACGAAATATTTTCTTCTAATGTAGTATAAACCTGTAATGAAAATTTTCGTAAGGTTGTCGAATTTTCAAACTGATTTGTGTCCAGGGCTAAAAAATGATCGTAAACCACATCTACAAATGCGCCGGAATATAAACGATAGGCAGGGCGAAAAAATTCTTTTGCTTTTTTTGTTATCGGATGTGTATCCGTAAATTCATCAATAACTCTATGCAGCGTTATGCCTTTTTGTATACCTGTCGGATAATTAAATTTTGTTTTTCCTTTTACAAAATCACTTATCATATTGCCCACTAATATTTCGGGCTGATTAAAAGAAAGATATGCATGGGCAAGATAATTCATGAGAATGATGCATATGGGTATGTGGTACAAGTGAGTGATCCTTTGTTACACTCTGGACAGGCTCCACGATGATGACCAAAGATTAAATGCCAGTAAACAAAATTATTTTAATACTTCAGCTAATTTATTTTCAAGATCAGCACCACGCAATTCCTTTGCTATTATTTTTCCCTGCGGATCAAGCAA
>JBPCQG010000023.1:0-4109 GCA_050998315.1 Chitinophagaceae bacterium
AATTGTTATGATAAAGTATGTTCTAGAACAGTGTGCGATGATAAACACAGATTGTATCGTAATAGTACATTTATTACGATTTCTCTAATCAATTTTTTTTAAGGGGAATGTTTCTTGCCCTTTGAAAAGAAATGTTTAAACCAGATATTTTCTTTTCTCATTTCTTTTGAAAAAAGGCATCTTTATATACCGCCTGCAAATTCAGCCACAAACCCGGTGGCTACATATCATGCAGTACATCTTTCAATTTGTCAATTAGAAAATAATTTTTATTATGAAATTAAAATCGAAGAAGGTTTCTACTATTACTATTACTACTTACGCCATGTTCAACTTAGATTTTATTCGGTGAGCATATTCACTATTGAAACGACGATTGTATAATATTTCATACTAACGGAGAACTAAAAGTAGAACTTATAAAGAAAAAATTAATGAAGTACTAGGTTATATGTAATGATTAAAACGTTTTTATTCATAACCGACAAATAAAAGTTCAGTGAGAATAAAATAAAATTTGATTACTTTAAAAGGAGAATACATTTTATATCAATAGTTTTATATACCCGTTTTCTATAGGATTTGCTTTATATTTCTCCTTTAAAATCTTCATATCTCCACTTACTTTTTTATCTAAAATTTTTGCATAGATCTGTGTTGTTTGCCATTTGGTATGCCCCAGCATTTTACCTACTGGTGCAATAGGTACATCACAAGTAATAGTGCTGAACTAATCTAAAACTTCAAATGTCAACTCTAGTGCACCCTGTCGCCAAATTGCATCACCTAAACTTTTAAGTAATGGTAAATCTTCATCAAAAACTTTCCCAAAAATATTGCAACAATCAAACCCTTTACCCTCTCCGTAATAAATGCCAAGGCATTTTGATGTTTTAGTTCGAGTGGGTTTTAAAGGACCTAATACAATCTCTCCGGGCTCAGTAAAAACTGAAGAATTTTCCTGAATGATGTCAAGTTCAGGCGCTTCATCTATCCATATCTCCTGCCCGGATACTCTGGCATGAAAAAATTTTTTTGAAAAAGGAAGGGATTTTAAAAATGCTTCTGAAGTTTGTGGTGCTTCATCAACATAAAGTTTAAATCGGATCGTTTTCTCATTTAGTGTCTTTATGAAAAAGCCTTTCATTTAATTTAGTATTTGGGATACTTAGTATCGTTAAGTTAAGTTCTAAATATAGAAATTTTAATTCACAAAGCTGCTATGTTGGATAACAATCCGATCAGATTACATATCTGCCAATTGTTATCTTAACCAATATTAGATTTTCACTACCGTTTTGATGTTTCTTTCTAAAGTTCTTTGAAATTATTGACTATTGGGCATTTGAGCAGGTATTAAAGTTCAAATGATTTGAACTGATTTTGGTCATTTTTAATTAAATCACTTCCTTAATCATTTTTATGAATATAGGGAAGTATGTATTTAGTCAACTAATGTCCTTTATTGATCACAACGATTTTCTTTTGTGTGTGAACCGCTATCAAGGAGATCGTAAAGTAAAGGACTTCAGTTGCTGGAAACAATTTTTATGCATGGCTTTTGGTCAGCTTACTCACAGGGAGAGTTTAAGTGATACTACAATTTGTTTATTAGCCAATGCAAATAAATTATATCATGCAGGTATTGGAAAAGCTTTTTCAAAATCTACACTATCCAAGGCAAATGAAAACCGTAACTGGCGAATTTATGAAGACTTAGGAATGCTGCTAATTGCAGAAGCTAAAAAACTATATGCCACTGATAGTGACCTGGAAGTTACTCTAACCAATAATGTTTTTGCCATTGATGCAACAACCATTGATCTATGCTTAAGCTTAATGCCATGGGCTAAATTCAGACAGGCAAAAGGAGCTGTAAAATTGCACACCATGCTGGACTTAAAGACCGCCATCCCGCATCTGGTGCACATTACAACCGGCAAGGTACATGAACTAAGTGCATTGGATTTGATGACATTTGAACCAGACAGCTTCTATGTAATGGATCGGGGATATATTGACTTCCCCCGGCTTTATAAAATGCATCTCTGCAAAGCATTCTTTATTACCAGAACACGAACTGGCTTAAAATTCATTCGTCATCAATCCTTTCCATGTGATAAAAACCTTGGTGTAAAATGCGATCAATCTGTAAAGCCAAAATATTTTTATGCTGCTAAAAATTATTCTGAAAAGATGCGCAGAATAAAATATTTTGATAGTGAAACGAAGAAGGAACTGATCTTTCTGACAAATAATTTTTTATTTCAAGCCACAGAGATTGCGCAGCTTTACAAACACCGCTGGAAGATTGAATTGTTTTTTAAATGGATTAAACAGCACCTGAAAATAAAATCATTTTGGGGCTATTCAGAAAATGCAGTAAGAACGCAAATCTGGATAGCGATTAGCACTTACGTGCTAATTGCTATTGTAAAAAAGAAACTTAAACTGAAACAATCTCTTTACGAAATATTACAGGTTGTAAGCATCAGTATTTTTGATAAAGCACCCATAAATGAACTGTTTGCAGATACCCAACAACAATATTTCAAAGAACTAAATGATAAACAATTGAAAATGTTTGACTAATATCAAAACGGTAGTGTTAGATTTTAAGTTATTAGTTCCAATTTAGGTACCTGCTTTTTTTGGCATTGACATTAGATATAAATTTTTCTTTTAAAACTTTCATATCTCCCCTTACTTTTTATCTAAAATTTTTGCAGAGCATTAGTAATTGTAACTGAACTTGCAAATGCTGGAAAGTTGATTTCGCGGGGGGAGTGTTTTTTAGCGGATTAAATGACAGAAACTACAGCAAGGTTTCTATGGATTCATTTATGCACAAAAAATATGTTGTAGGTGACACCATAGGCGGCGTCATTCGTGACACTTTGGTTTCTCAGATTTATACTCATCTTTATGAAAAAAATCAGGTGAAACTCAGCTTTGGGGCAATGTTATATATGCACTATCATACCAGAAGTACCGGTAATTATACGGAAGGATTTTATCTTGGTTTTGGAGCATTATTTAATGACCAGACCAGACTGACTATTGGAGCCGGCTTGTCACTTTTAATCGGCAAAGTTCAGCGGTTAGCCATAAACGCCGGCGTGGTAAAGGCCGAGGTTGACAGGCTTGAGTCACCTTATGATACACAATTATGGTATCCGAAAAGTATTGGTAACATACCAACTTTTCGCGCTTGGAAACTTGAGCCAGCTTTAGGATTTTCGTGGAATTTTAAATGATTGGTCTTCGGCTATCGACTGCATTTCTCCACTGAAAAAGTTCAGGATATTTTCTTTTTACGTCGCGGGGTCTTTGATTCATTATTTCCCGGGAAGTATCTTCAAAAGCTTGCCTCATTGTCTCGGATGGAGCTGGTGGTTTAAAAAGACCAGTCCCCGGTAAATACTCATTTCCAATCCACGTAACTCTGCAAGCTCTCTCATCCGGCCTATACATGGTGCAACGTTTAATCAATATTAATTGTCAATCTTATCCTAATGGTATTTATTTAATCAACCTGATTGGAAAGAATAAAATTTATTCAAAAAAATTAATAATTAAAAAATAAAAATTATGAATACATACTAATAATGTTAAGTTCGATCCTCATGTTTTCGAACTGTTCTAAAAATAAAAATAATATTATTGAAAGTTACCCCAAGGATTTTAATGCGTATTTTAATTTTGTAAAAGCAGATCAGCAGCCATTTCAAAAGAATGATGTTCAAATAAGTTCTGAATTACAATTAAATTCTTCCGGTATGTTAGAACCTATTTCATCTCAACAACTAGTATGGGGACAAATACCACAATCAACGGTTAATGCTCAAGTTTTATTCGGACCTTATATTTTAGGCGGGGCAATGGACGAAATAAAATATAGTGGACAGTCATTAATTTATAATAGTTACCGTTTCATTCGTTTAAATAATACCGGACAAGATACTCTTCATACTGTCACTACAAATGACGTTAATAGTGACCAAAAAGTTCTCCCCGTATCTTTTGATGTATTCTATAACAATAAAAAAACTATAACTTTTTTAGCTAAAGATTATTCGAATAACAGACCGCCGGGTAAGCCTTGGGTT
>JBPCQG010000083.1:0-3374 GCA_050998315.1 Chitinophagaceae bacterium
ATGGCCAATTCTTGTTTGTGGCGGTATGGTGTAAGATTGTTCCATAAAATATTACATTCCCTGCTGCTCATCAGCTGTTGGTCCATAAGTGGATGGAACATGAATATTTAGTAATCTTAAATAAATACCCAACTGTGCCCTGTGATGAACAATGTGACTAAAAACCCATGTACGGATAACCTGTTGGCGCGGCAACTCAAAAAATATTTGTTCACCATGACGCATACGCCAGCTACCCTCAAACTTTTCGTCAGTTGCATTTTCCAAAACCGCTTTCCCTTTGGCAAGATTTTCTTCAAACAATTTCATTATATCCGTATTCTCTTTTATGGATGGGGGTGTATAATTCATTGTTGCAAAATCCAGTTCATCAGCATTCAGCATAAGATCAAGCCATGAGGGGATTTCTGAAATGTGCCCTGCCAGTGCGCCCATCTTATATGATTTTTCATGGGGCTTCCAGTCTAAATGTTCGGTAGATACTTTTTCCAGTAGCTTTTTTGTTGTGTTGGCTTCACGCTCAAGTTCATCCAAAAGAGTTTGATTAAGTGACATGGTTTATGTTTTTAAAGTTTTAATAAAATAGAAAGTACAATTATACAAAGATTCAGGGATTCACAGATTTCGGGATTCCAAAAGATTGAATAATTAAAGATTTAAGAATGATTTTCTGTATATTATGTATATATGTACTGATGCATCTCATGTATTCCTAGTATCCCGGTTTTAAATATTTTTGTTGGCGGTCATCCTATGGCGACCGAGCAATTATAAACAAACGGTTAGTAATGACAGGACAGCCCACGCTTCAGCAAAAGCAAAAAATGGAACAGAATATTCGTATATACAATCAAAATAAAATTGCCGGCATTATTCATTACATAGAGCAAAATTTAGAAAGCGATTTGAATGTAAAAAAGCTTGCTGATTTATCCTTTAATGCTTATGATAGATTTCATCATTTGTTTACAGCCGTAGCGGGCGAGGCTGTGCATCAGCACATCAAACGGGTACGCATGGAAAAAGCCGTTTTTCATTTACGTTATACAAATTTTAGTATTGGTGACATTGCCTTTACAGTAGGCTTTGGGTCGAATGCTTCCTTTTCAAAAGCTTTTACTTCTTTTTTTGGGAAAAGTCCGAGGGAGTTTCGAACTACAAAAAAATTTGAAAAGAGTTTTTTAAAAGGTCAATGGCTGAAGAATAAATTGTCTCCGCAAATAACCAGAGAAGCGCCAAAAGAAATGATTTTTTTCAGAACTTATCAGCTTATAAATATTCCTTCAACATGGCAAAAGCTGTTTGCACTTCAAAAAACACTGGAGCTTCTTGCTGAAAGACCTGTCTCATCTTTTTCTTTATCAAATACGGAGTTAATTTTTAAAACACCTGACTTCCCGGATATTACAGATATTGAACTATGCCGTTGGGATATTGGCTTAGCGGCTGACACTTCGATTTTACAAAAGTTATTGGAGCTTGATGACGATGAACATCTCAGGAAGCAAACTATTCCTGCGGGTAAATATGTAAACTTTATCCACGAAGGACCTGCTATTGGCATTATGGATTCTTATGACACCATACTTAACCACCTGCTGCCTGAATTAAATTATCAACTTGCTCATAGTTTTACATATCATAAATATCACACTATTGATTTGCAAAATAATTCCCGGGCATCTTTATATTTTCCTGTTCATTAAAACAGCGAAAATGGACAAATAGTAAAACTCTATTCTCATCAACTTTGCCAGCCTATAATCCTTGTTTAAGATGAGGTATTACTTTTAGCTATTATTTTTAAAATATTACAAAGGCAACCTTTAATACCATCAGGAGAATTATTAAAAACAGCATGAAAGTTTTTATTTTAGGAGCAACCGGAGCATTGGGGAAGATTGTTACAAACCTTGTTTTACAAAAAGGCATTGAAGTAAGAGCTTTTGTTCGCAATGCTGCAAAGATGGATGTACAACACCCTAAGCTTGAAATAGTGCAGGGTAATATACTCAATGAAACAGATGTGAACAATGCAGTAAAAGGAGTTGATGCAGTAGTATGGACGATAGGGCATGAAAATAAAAAAGCTGCTAAGAAATTGATGGCTATGGATACCTGCAGTCGTGGCTCAGAATATGTAATCAATGCTATGAATACACATGGTTTAAAAAGATTTATTGCTGTAAGTTCCTGGGGTGTGGGCAACGATAGCAGAAAAAGAACTCCTTTATTTTTAAGGCATATTATCTTTCGGTTAATACTAAACAAAGAGTTTGCAGATAAGGAAAAACAGGAAGCAATTATAAGGTTATCAACCACAGATTATACAATTATAAAACCGTCACGATTGACCAACAAAATAAAGAATTGCGAATTACAAGTTAAGCATAAATTAAACTATTCACATTTCAGTAATATCCCAAGAGATTTACTTGCAGGTTTTATTTTGAAGACAATACAGGATAATTTATTTATAAGGGAAACAATTGAGGTAACTTGTTAGATAAAAAATAATTGAAAAAATAAAACCATAAATCTCATGAATATAAAAGAATTGGCGGATGCCTTAGCATCTAAAGAATTAGAAAGATACGCTGTATGGTTTTCAGATGATATGCGTCTTTTTACTCCTATACACGAAGAACCATCAATTGGCAAACAGGCAGCCTCACAAATTCTGCCTTTAGTATTTTCATTTTTTGATAACTTCCATTATCCGGATGTTTTCCCGGGGCAACAAAGCCATGCTCTTATTTTCAGGGCAGAAATTAATGGGATCACGCTTGATGGTGTTGATTATTTAAAAACGAACGACAACGGACTTGTAACTGATTTCTATGTAATGATGCGGCCAATTAAAGGCAATAACAGAGCTGTCAAATCTTATTGGTGCGGCAATGCAAAAAAATAAACCTGTTTAAAAATTTATATGGATGTATTAGCCTTTATCACCCTGTTTATAACCGGCTTCACTTCGTGTGCTGAATTCGGTTCTTATGCTTTTGTACACCCGGTAATTGGCAAATTACCGCAGCAGCATCACGTCTTTGTTGAAAAAGGTCTTTTAAAAACATTCGGACGTGTAATGCCAGTACTAATGACGTTGTGCGTAATACTAAGTATTACCTATGCTATAAAGATGAACAAGTTTGAAGGTACTGCTCAAATGTTTCGCTGGGCTTCGGCTCTATCATTTATAGTTGCTCTTGCTACAACAATTGCTGTTAATGTTGGTATTAATTCTGCAACAGGTAAGTGGGATATTGATAATCCGCCTGCTAATTGGAAAGAGATAAGAAACCGATGGGAATTTTTTCAAGGTGTGAGGTCGTGGCTCCTTTTGATTGGCTTCGTATTATTGTGTGTAGCAA
>JBPCQG010000240.1:0-11785 GCA_050998315.1 Chitinophagaceae bacterium
TTATTTCAGAAGAACACTATTTGTTTGATCTGATTTATAAGCCTGAACAAACCCTGTTTTTAAAAAAAGGTGAAGAAAAGGGGGCTGTTATTGAAAATGGACTTGAGATGCTGATTATACAGGCGGAAGAAAGCTGGAAGATATGGAAGGAAAATTAAGAAAGAAAATTTTTTAGTTTTTCCGAAATAGCCATTTTTATTCCTGACATTAAAAGACTATTTGTCATAAAAATAAAAGGAGGGAAATAATTAAAAGATTATTTATGCTCCCTTAATGTTCTGGTAAGTTCTATAATGTCTAAAAAATTACCGGGAGTAGGAGCCAGGGTATTACCTTTCATTATCTCTCTCCATTCATTTATTTTTTTATTCCATATAGGTTTAGGAGGAACACTTTCATCAGATGAATCAATCAATGTCGCCATCTTGGAAGAAACTTTTACAGGTTGACCTTGCAGACCTTCGATAGTAATATATCTGGGATCTATATTACTTGCAATTAATTTAGTATCAGTAGAATCGGATTTTTTAAAATCCTCTTTTTTTATTTTTTCATTTCCTCCGCCTTTTATAGTATTATTTTTCGCTAACAATTCATCATTATCTTTATTTGTTTCATCTTTCTTTTCTTCCACCGGAACTGTAATTCTTACATTTTCATCTTGGGATGTTTCTGCTTCATTTTTTTGATCATTGCTAATCTGCTCTGAGGTAGAAGTTGAATAACCTGGTTCTTCTTTAACTGCTTTTGAAGGCCTGGTGGTAAAAAGAATTACGCAAAATATTATAATTGCCACCGAAGCAGCTGCCATAAAATAAAATTGTTTACTTCTATTGTTGTTTATTGCAATAACTTTTGCTTCTTTCACATCTAGCTGCGAAGCAATACTTTCCCATACACCGGAAGGAGGGGTTGTTTCATAATTGTACATTTTGTTCTTTACATCATCCATAGCTAAAGATTTACGGCATCATTGCTGGTTTTATTTAATCTGTCAACTACCATCTTTTTTAATACCATTTTTGCCCGGGCTAACTGGGATTTACTCGTGCCTTCATTTATTCCGAGTATGTCAGAAATTTCTTTATGCGAATAGCCTTCAATAACATGCATATTAAAAACAGCCTTATAACCCGGTGATAACTCATGTATCATTTTCATAATATCTTTTTCTGCAAGGTTATCCAGTACATTCCATTCTTTATCTTCAATTGTTGCTTCCTGGCTTTCACTAACGTTTTGTAAATGAACTTTCTTTCTGAAATGCTCAATGGAAGTATTTACAAATATTCTTCTTATCCATCCTTCAAACGAGCCATCACCCCGATATTTACTTAAATTTTTGAAGATTTTTATAAAGCCTTCCTGTAAAAGATCCCTGGCATCTTCCTGGTTGCCTGAATAACGGAGACAGACAGAGTACATTTTAGGTGAAAATCGGTGGTAAAGGAGTTCCTGCATCTGACGGTCTCCATTAATGCATCCTGAAATTAAGTCGGATTCGGATAGTATATGGTTGCTTACATCGCCCAATTTAAAAGTTATAATTTTTTTTATATGCCGGCACTGTTTTTTAAAGGAGAAAAAGATAAAAAACCAATAAGTTTATCCATTGCTATTTTTCGATGGCTAAAAATATTTTTTTCTTCCATGTTCATTTCTGCAAAAGTTCTTTGTGCTCCTGAAGGGACAAAAACAGGGTCATAGCCAAAACCACCGTCACCTCTTTTATCTGCAAGAATGATGCCTTTACATATTCCCTCGAATTTATGTTCGGTTCCCTTGACGATTAATGAAAGAACAGTTCTGAATTGTGCATTGCGGCTTTCGACTCCCTGCATTTTAAAAAGTAATTTTTCAATATTTTTTTCGAAGGATTTACCCTGGCCTGCATAACGTGCACTTTTTACACCGGGCTCGCCTTGCAAAGCTTCCACTTCAAGACCTGTATCTTCACTAAAACAATCCATGCCGGTAAGTTTGTAAATAACGGTTGATTTTTCTGTAGCATTTTCTTCCAATGTATTATATGGTTCAGGAATATCAATTTTTATTCCCGCCTGCTTTAAACTTACAATTTCGTAGTTTAACCCGGGTATAGACCTTATTTCATCTACTTTATGCTTATTATTTGTGGCAAAAATTAATTTATGCATATCAAATAGAAAAAATTTGTTGAAGCGCTATCCATAATTTTCGTTTTAGATCTTTATTATTTTCTAATTCAGCTAAAGATGGGATTGCTAAATAAACGTGGTTATTATGTGATTGTCTTTGAAATTCGGGCATTACAAAAGGTAATTGTATTGCATCGGGTAAAATACCAAACATCATAACTATTCTTGGAGTAAGAGTATCTGATATGGCTTTATATGTTATTGGTGGGTGAGTAGCAATATTTAATATTCCAACATCTTCAAGAGTTAATTTGCAGGCAGTCAGTATACCAGATAAAAAGGTAAGTTGCTTTTCAGTAAGAAATGCAGTATCCGGATTATTTACAAGCAATATTATATGTTGTTTATTGCCGCCAAAAAGTTTTAATTCTTTGGTGGCTGCAGTTACCAAATTCTTTTTATTACTGGTTAAATCAACCAAAGTTTTCTGGAACAAATTCTGAATTACGAAGCCCGGAAGCTGAAGATTATCTAAGCTCATAATCAATTGAGTTCTCTTTTTTCGTTTCTTTGCTACAAATTTACTGATATGATTGCAGCCGCTGATTTTAATATTACAAGAGTTGAAAGAAGTAAGTTAAATGACCTGACCTTACAAAATATTCCTTTCGGTAAATATTTTACTGATCACATGCTTGAGGTTGATTATGAAGACGGGGAATGGAAGAACGTTGAGATTAAGCCTTATCAACCATTACTTTTATCACCATCTGTGGCCGCATTGCACTATGGTCAAGCTATTTTTGAAGGTATGAAAGCTTATAAAAATCAACAGGGTGAACCGTATATATTTCGTCCGTTTGATAATTTTAAACGTTTTAATAAATCTGCAGAGAGAATGGCAATGCCGCAAATTCCTGAAGAGATTTTTATTGAAGGCATACGTCAATTAGTCGATATTGATAAAGATTGGATACCTCAGCAGGAAGATCACTCTTTATACATCAGGCCTTTTATGTTTAGCAGTGACGAAGTAATAGGGGTAAGGCCAAGCGATAAGTATAAATTTCTGATCCTTTTAAGTCCTACGGGGCCTTATTATAATGCTCCCATGAGAATTTATGTGGAAGAAAATTATGTACGTGCGGTACCAGGTGGAATCGGATACGCTAAAGCAGCAGGAAATTATGGCGCTGCTATGTATGCAACTGCCGAAGCTAAAAAGAAAGGCTATGACCAGGTATTATGGACGGATGCTTATGAGCATAAATATGTACAAGAATGTGGCACTATGAATGTTTTCTTTATTATTGGTAATAAAGCAATAACACCCGACCTTGAGCCAGGGACAATTTTGCATGGTGTTACAAGAGAGAGTGCAATGACCTTGCTTAAAGAAATTGGGTTTACTGTTGAGGAAAGACCGTTGTGTATTGATGATATTGTAGATGCTTATAAAGCTGGTATTTTATATGAAGTTTTTGGAACAGGAACTGCAGCAACAATTTCTTTGATCAAAGAATTACGTTACAAAGATTTTACAATGCATTTTGATACAGATAAATGGAAAACCGCCCCTGAAGTAAAAGCACGGCTGAGTGCAATCAGAGAGGGAAGGACCCCTGATAAATACGACTGGATGTATAAAGTATAATTAATCGCAATATTTCTTTCTATTTAATGCTTACTTTATAATATAATCTCTTACCTTTGCCCTCCAAAAAATTAAGGTTATAAAATGCCTACAATACAGCAATTAGTACGGAAAGGTAGAGATATCACAAAAGCAAAAAGCAAATCCAGAGCTTTGGACAGTTGTCCTCAACGCCGTGGAGTATGTACAAGAGTGTATACAACAACTCCGAAAAAACCTAACTCCGCTTTGCGTAAAGTTGCTAAAGTTCGTTTAACAAACAAGATCGAAGTAATTGCCTATATCCCAGGTGAAGGACATAATTTACAGGAGCACTCAATAGTGTTGATACGTGGCGGTAGGGTTAAAGATTTGCCGGGTGTGCGTTATCATATTGTACGTGGAAGCCTTGATACAGCAGGCGTTAAAGACCGTAAAAAAAGCCGTTCTAAATACGGAACTAAAAGAGAAAAAGCCAAAAAGTAAGTGATAATAACTTTTAAAATCTTTTAAACCTATTAAACTTCTTAAACGTTTTAAACCTTAATAAAGAATGCGCAAAGCACAAGCAAAAAAACTCCCTCTTGCACCTGATCCAAAGTTTAATGATAAGTTGGTAACAAGGTTTGTAAATAATCTTATGTGGGAGGGTAAAAAAAGCGGAGCATATAATATTTTTTATGATGCCCTGGAGAGGGTAAACAAAATGACCAGTGAAAATGGATATGAAACATGGAAAAAAGCATTAACTAACGTAACTCCGGCAGTAGAAGTTAAGAGCCGCAGAATTGGTGGCGCTACATTTCAAATTCCTGCTGAAGTGCGTGCTGACAGAAAAACTTCTTTAGCCATAAAATGGCTTATCCGCTTTAGCCGCGACAGGAATGGAAGAAGTATGGCTGAAAAATTAGCAAACGAAATAGTAGCCGCCAGTAAGGGTGAAGGGGCTGCATTTAAAAAGAAAGAGGATACCCACCGTATGGCAGATGCTAACAAAGCATTTGCACATTTCAGAATATAGAATCTAATATCTATCTAAATCTAATAAACTAATTGTTCGATCCCTTCTCCTAATAGAAGGGATTTTTATATCCTCTGGCTATCAGAATAGGGTTAAGTTATTCCCTTGCTTGCATGGATAAGCAGGAGGTTGTGAAACTGCTGTTATAACCAAGAGAGCTTGCATTTAGTAGGAATATTTTGACTTATTATTTGTAGCTTTGCGCCTCCAAATTTAATTATTATTAGAATAAAAATCCGGTATCAACAGTATCTGTATTAAATTTTCATACTTCAATAAATAAATAATGGGCGACTTAAGGTATCAACGAAACTTTGGAATTGCTGCACATATTGATGCCGGCAAAACAACAACTACTGAACGGATATTATATTATACTGGTGTTAACCATAAAATTGGTGAAGTGCATGATGGAGCTGCCACAATGGATTGGATGGCCCAGGAGCAGGAAAGAGGTATTACCATTACTTCGGCAGCTACCACCTGCTTTTGGAATTTCCCAACAGTGCAGGGCGTAAAAACACCGGAGACAAAACTGTATAAATTTAATATTATTGATACCCCCGGTCACGTGGATTTTACTGTAGAGGTTGAGCGTTCGCTACGGGTGCTGGATGGATTGCTTGCATTGTTTGATGCAGTAAGTGGTGTAGAGCCTCAAAGTGAAACCGTTTGGCGACAGGCCAATAAATATAAAGTCCCCCGTATTGGCTTTGTAAATAAAATGGATAGGGCGGGGGCAGACTTTTTAAATGTTGTTAAGCAGGTAAAAGAGATGCTTGGAGCTAAAGCCGTTCCTCTTCAATTACCTATAGGCGCAGAAGATAATTTTAAAGGTGTTGTTGACCTTGTTACCATGAAGGGAATGGTTTGGGATGATGCAACACTTGGTATGACTTATAAAGAAGTACCTATCCCTGAAGATATGATTGAAGAAGTGAATGAATGGAGACAACATCTTATAGAAGCTGTTGCTGATTATGATCATGCTTTATTAGAGAAATTCTTTGATGACCCGGCTTCCATTTCTGAAGATGAAATTCATGCCGCTATGCGAAAAGCAACTATTGACATTTCCATCATCCCAATGATGTGTGGTTCATCTTTTAAAAATAAAGGTGTACAAACTGCATTGGATGCTATTATTAGATATTTGCCCGGGCCTTTGGATATTGAAGCGGTAAAAGGAACCAATCCTGACACTGGTGGAGAAATATTTCGTCATGCCGATCCCAAAGAACCATTTAGCGCTTTGGCATTTAAAATTATGACAGATCCTTTTGTTGGGCGCCTTGCATTTTTCCGTGCTTATTCCGGTAGATTAGATTCTGGAAGTTATGTTTTAAATACACGTACCGGAAAGAACGAAAGAATTTCACGAATCATGCAGATGCACGCTAATAAACAGAACCCTGTTGATTATATTGAGGCAGGTGATATTGGAGCAGCTGTGGGTTTTAAAGATATTAAAACAGGGGATACTTTGTGTAATGAAGATCATCCGATTGTTTTGGAAGCAATGACATTTCCCGAGCCTGTTATTTCTGTTGCTGTTGAGCCTAAAACACAGGCCGATGTTGATACAATGGGAATGGCAATAGCGAAGCTTGTAGAAGAAGATCCTACATTAAGAGTAAAAACAGATGAAGAGACCGGGCAAACAATTTTAAGCGGAATGGGTGAGCTGCATCTTGAAATTATTGTTGACAGGATGAAGAGAGAATTTAAAGTTGAAATAAACCAGGGTGCCCCTCAGGTTGCTTATAAAGAGGCTTTCCAAAATACAATTGAACACAGGGAGATATTAAAAAAGCAAACGGGGGGTCGTGGTAAATTTGCCGATATTATTTTTGAAATAGGGCCTGCTGATGTAGAATTTTTAAAAGAGGGAAAAGGAAACTTTCAGTTTGTAAATGGTTTATTCGGCGGATCAATTCCAAAGGAATTTGTTCCTGCAATTCAGAAAGGGTTTGAAACCGCAATGACAACAGGTGTATTGGCCAGCTACCCTATGGAAAGTATGAAAGTTAGAGTATTTGATGGTTCTTTTCACCAGGTTGACTCTGATGCTATGAGTTTTGAATTATGTGCCAAGCAAGGTTACCGGGAGTCAGGCAAAAAAGCAAAACCTGTTTTACTAGAGCCGATAATGAAAGTAGAAGTATTAACTCCTGACCAATACATGGGTGACGTAACTGGCGATCTTAACCGCCGCCGTGGAATGTTGGAAGGTATGGACAGCAAGCATGGCGTCCAGGTAATAAACGCCAAAGTACCTTTGAGTGAGATGTTTGGTTATGTAACGCAACTGCGTTCACTCTCCAGCGGTCGTGCAACATCAACTATGGAATTCAGTCATTATTCTCCTGCACCAACAAATATTGCTGAGGAAGTAATTGCAAAGCAAAAAGGCAAAGTAAAGATTGAAGATTAGGCCGGAATAAAACCTTAAATAAAACAAGACCCATTTGAAGAGTGGGTTTTTTAATGAAGGAAAAGATACTTATGCTAAGTTTACTTGATCCAAGCTATAAATTATTTTGATGCTTTACAGGAAGAGAATTTATTATTCGTTGATAATAATTTATATCTAGATCAGAAGCTTGAATCCTTACATAAATTAAACAATAATAAATCCAAATCCTGGATATTGTTTCACACAGATCATTCAACGCTTCCTACCGCATGCGAACGCTTACAATTTCAAGAATTATATTAGTATTTTCACCGGTGATTCATAAAAGTGTATCAATTAAATTTTTTGATCACAATTAATAATTACAACTTAAAGTATAAATAAGATTTATTTCTTATTACTACCTTTTATCATTTATTAATAAAACTTAAATCATGAGCAAAAAACTTTATATACTTTTTTTCAGTGTTTGCTTTTTAATTTCTATGACTAGTTATAAAGCACAAGCACAAAATAGAAATAGGAATACTGACACATCAATACAAATGCGGAATGAACATAAACGTAATCTTAGCCGGAACATTATAAAAATAAATGTAACCGCTATTGTTTTAAAAAATTTTTCATTTCAATACGAAAGAATATTAAGCAAAACATTTTCAATTGTTCTTGGATACAGAGTAATGCCGGTATCCACACTCCCTTTTCAAAAAATTATTTTAGATCAGGTTGGCGACGATCCTGAAACCAGGAAGACAATTGAAAATTTTAGATTAAGCAATACTGCCATAACTCCTGAAGTAAGATTTTATGTGGGTAAAAAGGGATATGGAAAAGGTTTTTATATTGCTCCTTTTTACCGTCATGCAGAATTTAAGAGCAATGAACTGGATATATTTTATACCACCCCTGCAAATGTACACGGTAGTATCAAGCTTTCTGGAAAACTTACTTCTAATACCGGTGGAATATTGTTGGGTGTTCAACGGTTTATTGGAAAACGTATAGTGCTTGACACATGGATATTTGGGCCTCATTATGGATCAGGCACAGGTGATTTTAGCGGTACATCAAGCAGGCCTTTAACACAGGATGAACAAAATGGTCTAAGAGATCAATTAAATAGTGTAGACATTCCTTTAACTGATAAAACTGTTAGTGTAAATGCTAATGGTGCTTCCTTAAAACTTGATGGCCCATGGGGCGGTATAAGAAGCGGAATCTCTTTAGGCATCAAATTCTAAATAAATATCTAAAAAATAGGTAGATAAAAAGTGAGTATAAAATTCATTAATCAATGATTAATGAATATATAGAAAAACAATACCAATGGATTTTTGAAGAAACCTTACAGATAGGTAATAGATACAGACCTGGTGTTTACTTTGTAGAAGTAACACAGGGAAAAAAAAAAAAAACTCAAGCTTATAAAGTTGTAGGAAGACCAAGTGCTAAAGAAATAAAAGCCCATTCGAAAGACTGGGTTTTTATTTAGGGTAACACATATTTTGGATGTACCTGCAACTGAGAAAATCATGTATCAAAATGAGAAAAATATTCTGCAAAAAACAGGTGATAAAGAATGTTTTCTGATATGAAAAATTTATTTTCTTAAAGAAATTTGCAAAAACATAAATCCATTCCTTACTTTTATCAATTTTAAGAGCATTCGCAAACAAAGCCGTTACCTTCCCAAGACGTTCCCTCTGAAAATCATACCTGCATATTTATTGCACTAACCTCAACCACATCTAACTAATCTGCTGGGCTTTTACAGTCAGCACCGCAAAGCTGAAAACGGAACCAAGAGTAAGCCAATTAAAACCAAAACCCAATGAACTTAGGTCAAATAAAAGAAGGTACCTGTGGTCCTTCTGTGTGTGCTGAAAAATTTATGCCGTTTATTAATGATACCTGTGATAAGTATCAAATTGATACTCCTATACGCCAGCTATGCTTTCTTGCCCAGGTTGGCCATAAAAGTGGCGGGCTTTTTTACACAGAAGAACTTGCTAGTGGCGCTGCATATGAAGGGAGGAAAAATTTAGGTAATACACAGCCCGGCGATGGAGTACGTTTTAAAGGTCGAGGAATGATACAGATAGCAGGCCGCTCAAATTATAAAATCCTCAGAGATGCATTTGGTATTGATTTAATAAAAGATCCAACATTATTAGGTGGTAAAAACACAAATGTATGCACACAGGATCAGCTAAAGAATGCAGCTCTTAGTGCTGGATGGTATTGGAACTCACGCAATCTTAACACACTTTCAGACAAGATGGATATAAAAAAGCCCATTGATACAGGAACAAATCTTGAGAACTTTAGAGCAGTTACCAGAAAAATAAATGGCAAGGAAAATGGCTGAATGATGACAATGGCAAATTTTCAGGGCTGTTTTTTATTTGATCTGCTGAATAAAATATCGAACATGCGTGGGACAGGCGCCAAGCCTCCCTTATCAAGCAGCGAGGAAGACAGGAAAAAAATAATTAAGGGAATTAACTGCTGAACATCCTTATAAAATAGTAAGCACCGGGAAGCCGAAAACGGGATAGAGTAGGCGAATTAAAAAAATATTATCATGCCTTCTACAATTACAACCGGCGTTAAAAAATGCAAACCTTTTCTATTACGCGTAATGATCTTTAGTCCTGAATCAGGATATAAATTTACTATTGAAATTCAAAAGGCATGTACAAGCCAGAATGAACCTGTCTGGAAATTACTTTTTGATCTTTATAAAAAGATAGATACAGAATTTCAGGAAGTAGTTAGTGTTGAGTTTGTTGCAGGCGATTCTAATGACATTGATAAAATTGCTGCTGTTACTGAAGAAGGCATGAAAAGAGCTCAGGTCCGTTCATTTAGAGATGATGTTTTTCCGCTTGTAAAGCGGTTTGGAGATTCAGGACAAAAACCTAATAGCGATCAAAAGAAAAAGATTGATGATAGCATGAAGAAAGCTATCAATGCATAAGAATCTTTATCGTAAATAGTTAATACTTGAACCTGCAAATCTCTTAAAATTCAGCTTTCTTACTAAAATAGTATGTAAGCATGAGCTATGTTTTATGCCCATGATTTTTTATATGTACTCTTTATGATTTTTAAAAACGGCAGATCAATTACTTTATTATTAGTTTGCAATCTTCTTTTTATAGGTAATATGTTTTGTCAAAAGGAAGCTTGCAATACAATTACTGCTGATATGAATTTCACAGTTAATTCTGTAAAAATAATAGGTCGCTGGGTGCCAAAAGAATTGAAGGCAAAAATCGAAAAACTTATAGGAGTTGGACAATTATTTGATCCTTCGAAAGTTGGTTTGGCAGAGGAAATGGTAAGAAGTGAAATAATAGAAAGCGAGGGTAGGTTTTCGATCAGGTTACTAGGGTCAACTTCAGTCTTATTTATCACGTCAGATGTTTGTCCTGTCTCTGATAGTTCGGGGCTCAGGGAAGTACAAGTTGAAATACATCCATACTATCTGCGAATTGACCTGTACAATCTTGGTAATAACATCTTACCCATTCCACGAACTGCAAAACCTACTTTCTATAAACAAGTGCCATCAATTCTTTTGGCAACAGCACCCTATTTTGGATTAATGAATGATCGCCGGTTTGGAACTTCTGCATTCATAAAAACTACAACTGATCTGTTACATATTCCTGGTAACGGTACTTCAACTGGTAGTTCAAAGTCCCCTTTAGGGGATTTAGGGGCAAAAAAACTTAGGTTAGATCTTGATCTTGATTTTCGTAGATCATTTAATAATTCTTTTTACAATATTTCGGGATTGCTTCAATTAGTTCACCCGGTTTATACTAACTCAACTATTGGATGGAATTTTGGTGTTATGTATGCTAATAGCTTGCTTCCACTCAATATAAGCGATTACAGTCGTGACTTTACAAAGATCTTTGCTTCCATTCATGGCAATGGGAAAAAATCATTTTTGAGTAAATACATTTTAAGTGGAGGTGTTGAATTTTCCCAAAATAATTACACTCCCCTTAATAATAAAATTCAGAATCCTGAAACTGATTATGAATTTAGTGCACTTATTGACGGCAGAGTTGCAAAAGGATTATCCCGAATGGGAATATGGTTTAATGCCGGTATTCCAAAAAACAATATCAATTTAAAATCTTACCAGAGAATCGCAGGTAAATATGGTTATGCAGTTTCTATAGGGCGTGGCCATAATAATGTTGATCTGGAAACTACATTAGGTTTTGGATATACATGGGGAACACCACCAGCCTATAGTGAATTTTTTGCCGGCAATGCAACCTCCGCCTTTTTATATGTTCCTCTTCATTCCGTTAATAATATGTCCTTTCCTGAAGGTCCGGTTATTCGTAGTTTAGGAGAGAAAGAAGGTGGATTGCCTTCTGCATTTAATTATGTTTTAGGGGGAACTTCTTATTGGGGGTTGAACTTAAATTTTTCCATCCCAATCTCAAAATGGGCACGTCCGTTAATTCCTGATATTGCTATTCAGGAGGAACCCCGACGCATCACAATCCGCAGTGCTGTAAAAGGACAGGTTACAACCGCAAAAAGTTTTATTGCAAATGATTTAGCAC
>JBPCQG010000273.1:0-29828 GCA_050998315.1 Chitinophagaceae bacterium
CTTTCGATTGTTACTAATTTTTCTTTTGCTACATGCAAATAACGTGTAGTGGTTTTTATACTAAAATGTCCCAATAATTCCTGTATATATCTTACATCAGTACCTTTTTCAAGCAAATGCGTTGCAACACGGTCGAGGGAATATTTGTAATAGATTCATCCTTTATAATTTCTCATATCAATCCTTTCTTCACAAAAATCATATTCCTGAATATCATTACTACTAACAATAAGCAACCTGTTTTTGCAATGATCATTCACTAAAATTTTGTATAAAATAATTCCTTCTTCATCTAAATTAGTACAGGGCTCATCCAGAAGTACAACAGGCACATTACTGAATATTGCCTGGGCTAATTTTACCCGCTGCTTCATGCCGCTGCTATAATATCGTATTTGCTTTTGTGCAGCATCTTCTAAGTTAATAATTGAAATTATTTTTTTGGAATCAAAAGCAGGCAGCCAAGTTTTTAAACTTGAATGAAATTGTAAAAATTCAATCAACGTCATTTCTTCAACCAACTCTAAATAAGGGGCAGCAATGGAAATGTTTGTATAAACTTTTTCTGTGTCTATATTTTTATCTGATAAAAAATATTCTATTTGTCCTTCATTAAAAATAGTTGCCCCTGCTATTATTTGTAACAGTGTTGATTTGCCGGAACCGTTAGGCCCTATGATGGCATAAGATATTTGAGAGTGAAATTCAAAATTAAGATGGCGAAATATCCATTCCCTGTTAAAACGCTTACCTACATCTGTAAGCTTAATCTTCATCATTATTTCCTTTAGCAGAAGCTTTTATTATACCGCGTTTGCTGCCATTAATAAAATCTATTATGTGGGTTTTTTCACTGGTCTCCGGTAAGTCATTTTTAATGCTTTCTGTTGCCTGTGTTATATTTAAGCCTCTTAAGTATATATATCTGTAAATCTCCAATAATTCATTTATTTTTTCATTAGAATAACCACGCCTTTGAAGACCGACAGAATTTAAACCTACATAGCATAGTGGATCCCTTCCGGCTTTTATCAACGGGGGAACCCCTTTATCAATAACCGTATGCCCTGCAACATAAGTGTGAGCCCCGATTTGAGCGAATTGCGCAGCACCAACCAAGCCTCCGATAATTGCATAATCACCTATCTCAACATGACCGGCTAATTGTACTGAGTTGGCTATTATAACATTGTCCCCTAAAATGCAATCATGGGCAATATGCGTATAAGCCATCAAAAGACAGTGACTACCAATTATGGTTTTCCATTTATCTTTTGTACCCCTGTTAATAGTTACAGACTCTCTAATTGTTGTATGGTTGCCAATTTCAACTGCAGTTTCTTCTCCTACAAATTTCAGATCCTGCGGAATACCGCCCACAACAGCACCTGGAAAAATGTGGCATGATTTACCAATACTGGTATTTTTAAGAATAGTTGTATGAGACATTATATGCGTATCATCGCCAATACTTACACCTTCTTCAATAACTGCAAAGGCATCTATAATCACATTATCTCCAATTTTGGCAGCAGGATTTATATGCGCAAGAGAGCTTATCATCTTAGGGTTTAGGTCTTTTTACTATTTGAGCAACCAGCACAGCTTCTGTCACAAGTTTATCTCCTATAAAAATAGTTCCTTTCATTTCACAAATGCCTCTGCGGATGGGGTGAAGCAATTCCATTTTTAATATTAATGTATCACCGGGCACTACTTTTTGTTTGAATTTGCAACTCTCTATCTTAAGAAAATATGTATCGTATTTATCTTCTGAATCAATCGGTATTGCGATAAAACCGCCTGCCTGCGCTAAGGCTTCCGCAAGTAAAACCCCCGGCATAACATAATTTCCCGGAAAATGCCCCTGGAAGAATGGCTCATTGTAGGTAACATTCTTAATTGCTACTACATGGGTTTTTGACAACTCAATTATTTTATCTATCAATAAAAAAGGGTACCTGTGGGGCAATACTTTTTCAATTTCAGTTATATCATATAAAGCAGGTTTATTGGGATCGTATTTCGGTATATCCTGTTTGAACTTATTTTTTTTGATGTGCTCTTTAATTTTTTTTGCGAACATTATATTAGAGGCATGTCCTGGGCGATTGGCTATTATGTGAGCATTAAACGGGAATCCTACAAGTGCAAGATCGCCAACCATATCAAGCAATTTGTGCCTTGCCGGTTCATTAGGAAACCGTAACTGCAGGTTGTTTAAAATTCCTTCCTCATTTACATGCACATCTTTTTTATTGAACACTTTTGATATTCGCATTACCTGGTCTTCAGTTACAGGTTTATCTACTACAACTATCGCATTATTTATATCGCCACCTTTAATAAGATTGTTTGCCAGCAACAATTCCAGTTCATGAAAAAAACAAAAGGTTCGGCTGGGAGCAATTTCTTTATTAAACTCGGTAATATTTTTAATGGTGGCATGTTGCGTACCCAATACCGGCGAATTAAAATCAATTAATGTATTAATGCGATAACTACTATATGGCAGCGCAACCATTTCTACTTTTTTTTCTTCATCAGTAAAAGTGATGTTTTGATCGATTGCATACCATGTTTTTTTTGCGTCTTGTTTTTGTGTTCCTGTTTTTTCCAATGCTTCAACAAAAGGCTCAGCACTGCCGTCAAGAATAGGAACTTCCTCACCATCAATTTCTATTAAAACATTATCCACTTGTGTGCCTACAAGTGCTGCCATTATGTGTTCAATTGTACTAATTCTTGCCCCATTAGCTTCTATTGTAGTACTCCTGTTAGTTTCAATTACATTATCTACATCAGCTTTTACTAATGGTTTTCCGGCAAGATCTATTCGTTGAAAAATAATTCCTGTATTAGGTTCAGAGGGTTTAAGTGTCATGGTAACTGCCTCTCCTGAGTGAATACCTGCGCCTGAAATAATTACCTCTTCTTTTATAGTATATTGAAAATGTTTAGGATTAGAGTTGTTGTGCTCCATAAGCACGAAAGTATGAAAAGTATGGGATTTTGATTGGGGACTGAGAAACTATAAAATGAAAGAAGGTTAGTGAGGTTAGTGAGGTTAGTGGGATATTTTTTCTGAGAGTAACTGCTGTACGAGTTGTTCTAATTCAACAATTCTTTTTTCCATTTCCGGAAGATTACGGCTTAAAGCCTGGCTGCGTAGAGCGCTTGTATAATCAAAAGCCGGGGAACCGGTTACTGCTGAATTAGGGGTTTTTATGGATTTACTTACACCGCTTTGGGCGTTTATTTTTGACCCATCGGCAATTTGTATGTGCCCCACCAACCCTGCCTGGCCGCCTATCATAACATTACTGCCAATTTTCGTACTGCCGCTTATACCAACCTGGGAAGCTATAACAGTATGGCTGCCAATTTCAACGTTATGTGCAATCTGAATTAAATTATCAAGTTTAGCTCCTTCACTTATCGTTGTTGATCCCATGGTGGCACGATCAATAGTCGTGTTGGAACCTATTTCCACATTATCTTCAATTAGCACATTGCCAATTTGCGAAATTTTTTGAAAACTCCCATCTGGTTGTGGAGCAAAGCCAAAACCATCACTGCCGATTATGGTGCCTGCATGAATTACTACGTTATTTTTTAGTATACAGCCAAAATAAATTTTTACTCCCGGATGAATTACACAGTTTTCTCCGATCTGAACATTGTCGCCTATATACGTGTTTGGGAAAATTTTAGTGTTATTTCCAATTTTTACATTTTCTCCTAAATAAGAAAATGCGCCAATAAATACATCATTGCCAAGAATAACTGAAGAGGGAATATAACATGGTTGTTGAATACCCTTCAACTCCTGCGTTTGTACTTTTTGATATTCGTTTAGCAATGTAGCAAATGCTGAATAGGCATTGGCAACCCGGATTAAAGTGGGCTTTATTCTTTGTTTTAGTTCAAGAGATTCATTAACTAATACAACAGAAGCGCCTGTTGTATAAAGATATTCTTCGTATTTAGGATTGGCTAAAAATGCTAATTGCCCTTTTATTGCGGTTTCAATTTTACCAAATGATGAAACAGAGACGATATCATCGCCTTCTATTTTTCCGTTGATAAGTGAAGCTATTTGTATCGCGTTAAACTGCATTAAAAAATTTTCGGGTTAAATTATAGTCGTTAGCAAACATTTATAAGATCTATCCTGCATAACAAATGTAAAATTTTTTTACCGTGCCAAATAAAGATTGATTTATCAGCGCATTATCAACTTTAGAAATATCCTTTACTGTGCCATCTTTAAATAAAATATTAATATGCTCATCTAAAGTATTATATGTTTTATTTTCAGTTTCTCCTGTAAATGTAAGGTAAGACGCTTCTTCTTCTGAAATGGTTAATTTAAGTAATACTTCACTTTTTTTCTTATTCAATAATTCCGCCGGAACGGGCCGTGAAAAATATTTAACTTTTAAAAGATTCCGGTTTATTAATCCTTTGCATAAAAATGATAAGATTTTATCCGGATGGTTTATCCACTGTTTTATAGCAGTTAAAAAATCGTAGTCATCAAGATCACAAAATTCAATGAGGAATTTTTCTATACCGTGTTGTTTATATTCATCGCTGAGAAAAATATTTAAAGTTGCTGAAGGAGATTCAGCTTTTATGTCTTTAGCCCTTTTAATAATGTTCACCATCATTTTTTCAGCACACAGAACTGTTTTATGCAGGTAAACCTGCCAGTACATCAAACGGCGGCTTACTAAAAATTTTTCAATTGAATAAATGCCTTTTTCTTCTATCATCAATTCTCCCTCATGCACCGTTAACATTTTTAAAATGCGATCATAGGCAATCACACCCTCATTAACACCAGTAAAAAAACTATCCCTCATCAGGTAATCCATCCGGTCTACATCAAGCTGTCCGCTAACTAATTGATGCAGAAATTTTTTGGGATGCTTATCGGTAAAAATATCTATAGCTATTTGCAGTTCACCATTCATTTCGTCATTTATATTTTTCATCAATAGCAAAGAAATTTCTTCATGTGTCACTCCTTCAATAAGGGTATTTTCCAAAGCATGGGAGTACGGGCCATGACCTATATCGTGTAATAATATAGCTGCTTTTGCTCCCCGTTCTTCTTCACTGGTTATACTAAAACCTTTGCCTTTTAATTCGCTAATTGCATTACACATTAAATGATATGCACCCAGTGAATGATGTAATCTGGTATGGACTGCCCCGGGATAAACAAGCGCCGCCATAGCCATTTGGTGAATGCGGCGTAAGCGTTGGTAATATGGATGAGAAATAATTTTAAATATCAGTTCATCATCTATTGTAATAAATCCATAAACAGGATCATTAATTATTTTTCTGTGCGGCATCTATAAATTGTTAAAATGTATAAGCCAGATTACAAAGGTAATTTTTGGAAAGGGAATAAATTACATTTGTAAGCTCCCAACACTGAAGGGGAGAAGTGGAAAAAATAACTATAGTTTGATGAGTAAAGATGAAAATGTTCAAGTGAGTGACACAACGGTGTTGACTGATGTACAAATGCCGGTAACCAAAATAATTTTTAGTTTATGAGTTTAGCAAAAATTTTATGGGTTGATGATGAAATGGAGAGCCTGAAATCCCAAATTATTTTTTTGGAAAATAAGGGTTATGAAGTAAAATCGTTAAGTAATGGTTTTGATGCAGTTGATTATGTAAAAGACAATGAAGTGGATGTTGTGTTGCTTGATGAAAGTATGCCCGGTATTTCCGGGTTGGAAACACTCCAGAAAATTAAAGAATTAAAATCGCAAACACCAATTGTACTTATTACAAAAAACGAGACGGAGAATTTAATGGATGAAGCCATCGGCTCTCAAATCTCGGACTATTTAATTAAACCGGTAAACCCAAACCAGGTATGGCTTTCTTTAAAAAAGATAATTGATAACAGAAGGCTTGTTGCTGAAAAAACAACCTCATCTTACCAGCAAAACTTCAGGGAATTATTTATGGCATTGAGTGATAATCCTGATTATAATGGATGGATGGAAATTTATAAAAGATTAGTTTACTGGGAGCTTGAAATGAAAAAAAGTGACAGCCCGGAAATGCGGGAAGTTTTTCAATCGCAAAAGCAGGAAGCCAACACAGAATTTTTTAAATTCATTTCAAAAAATTATGCTTCATGGGTTACTAACCCTGCGGCTGATGCGCCGGTTATGAGCAGCACCTTAATGAAGTATAAAGTTTTTCCTCATGTTGAAAAGGGCACCCCTACATTTTTTGTGCTCATAGATAATTTGAGATTTGATCAATGGAAAACAATTCAGCCGATTTTTGCAGAGAGCTTTAGAATTCAGGAGGAAGAAACGTTTTATTCTATTTTGCCAACCGCAACACAATACAGCCGTAATGCGATTTTTGCCGGTCTGTTGCCTGTTGAGATTGAAAAGCAATTTCCGGTTGAGTGGAAAAATGATGATGAAGAAGGCGGTAAAAATATGTTTGAAGAAGGTTTTTTTAAGGCGCAGCTACAGCGGTTACGGAAAACAGATCTGAAATATTCTTATACCAAAATCACCAACCATCACGATGGTGAAAAGCTGGTTGATAATATTCATAACATGATGCAGAATGATCTGAATATTATTGTTTACAACTTTGTTGATATGCTAAGCCATGCAAGAACAGAAATGGAAGTGCTTAAAGAGCTTGCAGCCGATGAGGTAAGCTACCGCAGCATTACAGCGTCATGGTTTGAGCATTCTCCATTGCACCAGGCATTAAAAAAGATATCAGATAAAAAAATTAATCTCATTGTTGCAACTGATCATGGAAGTGTAAGAGTAAACACGCCAAGTAAAGTGGTTGGAGATAAACAAACAACCGCCAATCTTCGTTATAAGCATGGAAGAAATTTAAATTATGAAGCAAAAGAAGTTTTAGCTTTCAGAGATCCGAGGCAGGCAGGTTTGCCGGTTCCCAATGTAAATTCGTCTTTTATTTTTGCGAAGCAGGACGGCTATTTATGTTATCCCAATAATTATAATCACTTTGTAAATTATTATCGTAATACTTTTCAGCATGGTGGTGTAAGTCTGGAAGAAATGATAATTCCGGTAATAAGAATGACAAGTAAAACTTGATTAGGATTTTTATGATTTCAGGATTATAGGATTAAAAATCACCAAGGTTGTAAATTTGTTCAATATTAAATTTAGAAACCCTTTAGAGGTTGGGTATGAAATATAATCAATCAACATTAAGCAGGCTGGAAAATATTTTAGAAGAAGCAGGATATGTTGTGCGCTATGAACGGGGTTCATTTCAAAGCGGCTATTGTATTTTAGAAGAAAAAAAAGTAGTAGTGCTTAATAAATTTTTAAATGTTGAAGGAAGAATAAATACCCTTATCGATCTTATTCCTTCATTGAATATAACTTATGAACTATTAACTGTTGATTCCCAAAAAATGTATAATGGAGCAATGTCAAAAGTGAGTCGTGAGTTGTGAGTATGCCAGGTATTTTCATTCACAATTGACAACTCACAACTGACACAAAAGTTATTTAGCTTTGGCAGGTGAGTTACCCCGAAATAAAGATCACTTTTCTTGGTACAGGAACCAGCAGCGGGGTACCAATGATTGGCTGCAGTTGCGTGGTTTGTACATCACCTGATAAAAAAGATAAGCGTTTACGGAGTAGCATTTTAGTGCAAAGCAAAACAACAACGATAGTTGTTGATACCACTCCTGATTTTCGTTATCAAATGTTACGTGCTAATGTAAAGCATCTTGATGCGGTGGTTTTTACTCATCCGCATAAAGACCATATTGCCGGGCTTGACGACATAAGAGCCTATAATTTTTTCTCTCACAAACCAATGGAAATATTTGCAAATGCATTAACCGAGGAAGCATTAAGAAGAGAGTTCATTTATGTTTTTTCAGAGAATAAATACCCCGGGTTGCCTAAAATAATTTTAAACACAATTGAAACAGAGCCTTTCGTGGTGGGAGATATACCCGTAATACCAATTGAGGTTTATCATTTAAAAATGCCGGTTTTGGGTTTTAGGTTTGGAGATTTTACCTATATTACGGATGCCAACCGAATAGATGAAAATGAAAGGCAAAAGATCAAGGGTAGCAAAGTACTTGTAATAAATGCATTACGAAAAGAAGAACATATATCTCACTTTACGCTTAATGAATCAGTTGCATTGGCACAGGAATTAAATATACCAGTTGCTTATTTTACACACATGAGCCACCAGATAGGAAAGCACGAAGAAGTAAATAAAATCCTTCCCGATAATTCGCAGTTAGCCTGGGATGGTCTTACATTAGAATTCTAATTATTGATCTGTGTCCTCTACGTAATTTTTACATAAACCGATACAGCTGTAGAACCAAATCCTTTCATATTTACTTCTTTTGGATTTTAAATTATACTTTTCGGTATGTGGAAACAATTTCTTCGTGAGTATCTAAGTTTTACCAAGAAAGAAAGAACAGGAATTTTTATTCTTCTTGCTTTGATAATCCTCTGCTTATTTGCCCCATTTCTTTATCCGTATTTTATTCACCATAAAACTTATGATCATTCGCAATTTGACAAAGAGATATCTCAATTAAAAATGCAGCAGACTGATAGTACAAATGATAAAAAATATTACAGTAAAAGCTTTGATGAAAATAATTATAACAATTATTATGAGCCATCAGAAAAAAGTTATTATACAAAATCAAAGGGAGAGGTTTTTTATTTTGACCCTAATACTGCGACAGTAAACGATTGGAAGCGGCTAGGGATAAGAGATAAGACTATTGAAACAATTCAAAAATATTTATCTAAAGGTGGCCATTTTTATAAGTCCGGGGATATTGCAAAAATATGGGGATTGCATAAGGATGATGTTAACCGGCTATTGCCTTATGTGAGGATAGAAAATGATAAAAAGGAATATGCTAATCGTGAACCATCAAATTTTAAAAACATCTATGCTCCCGAGAGCTATCGTGATAAAAAACCCTCTCCTCAAATTATTGATATTAATGGTTCAGACACCTCCGCGTTTATTTCTTTGCCCGGTATTGGTAGTAAACTTGCCCAACGCATCATAGCATTTCGTGAAAAGCTTGGAGGCTTTTATTCAGTTGAACAGGTTAAAGAAACTTATGGCTTGCCCGATTCTACCTTTATCAAAATAAAGCCAAAGCTTATTCTTACAAGCCCCGGCGTAAAACAAATAAATATTAATATTGCTACGGTTGATGAAATGAAATCGCATCCTTATATCAGGTATAATCTTGCCAATGCTTTTATACAATACAGAACTCAGCATGGCAATTTTTCCTCAGTTACTGATATTAAAAAAATAATGATTATTTCTGAGGAAATCTTTAATAAAGTGTCTCCCTATCTTACGGTAAATTAGTATGGTTACCTAACTCAATTTCACGGCTTATCCCTTTGTGGTTATCTTGCACACTAAAGTCCTACCTATCCTCCCCGAAGGGGAGGGAAATGGAGAAGATTGAAGTTGGTTATTTCTTTACTATATTTTAATTTAATAAATATGGATTTTAAGCGAACTGAAATTACGGAACAGGTTGGACAAACAGCAAGAGATTTTGCATTACAAAATATTAAACCACATGTAATGGAATGGGATGAATCGCAGACATTTCCTGTTGAGGTTTTAAAGGAGTTGGGAAAACTTGGGTTAATGGGAGTTCTCGTTCCTGAAGAGTACGGAGGCGCCGGGCTCGGTTATTTTGAGTACAGTGAGATTATACAGGAAATTTCAAAAGTTTGCGGATCAATAGGTCTTTCAGTAGCCGCACATAATTCACTATGCATCGGGCATATACTATCTTTTGGAAATGAAGAGCAAAAGAGGAAATATCTTTCTAAGCTTGCTACTGCTGAACATATTGGTGCATGGGGATTAACTGAACCTAACACCGGAAGCGATGCAGGAAACATGAAATGCACGGCAGTAAAAGATGGCAATGATTGGGTTATCAATGGAACTAAATCATGGATAACCCATGGCAACAGCAGCGATGTTGCTGTAGTAATTTGCAGAACGGGAGAACCAAGAACCAGAGATAATTCAACTGCATTTGTAATTGAACGAAGCACACCGGGATTTACTGCCGGTAAAAAAGAAAATAAGTTGGGGATGAGAGCATGTGAAACAAGTGAAATGATATTTAATGATTGCCGTATTCCTGATGGGAATAGGTTAGGGGAGGTGGGAGAAGGGTTTAAACAGGCGATGAAAGTGCTGGATGGGGGAAGAATATCAATTGCCGCACTATCATTGGGAATTGCAAAAGGTGCATACGAGGCTTCAGTACAATATTCAAAAGAAAGACACCAGTTTGATAAGCCTATTTCCAGCTTCCAGGGAATTTCATTTAAGCTGGCAGATATGGCAACTGAAATAACAGCAGCAGAACTTTTGATAGCGCAATGCTGCGATAAAAAAATGCGTGGTGAAAATATTACGAAAGAATCTGCTATGGCTAAGTACTATGCCAGCGAGATTGCAGTAAAAGTTTCTACAGATGCGGTTCAGATTTTTGGGGGGTATGGTTATACAAAAGATTTTCCTGTAGAAAAATTTTACCGTGATAGTAAGCTTTGCACCATTGGAGAAGGCACCAGTGAAATACAGAAAATAATTATAGCAAGAGAAGTGCTGAAATAAAAAAGCCGGTGTGTACCGGCTTTTAAATAAAATAGTAAAATAATTATTGATTTTTTTTATCTGAGCCAAACATTCCGCCTAATTTATCTTTGGCAAATTGCTCTGCTTTTTCCCCCATCTCTCCCGGAACAATATCAGATATTTTATCTAAAAAACTTCCACCCTTTTGAGCTGGTCCCTGGGTATTACCTGTATCTCCGGTTTGAGTGTTTCCGGAGTTTCCTGTTGGAGTATTACCAGCAGTGCCTTCTGTAGGAAATAAATTGTCTACAGTACCGGCCATCATTGGAAATTTTTCTTTTATAAATTCTTTCACTGTATTTAGTATTCCAAAAGACTGCTCCTGGTTTAGCCCGTGTTTATTTTGTAATTTTTGAATTAGTTCATGCATGATTTTAATTTTAATTTTTAATTTAATAATTATCAATAATCAAACCATTATTCCGTATCGTACCTGTCAACACTTTCAATCCCAGGTAGTTTTTTCACATGGTCTACAAGTACTTCCAATTCATCTTTATCATGCACATATACTTTAATATTTCCTTCAAATAGGCCATCTTTTGCTTCAATGGTAAGTGCATTTATATTGATCCTTAATTCTCCGCTTATTAGATTGGTTATTTTATTTATTACGCCAACATCGTCAAGCCCGATAATTTTTATACCGGTAAGAAAAGAAATCTCCTTGTTCTTAACCCATTTGGTTTTTACCACTCTATGTCCATAATTAGATAGTAATCTTGTGGCATTAGGGCAATTTGTGCGGTGTATTTTTAAGCCTTCGCCCTGTGTAATAAATCCAAACACATCGTCGCCTGGTATTGGCTTGCAGCAATTTGCCAGGGTGTACATTATTTTATCACTGCTTTCTCCAAAAATGATCAGCTCTGTATCTTTTTTATGATAAGATTTTGGATGATGTTCCTGTTCAGTTTTTTCTTCGGGAATTAGTTTCAGAATTTTAGGTGCAATAAGTTTTTCTCCTGCTACTGTAAATTCTTTTAGTTCTTTTAGATCGACTTTCTTTACAGAAATTTCATATAGAAGATCAAGAGGGGATGCCAGTTTATAAAAGTTTGCAAGCTCTTCCATATTTTGATAACTCATCGATGCTCCCATTCCATCGAGCTTACGCTGTAATATATATTTGCCTTCTTCTGCAATGGTTCTTTTTTCTTCTTTTAAAGAATCTTTAATTTTAGATTTTGCTTTTGTAGTAACCACAAAATTCAGCCATTCCCTGTTTGGCTTTTGTTTAGCAGAAGTTATTATCTCTACCTGGTCTCCACTGCGTAGTTTATGGCCGAGGGGTACAAGTTTATGATTAACTTTAGCACCTATACATTTAACCCCAACGGCTGTATGCACAGCAAAAGCAAAGTCCAATGCTGACGCCCCGATGGGTAGCATTTTTACATCGCCTTTTGGCGTATATACATAGATCTCTTCTGCTAAAAAAGATACTTTAAAGTCCTGTAAAAAATCTATTGAATTTGTATCCTGGTTAGCCAACACTTCTCTTATTTGATGAAACCAGTTATCAAATCTGTTCTCATCGTTAGTACCTTCTTTATATTTCCAATGCGCTGCCAACCCCTTTTCTGCAATATCATTCATACGTTTTGTGCGTATCTGTACTTCCACCCATTTACCGTTAGAGCCCATCACAGTTGTGTGCAATGCTTCATAACCATTACTTTTTGGATTACTTAGCCAGTCTCTTAACCTTTCGGGTGACGGAGTATATTCATCTGTTATCATGCTGTACACTTTCCAGCAATCTTCTTTTTCTTTATCAGGAGGTGAACTTAAAATAACACGAATAGCAAACAGATCGTACACTTCTTCAAACGCAACACCTTTCTTCTTCATTTTATTCCAGATGGAGTGAATGCTTTTTGGTCTTCCGTATATTTCAAAATCAAAATCGCCCTGCTCTAATTTTTCTTTAATTGGTCTTATGAAATCATTAATATATCGGGTACGCTCTCTTTTAGTATCATTAAGTTTTTGGGCAAGATATTTATAACTGTCCGGCTCCATATATTTCATCGCCAGGTCTTCCATTTCTGTTTTGATATTATATAAACCCATGCGGTGAGCAAGCGGTGCATATACATAAACTGTTTCAGATGAAATTTTCAATTGCTTTTCTCTCTTCATGCTATCCAGCGTACGCATATTGTGTAGGCGGTCAGCCAGCTTTATCAGTATTACCCTGGGATCGTCAGTGAGTGTTAATAAGATCTTTTTAAAATTTTCCGCCTGCTGCGAAGTATTGGTATCAAGAACGTTTGATATTTTGGTAAGACCGTCTACAATCTTTGCTATCTCGGTACCAAATTCTCTTTGTATATCTTCTAAAGAAACATCTGTATCCTCCACAGTGTCGTGTAGCAATGCACAAATAGTACTTCTTACGCCCAAACCAATTTCTTCAACACAAATCATAGCAACTGCAAGCGGGTGCAAAACATAAGGCTCTCCGCTTTTGCGCCTCATGGTTTTGTGAGCCTCCGCCGCCATTTCAAAAGCAGTGCGGATCATTTCTTTATCCCCCGGCTTTAATTTAGTTTTTAAAGCACGCAACAATGCCCTGTAATTACGCAGGATTTCCTTTTTTTCCTGGTCCTGGTTTAAATTATATTTTGGTATTTCTACTGCAACGTCCATCAATAACGAATTTACGAAAAATTGAGAAGGGGTTAAGATTTAGAATGTGTAAAGAAATTTATAAATAATTTTTTTGAAGTTTATATAATCCCATTACCCAATTTTTCTTTGCCTCAAATCCCATACTTTTGCAGCCCTTAAACGCCCATGTGGTGAAATTGGTAGACACGTCAGACTTAGGATCTGATGCCGCAAGGTGTGGGGGTTCGAGTCCCTCCATGGGCACTGGTAAAAGTAAATAAAGTTATAAGTAATAAAGCAAGCACTCATCCATCCTTTATATACTTACATACCTTATTTACCTTATATACTTTACTTACTTTATATACTTAATAATGGCTGAAGTTACAAGAGAGAACATTGGTTTATTACACGATAAATTAACTGTTAAATTAAACAAGGAAGATTATTATCCTTCCTTTGAAAAATCAATTAAGGAGTATAGTAAAAAAGCAAATATTCCGGGGTTTAGAAAAGGTATGGTTCCAACAGGAATGGTAAAAAAGCTGTATGGATCTTCTGTATTTTATGACACTGTTATTAAGGAGGTTGAAAAGGAAATTCAAAAATATCTTGCTGAAGAAAAACCTGACTTTTTTGCCCAGCCCTTACCAATGAGCAGCGACCTCCGTAATCTTGATATGAACGAGCCAACTGATTATGAATTTGCATTTGAAATTGGTTTAAAGCCCCAGTTTGAAATTGAATTTTCAAAAGCTAAACTTACGCTTTACAAAGTGAAAGTGTCAGATGATATGATCAATGAAGAAATTGAACGGTTACAAAACCGTCATGGTAAAATGCTTGATCCCGAAACAGTTACCTCCGAAGACAATGTGCTCAATGTAAATTTTGTTGAAACTGATGCAGATGGAAATACGGTACCGGATGGAGTTACAAAAGATAATTCTTTATTGGTAAAATATTTTACCGCTGCTTTTCGTCAGCAATTAATGGATAAAAAGAAAGATGAAAGTATTGTTCTGCAATTAAGTAATGCATTTGAAGAAAAAGAAAGAGAATGGATAATTGGTGATTTAGGATTAAATAAAGAGGATGCATCATCAGGGGATAAATATTTTAAAATGACCATTACCAAAATAGGTTTGGTAGAGATAAGAGAGTTAAATGAAGAATTTTTTAATGAAGCTTTGCCAGGTAAGGAATTAAAAACAGAAGAAGAATTTAGAGATGAACTAAAGCAGGAAATTCAAAAGCATTGGGATGCACAAAGCCGTGTGCAATTGCACGACCAAATATATCATTTCCTGTTAGATACACCGATTCAATTTCCTGATGAATTTTTGAAAAGATGGATGCAAAGAGGCGGGGAAAAAGAAAAATCTCCTGAAGAAGTTGAAGCAGAATTTCCATCTTTCGCCAATCAATTAAAGTGGACACTTATTAGCGACAAAATAATTAAAGGAAATAATTTAGAAGTAACTGAGGAAGAATTGAGAGAAGGTATGAAGAAAGAGATTCTGCAATATTTCGGGCAAATGAAAATGGATGGAGATACCAGTTGGATAGAAAGCTATATCGACAGGATGATGAAAGATGAAAAGCAGGTAGATGCCAGCTATAGAAGGCTTATTACCGATAAATTATTTACATGGGCAGAAGAGCATGTTAAGCCTGAAGAGAAAGAGGTTTCTTCAGAAGAACTTACTGCCATGCAACACAATCACCATCATTAATTTAGTTGTGAGCTGTGAGCTGTCAGTTGTCAGTAGCAATTAAGTCATTAAGTCATTAAGTCATTAAGTTATTACATATTGCACCCCTTCAGGGGAGGGGGGCATAATATTTGGGAACTCAATCCAATATATTTTCTCCTACTAAAAATTTAATATGAACCAGGGAAAAGAATTTGAAAAATTCGCCATAAAACATCAGGGTATCAGCAGCCATACTTTGCATGATTACATAAAGCATAATGTAACTAATCTTACTCCTAATATTATTGAAGAAAGGCCTATGAACATTGCCGTAATGGATGTTTACAGCCGTTTGATGATGGACAGGATAATATTTTTAGGTTATCCCGTAAGTGATGAGGTTGCAAATATTATCACAGCCCAGCTTTTATTTTTGGAAAGTACCGATCGTACAAGAGATATACAGCTATATATAAATTCACCGGGCGGTAGTGTATATGCAGGTCTTGGGTTATATGATACAATGCAATTTGTAAGTCCGGATATAGCTACTATCTGCACAGGAATGGCAGCAAGTATGGCAGCAGTTTTAATGGCTGCAGGAGCTGCCGGCAAACGCACTGCCTTAAAACATGCACGCATTATGATGCATCAGCCAAGTGCAGGCGCCATGGGGCAAGCCAGTGATGTTGAGATAACTGTAAATGAAGTAAGAAAAGTAAAGCATGAATTGTATGAAGTGCTTGCATCTCACACGGGGCAAACAATTGAGAAAATTGCAAAGGACAGCAACCGGGATTACTGGATGACAGCGCCTGAGGCAAAAGAGTATGGTTTGGTAGATGAAGTTTTACTTATCAATTCAAAAAAAGAAAAAAAATTAAAGCCTTAATTATGAGTTTTTATAACAAACAATTTATAAGAATGGAAGAGGAGGAGGAGCCAAAGGGCATCCCGGAAAATCCTATGGAAAAAATGATGGGTGGGATAATGTTTGATAAAAAGTTTATTGAGCAAAGAAAAGTTTTTTTATGGGGACCTGTAGATGATAAGAGCGCAAAGGATATTACCAATCGTCTTTTATATTTAGAAGCTATGGACCCGGGAAAAGAGATTACATTTTATATAAATTCTCCTGGCGGAGTAATAACTAGTGGCATGGTAATTTACGATACTATGAAAATGATATCATCTCCGGTAAACACTGTATGTATGGGGATGGCAGCAAGCATGGGAAGTATTTTATTAAGCGCAGGGGAAAAAGGAAAAAGATTTATTTATCCTCATGGAGAAGTAATGATACATCAGCCAAGCGGTGGTGGACAAGGCACAAGTGCAGACCTGGAAATTATGGCAATTCAAATTTTAAAAGCAAAACAATTGGGAGCAAGGATACTTGCAGAAAATTGCGGGCAAACCTATGAGAAAGTAATGGGAGATTTTGACCGTGATTATTGGATGGATGCAAACGAGAGCATGACTTATGGTATCGTGGATGGCGTAATGGATACCCTCTAACTCCTAAAGGGAGAATTGAGTAAAATTTTATAACTTAATTCTTTTCTATTATATCCAAAGCTAATTAGTTTCAAATATCTTTACATAATCAATAAAATCAAATAAGCCCCTTTAGGGGTTGGGGTATGGCTAAGCAACAAACTTTACATTGTTCATTTTGCGGTAGAAACCGTGATGAGGTTAAAATTCTTATCGCCGGTCAGGAAGGACACATTTGCGAGAATTGCGTTGAGCATGCCCAGGAAATAATTGGGCAGGAAATGATTCATCAGCCGGATAAATCTGGAAATGCATCTAACTACAAGCTTTCTGTTAAAAAGCCAATGGAATTAAAAAAATTCATTGACGATTATGTCATTGGCCAGGATGATGCAAAGAAAGTTTTAGCTGTTGCAGTCTACAATCACTACAAGAGAATGAATCAAAAAATTGATAATGATGTAGAGATTGAAAAGAGTAATATTATCATGGTTGGCGAAACAGGAACGGGCAAAACACTGCTTGCTAAAACGATAGCCAGGGTTCTTAATGTTCCGTTTGCCATTGTTGATGCCACCGTTTTTACAGAAGCAGGTTATGTAGGCGAAGATGTAGAAAGTATTCTTAGCCGCTTACTGCAGGTTTGTAATTATGATGTAAGCGCTGCTGAAAAAGGTATTGTTTATATTGATGAGATTGATAAGATTGCCCGTAAAAGTGATAACCCAAGCATTACAAGAGATGTGAGCGGCGAAGGTGTTCAGCAGGGTTTACTTAAACTTTTAGAAGGCACTGATGTATTGGTGCCACCACAGGGCGGAAGAAAACATCCTGAACAGAAGCTGGTAAAGTTAAACACCAGCAATATATTATTTATTTGCGGCGGTGCGTTCGATGGGGTTGATAGGTTGATCGGTCGCAGGATAAACACCAATGCAATTGGCTTTAATGTAAATAAAGATCAGCAGGAATATCAACGCAAAAATTTATTGCAATTTGTAAATGCTCAGGATCTTAAAGCTTTTGGTTTAATACCTGAATTGCTTGGAAGGTTACCTGTTGTAACTTATCTTAACCCCCTTGATGCAGTTACCCTTCGCAGCATATTAACCGAACCCAAAAATTCTCTTATTAAACAGTATAAAAAATTGTTTGATATAGAGGGAATTGAACTTATCATTGACAATGATGTGTATGATTTCATGGTTGAAAAAGCTATGGAGTATAAATTAGGTGCCCGTGGGCTTCGAAGTATCTGCGAAAGCATTCTCACTGATGCGATGTATGAGCTCCCTTCCCAAAAAGTAAAGAGCTTTCACCTCACTATGGAATATGCTCAACGGAAATTCAGTATAAGTAAGTTGAGCATTTTAAAAGTAGCGTAGTAAAAATTTATTGTACCAGCTTTTTGTACTTCTATATACATCGTTGTGTCACTCTCTTCATCGGCATACCAATATTCGCCCCTCTTCTTTTGCACATTTTAATACAATACAGAAATATAAATCGCATTTACTTTTTTTCATTTTATTTTTACCTCTTCACAATTAACAATTCGCAACTCATATGGTTGATGTTATACTTGGATTACAATTCGGCGATGAGGGTAAAGGGAAAATTGTAGATTATTTTGCTAAAGGCTATGATGTTATTGCCCGTTTCCAGGGCGGACCAAATGCAGGGCACACTATATATATAAATGGAAAAAAAATTGTTCTGCACCAAATTCCTTCCGGAATTTTTCATGAAAATAAAATCAACCTTATTGGTAATGGTGTTGTACTTGACCCTGTTATTTTAAAAAGAGAGTGTGAGTCAGTAGCTGCGATGGGAATTGATTATAGAAAGAATCTTTTTATCAGCCAGCGTGCACATTTAATTTTACCTACCCACCGTGCAATTGATAAAGCCAGCGAAGCATCTAAAGGCAATGAAAAAATTGGCTCCACTTTAAAAGGAATAAGTCCTGCTTATATGGATAAGACTGGCCGTAATGGTTTACGGGTAGGTGACCTGCTTGACAAAAGCTTTACAACACAATACATTCGCTTAAGATTAAAGCATCAAAAGCTATTAGAAAATTTTTCTTTTAATGAAGATATCTCTGCGTGGGAAGAGGAATTTTTTGAAGCACTTGAATTTTTAAAAGGCTTGCAAATAGTGAACGGGGAATATTTTATAAACAATAAAATTCAGCAAGGAAAAAAAGTTTTAGCCGAAGGTGCCCAGGGAAGTATGCTTGATGTTGATTTTGGTACATTCCCTTTCGTTACATCTTCTAATACAATTTCAGCAGGCGTTTGTTCCGGTCTTGGTGTTGCACCCCAAAAAATAAAAGAGATATTAGGTGTTACAAAGGCATATTGTACCAGGGTGGGAAGCGGGCCTTTCCCTACGGAGCTAATTGATGAAACCGGAGAGTTGTTACGAAAAAAAGGAAACGAATTTGGAAGCACTACCGGTCGCCCCCGTCGCTGTGGCTGGATAGATCTTGTTGCCTTAAAATATGCCTGCATGATAAATGGCGTAACACAATTGATTATGACGAAGGCAGATGTGTTAGATTCTCTGGAAACCTTGCAGGTTTCTAATTCGTATACAATAGATGATAAAGAAATTGATGAAATTCCATTCCAGATGCAGAGAATGAATATTGTACCCGTATACCAAACTTTCGAAGGTTGGAAAACAGATATAACCGATGTAAAAAGTTTTGAGAAGTTGCCTCCTAAAATGAAATTGTATATCAACTACCTAAATGATAGCATAAAAGTACCGGTAAAATTTATTTCAAATGGACCCGGAAGTGATCAGCTTATTATGGCATTATGATTGCGGCTATGCTACATATTTAATTAAATTATTAAAGCATTAAAAATATTTTTGGCAAATTGAAAAACTCGTAGAAATTTTACATTATTAATCCCTATTTACGCATGAAATCAAATTACAAGGATAAAAAGACTTCAGTAAAAAAATCTTTGTCTGAAGACAATGACATCACTTCAAAAAAGGCATCTTCAAAATCCGGGATAGACGAAGCGGATGATGATGATGAAGATATTGACATGGATGACAAACCTATAAAAAAAGGAAAAGCATCAGCAAAAAAAGGTAAAGATGATGATGATGATGACGATGCAGACGAAGTAGTAGATGATTGGGAGAAAACTGAAGATGACGATTTCGATCCCGATTTTGAAGAATTTGATATTCCCAAATCAAAAATAAAAGCAGGACCTTCCAAAAAAGGTAAGGGTGATGATGACGATCTGGGCATTGATGATGACTTCAAATCACTTGACATTTTTAATGAGGGTGCCGGTGGGGATGATGATGATGATGATGATTTTTAATTATCCCACTGATTAAAACTAAATGTTGAATTGTTAAAAACGGTTCAGCATTTTTTATTTACACCGATAATTGTTTTGATTTCTTTTACAGCGATGCAGAAAAGAATATAAAAGTGCCTAAGTAAAAAATAAAAGGGATGAAAAAAACTGGAGAGATTATTTCCTCTTTTTGAATATTTTCTGATCCGGATAAACCGTTTTAGTTTCGGTATTAACCGTATTTAATAATACATGCACACATTCATTTAGAATAAGATATTTATTTGCAACAAAAAGATCCATTTTATCGGAGGATAATCTAAGTTCAAAAACTTCACCTGAAGACATAGCCGCATCAAAACCAGGATTTAAGCGATTAAATTCGATTATATCCATCGAGAGATTTTTCGCAATGATTACTGAAGAATACTTTCCGGAAATATTCAACACATCAGTAGTATTTGCATCGTCCTGAGAAATAGTGGGTTTAAATATTTTATTCTCTGCTCTTAATGTTAAGTAATCCACGTTTTTAGAAATGGAATTATCACCTGCTTCCATTATAAAATGTGTGGCAATAAATTTCTTTACATGATTTCTGGATTCAGTAGGGAGATAATATTGCAAAGCCCAAAAATTTCTTGATCCGCTTTGCCGGATAGCATTGTAAACTCTTCCCGGGCCTCCATTATAAGCTGCAATTACAAGTAACCAATCTTTTAGATCTTTATATAAAGTGAGCAAATATTTTGCTGCTGCATTTGTGCTTTTATAGTAATCTGTTCTTTCATCTGTAAAATTATTTACCTGTAAGCCATAATCTTTAGCAGTATAACTCATAAACTGCCAGGGTCCACGTGCGCCCATCCATGAAGTGGCATTTGCATTTAAATTGCTTTCAATAACCGCCAGATATTTTAATTCTTTAGGTAAGCCATATTGACCAAAAATATTATCAATGAAATTAAATTTTAATAAGGCTTCGTTCTTCATTTTTTGAAGATAATTACCATGTGCCTGCAAGTAATCCTGCATATACGTTTCTGCGTATGGATTTACCTGGGATGAGTAAGGCATTGTAGAATTATATGTATAATTTTTGAAAAGATTTTTAAAGCCATATTTGGTTTCCTGGCTTAAGTATTTAATATTCTCTTTTTTAGGAAGTTCCCTGGATTTTAATATTTCATCAATAGTTTCATTTTCAGGATCAGAAGCCGGCACTATTGTATCCGAAGGTACCTTTTGCAGAATATTTGTATCTCCGAAATTTGTTGCAGAAGATGGATATTTCAAAATAATTAAAAAGAAGAATATGGAAAAAAATTTTATCATGCTGCTTTGTAGTCCTTTAATATTCTTTCGGAGATTTGTAGTAAAGTTACTTCATTGAATTTATCTGACATAATCTGAACCCCAAAAGGCGTGTTATTTAAGTGTTTAAAAAGCGGCAGTGAAATAGCGGGAATGCCTGTAAGATTAGCGAATACTGTATAAATGTCAGCCAAATACATAGCTACCGGATCTTTTTCAATTGTGCCAATATCAAACGCCGTTGAAGGTACTGTTGGTATAATGATGGCATCAAAATCTTTAAAGAACTTTTGTGTTTGTTCCACTAAAAGTCTTCTAACCTGTTGGGCTTTACTAAAGTATGCTTCATAATATCCCGAACTTAAAACGAAGGTGCCTAACATTATCCTGCGTTTTACTTCTTTGCCAAAACCCTTTGTACGGGTTTTATTATACATATCTGTAATGTTCCCACTGGATGTTTCCTTATTACCAAAACGTACCCCATCATACCGTGATAAATTGCTGGATGCCTCAGCTGTGGCAAGAATATAGTAGGCAGGCACAATATATTCCAATAATTCAAAATCAATCCCTTTAACTGTATGCCCATCTCTCTCAAGAGCCAGAATAAGAGCTTCTATATTTATTTTTATTTTGGTATCAAGAGAGGGATGATCCAAGGCATTTTTAAAATAAGCAAAATTGTAACAGGGTTTATTATTAGTTAATAGATTAAATTTTTCTAATTTTTTATTACATACAGTGCTATCGTAATCATCTTCTCCTGAAATAACTTCTAATACTAAAGCCACATCTTGTATGTGGTTTGCAAAAATTCCTATTTGGTCAAAAGAGGAAGCATACGCAATTAGACCATGCCTGGATATTCTTCCGTAAGTGGGCTTTAAACCAATGATTCCGCAAAAATCTGCCGGCTGCCTCACCGAGCCGCCGGTATCACTTCCCAAGCTTACCATGCATAAACCAGCCTGAACCGCTACGGCTGAACCACCTGAAGAGCCGCCAGGAACCTTTGTTATATCTAATGCATTTAAGACCTTTCCGTACGCAGAATTTTCATTTGTGTTGCCCATCGCAAATTCATCACAATTACAATTACCTATGATGATTGCGTCTTCCGCTAATAATTTTTCAACAACTGTAGAATTATAAACAGATGTAAAATCCCGTCCTACCGGATCATCCGGGCGGGCTTTTAAAATATTTGATGCTGCAGTTACACGATGATCTTTATAACATATAACATCTTTTAGCGCAATTACAACTCCGTGTAGTTTTCCCAACGGAGTTCCATAATTTCTTTTAGTGTCTAGTTCCTTTGCTCTCTGTATACATTCTTCTTCATAAACTTCAATAAAAGCATTTAGATGTTTGGAGGAATCAATTCTTTTTAAAAACCTTTTTACAGCTTTCTCACAACCATTTTCATCAGCATTAAGCTCCAGTTGGTATTGTTGTATTGTTTTGCTTTGATACAATTTTATAATAAGGTAATTAATAAAAAATCGGCTGGAGCGCAGGAAATCCAATGGGATGTCGAACACTTCAGCCGAATCTACAAAAAAAATAATCTATTTAGGCAATTCAGTTTGATATTGCGTTTGTGGTGCCTGCTGTACTTTCTGCGCCTGCAATAATTTTTCCTGAGCCTGTTTTAATTCAAGTTCAGCTTCCTGCTCTTTTTTGTCTTTATCACTCATCCCGGCTTCAATCTCATTTTTTACGTTCGTCTTTGCATCATTAAACTCACGAACGCCACGTCCAATACCTCTCATAAGGTCAGGTATTTTACGGCCTCCGAAAAATAACAGGACAACTAAAAGTATTAATATCCATTCAGAGCCTCCCGGCATTGAAAGAAGAAAAAATGTGTTTAAAAAAGTATGTGTCATATAAATTAAATTAGAAATTCAAAGATACATTATTTAAATAAGTTAGTTTAATATCACTTACGAAATAAATAAATAAACAGATGTATTGTTTATTTAATGTAAGCCCTTGCACACTTCTGTTTACCATTGGCTGCTTCATAAGGAGTTAACCCTTTGGCACAACTTCCAAAGATGATGGATAAGAAAAGAATAATAACTAATAGTTTTTTCATTTTGTAATATGGGGAGGTAAATAATTGTTCAAAATTGGAACCCAATATTAAATAAAAAACCGGAAGCCTGGTAGCTTCCGGTTGAACATTATAATTATATTAAGAAATCATTTCATCCTTTTTTCCTGGATACGGGCACTCTTACCACTTCTTTGACGGAGAAAATACAACTTAGCACGACGTACTTTACCAACTTTATGAAGTTGTATACTATCAATATTGGGGGAAAATAATGGAAACAAACGTTCAACGCCAATACCATCGCTTATTTTACGTACAGTGAAAGTTGCAGTACCACCTTCACCCTGGCGTTTAATAACATCTCCTTTAAAACTTTGAATACGTTCTTTATTGCCTTCCTGTATTTTATAATTTACGGTAATATTGTCTCCGGCTTTAAATTTTGGCAATTCTTTCTTTGCAGTCAGTTGTTCGTGAACAAATGCTATAGCATCCATAACTTTTATTTTAAGTTGGCAAAGGTAAGGGAAAGTTTAAAGGTTTCAAAGGCTTCATAAGTTTAAAATCGTAGAATTTCAACATTGAACCTTAAACCTCTTCAGCCGCTGAAAGTTTTTACCTGGCCATATTTACCGCCCTCTTTTCTCTTATTACGGTAACTTTTATTTGACCCGGATAAGTCATTTCTGTTTGAATTTTTTGAGCTATTTCAAAACTTAGTTTATCACTATCCCCATCTGATACTTTATCTGCTTCAACAATTACCCTTAGTTCACGGCCAGCCTGAATGGCATAAGCTTTTTCAACTCCGGCATAAGCTAATGCAAGATTTTCAAGATCTTTGATACGTTGTAAATATTGCTGCATAATCTCCCGGCGTGCCCCCGGTCTTGCACCACTCATAGAGTCACAGGCCTGAACAATTGGGGAGATAACATATTGCATTTCAACTTCATCATGGTGAGCGCCAATAGCATTACAAACTGCCGGATTTTCCCCATACTTTTCAGCTAGTTTCATACCAAGCAATGCATGGCTTAGCTCAGTTTCTTCATCAGGAACTTTACCTATGTCATGTAAAAGACCAGCACGTTTGGCAAGTTTTGCATTCATGCCTAATTCGGCAGCCATTATTCCGCAAAGGTTTGCTACCTCGCGGCTGTGCATTAATAAATTTTGGCCATATGAAGAACGGAATCTCATTTTACCAACTATACGAACCAGCTCTTTATGCAAGCCATGAATGCCTAATTCAATTACAGTGCGTTCACCAATCTCTATAATTTGATCTTCTAATTGCTTACGGGTTTTTTCTACTACTTCCTCAATACGTGCTGGGTGGATGCGCCCATCCGTTACGAGGCGCTGTAAAGAAAGTCTTGCTATCTCGCGGCGAAGAGGATCAAATGATGAAAGAATGATAGCTTCAGGAGTATCATCAACAATAAGATCTACGCCTGTAGCTGCTTCTATCGCACGTATATTACGTCCTTCTCTGCCAATGATTGAACCTTTAATTTCATCACTTTCAAGATTAAAAACAGTAATAGCATTTTCAATAGCCTGTTCTGCGGCAGTGCGTTGAATAGTTTGAATAATTAATTTTCTTGCCTCTTTATTCGCTCTGAGTTTTGCGTCATCAATAATTTCCTGTTGTATAACGAGCGCCTGAGAATGTGCATCCTGTTTCAAACTTTCTATTAATTGTGCTTTAGCCTCTTCAGCAGAGAGTCCTGCAACTTTTTCAAGTCTGCGGATGTTTTCCTCCTGGTGCTTTTCCAATTCAGCCCGTTTAATATTTGCCACTTCTGTCTGGCGGGTTAGATTTTCTTTTATAGCCTCATTGTCTTTGAGAAGTTTGGCAATGCTTTGATCTTTTTGATTAACTGATTGTTCTTTTTGTTTAAGCCGGTTCTCAGCATCACTTAATTTCTGGTTGCGTTGAGAAACTTCTCTATCATGGTCAGTCTTTAATTGAACAAATTGTTCTTTGGCTTCCAGCATTTTTTCTTTTTTTAATGTTTCAGCCTGAATTTTTGTGTCGGAAATAATTTTTTGTGCCTGTTGCTCTGCTTCTTCTACCTGTTTTTTTGTGTTTTTTGCAAAGATGAATTTACCCAGTAGAATACCTATTACTAATGCGGTGGCACCAATTATTATTGGAAGTATTTGTGTCATTGATAATTAATGTTTTAAAACGGTTCATAATTTTTTACAGCTTAATCCACTACCCAAATGAGAATCGTGATAAAACGAAGGTAAATAAAAAAAACTGTGGAAATTAATGGACGTAGAGGCAGATTATAGCACCTTATCTATTTGGTATTCTAAGCCCGATAATATTTTTTCAAATTCATTTTCCACTTCCGAATTATTTTCTGTAGAAGCAGCCTGAGTTGCATACCATATTAAAACCATAGCAATGTAATCCTGCATATCCTTTCCCGCAAACTGGGTTTTAAATTCTATTATTTTATCGTTGATTATTTTTAAAGTCTTACGAATAACTTCTTCATCCTTAGACAAACTTTTTATTCGATAGGTTCTGTCGCCGATTAATATATTTATTGGGATGAGTTCGTCTGCCATAATTAATCACTTAGTAATCCAATGCACTTATCAATTTCCTTAATATACTTGTTAATTCGCTTTTCAAATTCTTTTTGGTCAGCTTCGGTCATTTCTCCGGATGAAGCCTTTAAGATATCCACTTTTTCATCAAGCTGTTGCAAAGTAGTTTCATAATCCTCTTCTTTTTGCTTAAGCTTTTTAAGATCACTTATCAAATTTTCATTTTCTTTCTTTAAAGCAACATATTTTTTTAATAACTGCTGAAGTTTTTCATTAACTGATTTGATATGTGCTTCAAGATTACTCATTTAATAATTAAGAGGCTTTTCTTATTTCTGCGCCTAAACCTTTTTCATAAGATACAATTATTTTGTTCATCATAGCATCAATCTCTTTATCAGTAAGTGTTTTTTCTTTGTCAGAAAACGTAAAGCTAATTGACAGAGATCTTTTACCCTCTCCTAATTTTTCATTCTCAAAAATATCGAACAATTTAATGTTAACCAGTTTAGAAATATTTAAAGACTTCGTCAATCTTTCCACATTTTCATAAGAAATATTTTTGTTTACTATCATCGAAATATCTCTTTTTACTTCGGGATATTTTGATATTTCTAAAAATTCAATTTTTACTTTCTTAGCTAATACTGAAAGTCTTTCCCAATTTAAATCAGCAAAAAAAACAGGCTGCTTAATAGAGAATTGTTCAAGTTTGGTTTTGCTTGCAGTTTCAATTTGTCCAACCAATTCATCATTAATAAAAGCATTAAGTGAAGAATCAGAAACTTTAAAAACTGTATTATCAATTCCTGATAAATAAAAGAATTGTTCGCAAACCCCTTTTATAAAATAGATGTCTGATTTGATTTCTTTTTCCCTCCAGCCCGATTGATTTTTATTTCCCGAAGCGTATAAACACAAATGTTCTACTTCATGGTATTTGCCTATGCCTGAAGTTGAATATGCTTTTCCAAATTCAAATAGCAACAGGTCATTATTTTTATGATTAATATTATGTGCCACACATGCCAGTCCTGTTTCCATGAGAGCCGGCCTCATAACATCCAATTCCACACTTAAATTATTTATGAGCTTTACAGCTCCACTTAAGGCCTGTTCTTTGTAATATGCACTGTTGGTAATTGAGTTGGTAAGTATTTCTGAAAAGCCTAAGCCAATTAAATAATTGACAACTTTCTCTTTATATGCAGTTTCGAAACCGGCAGTTTCAATAGCAGGTGAAATGGTAATAGCTGATGGAATTTCAACATTATCATATCCATCAATACGCATTATTTCTTCGATAATATCAGCCGGTAAAGTAATGTCCGGTTTGCTAAAAGGTACTGCAATGCGAAGGTCATCCAATCCTTCTTTTAATATTTCAAAATCCAGGTTTTGTAAAATATTTTTTATTGTATCAGGATGATAGTTCTTTCCGCTTATTTTTTTCAGGTAATGATTACTTAAAACTACTTCTGTTTTTTGTTTTGGGTTAGGATATATATCAACAACATCAGAAGCAATTTCTCCTCCGGCAATTTCGTTTATCATCATTACTGCTCTTTTAAGAACATTAACAGTATTGCTTATGTCAACCCCTTTCTCAAAACGGTTTGAAGCATCGGTTCTTAAATTATGTCGCAGGGAAGTTCTTCTTATTGATTTTGGTTGAAACCATGCGCTCTCTAAAAATATATTTTTTGTAGTTTCTTTTACGCCACTTTTAATTCCACCGAAAACCCCTCCGAAACACATGGGCTCTTCATCCCCATTACATATCATCAGATCTTGTGAATTTAATTTTCTTTCTTTTTCATCTAACGTTTTAAAGGCTGTTCCTTCTGCAAGATTTTTTACAATCACTTTTTTGCCTTTTATTTCATCAGCATCAAAAGCATGTAAAGGGTGCCCGGTTTCATGAAGAATGTAGTTAGTTGTATCAACTATGTTATTTATCGGACGTACACCTATGCTTCTTAATTTTTGCTTAAGCCATTTAGGGCTTACATCAACTTTAATATTGGTTATGCTAACTCCGGAATAACGCTGGCAGGCTTCTTTGTTTTCTATAATAACTTCAATTGTTAATGTATGATTATAAGCTTTATAATTATTCTTGAAAGGTGATTTTAGTTGAGTTCTTTTTTTATTATGGTGAGATAAATATGCATGCACATCTTTTGCCACACCCATATGGCTCATTGCATCCATTCTGTTGGGAGTAATGCCCAACTCAAATATCCAATCTGTATAAGGCTGATAATAATCCGAAGCTTTACTGCCTGCTTTAACGTCATCCGGCAACACAATAATTCCTTCATGGCTTTCTCCGATGCCTATTTCATCTTCAGCACAGATCATTCCCTCGCTTTCATAGCCGCGGATAATTGCATTTTTCATCGTCAGTGGTTCCCCTATTAAAGGATACAATGTGGTGCCAGCTGTTGCTATTACCACCTTCTGCCCTACTGCAACATTTGGTGCACCGCAAACAATTTGAAGTGTTGACCCGCCTGTCTGCCCGGCAGACATGCTTCCGATATTTACTTTTGTTAGCTTTAATTTATCAGCCTCAGGATGTTTTATACATTCTATTATTTCACCAACCACCAATCCATCCAATCCGCCTTTTCTCTCTTCAAATTTTGCCATACTTTCTACCTCAAGCCCTACAGAAGTCAGGATGTTGCTCAATTTTTCCGGTTTAGGTATGTCCGGAATAAATTCACTAAGCCAATTGTAACTGATTTTCATTCTACATTAATATTATAACACTTTTTCAAAAATAAGGAAGATGATTCTAAAGGCTTGAATTGCTTTTAGACAGTAATTTCCGCACGGGAAATAAAAGAAATATTACGTCAAAAATTTAAATTTCTTCTCCACGTAGCTTTGTGAATATCCTTGGATACAAAACGGAAAAATATTTTAAATTGTGAAGAAGTTAAATTCAAATGTTAATAAGCTAATTAATCTGAGGATATCTGAGTGAACAGAGGTTTGAATAACTTAAGGATAAAGTCTTAATTTTTTTTCAAATTTAGTCCTTTATCTTAGTCGCCCTGTATTCATTTTTGACCAGATGAATGAGTTTATTAACCCTTACACTGCTAATAATTTATGGATCTTACTAATCTTAATAAAGATAGAAAAACACGTCGCAAGAGTGGCTCTCTCGACCTCGGAACAATGATGTATGGCAAGGTTCCGCCGCAAGCTAAAGACCTTGAGGAAGCCGTGCTTGGTGCCATCATGCTGGAAAAAAGCGCCTTTGATACTGTTGCTGAAATTTTAAAGCCTGAATGTTTTTATGTTGAAGCCAATCAGCGTATTTTCAGAAGCATGCAGGGCCTGCAACAAAAAAACTTACCAATCGATCTTTTAACTGTAGTTGAGGAATTAAAATTACGTGAAGAGTTAGATGTGGTTGGTGGTCCATATTATGTTTCTAAACTTACCAATGCGGTTGTATCATCTACTAATCTTGAAGCCCACTCAAGAATAATTCTGCAAAAATTTATTCAGAGGGAACTCATAAGGATCAGCGGTGAAATAATAGGGGATGCTTATGAGGACAGTACTGATGTTTTCGAGCTTTTAGATGAATCAGAAAGCAAACTTTTTGAAATTACCAATAATCATCTTCGTAAAGATTATGCGAGCATAAGCGATGTATTGGTAAAAACCATTCAGCGCATTGAAGACCTGCGTACCCGCCAGGATGAAATAAGCGGAGTGCCTACTGGCTTCGCTTTATTAGATAGGATAACCTATGGATGGCAACCAACTGACTTAATAATTCTGGCTGCACGTCCATCAGTTGGCAAAACAGCATTTGCACTTAACCTTGCCCGTAATGCTGCATTGCATCCAACAAAACCAACAGCAGTAGGTTTCTTTTCTTTAGAAATGAGTGCAGGGCAATTAGTTCAAAGAATTTTAAGCGCTGAAAGTGAAATATGGTTAGAGAAAATTGCAAGGGGACGTTTGGAAGAACAT
>JBPCQG010000295.1:0-3338 GCA_050998315.1 Chitinophagaceae bacterium
GACTCACACTGATCTATCTGGGTTTTTTGGTTTAAACCAAATACATAGTCCACAATGCTTCTATGTTCAATCATTACCCCCTTCGGATTGCCGGTGGAACCGGACGTATAAATTACATAAGCAAGATGATGAGGTTGAACATCCGTTTGTAAATTGTCTGTTGGTTGAGTGCTAATAGCTGCCCAATCGTCGTCAATGTCTATAATTTCTATTTCTGTTGAAACTAATAATTTTCTTTTGCTTTCTTTGTTTGTGATGGCAATATTTGCAACTGTATTTTCCAGCATATATGCCATTCTTTCTTCAGGTAAATCTGTATCTATTGGCACATAGGCACCTCCCGCTTTTAAAATACCCAAAATCGCTACTATCATTTCGAGGCCCCGTTCTACACAGATCGGTATCAGCGTCTGTTCTTTTATCCCCCTTTTCTTTAAATAACGTGCTAACTGGTTGGCTCTTTCATTAAGTTCTTTATAAGTTAACTGCTCTGCTTCGTAAACTATTGCTATGGAATCAGGCGTCTTCTCCGCTTGCTCCTGGAATAAAATATTAATTGTCTTCTCTCTTGGATAATTAACCTTTGCATCATTAAATTCTACGAGCAATTGTTGCTCTTCTCCTTCGGTTAAAATAGCCAGTTCGCATACCTTTTGCTGTGGATTTTTTACAATGGAACTTAGCAACTCTTTAAAATGACAAACCATTCTGTTAACTGTTGCGGCATTGTACAAATCGGTGGAATATTCAACACGGCCTTGAAGTCCGGATGATATTTCGTTAATAAAAAAAGTGATGTCAAACTTTGCCTTGTCCTGTGATAATTCTTCAATTGACAACTCCATTTCTCCCAAACGAAGCGCCTGAACTTTCGGGATGTTCTGCATTACCAGCATTACCTGGAAAAGTGGATTGCGGCTGAGATCCCTTTCGTTCAATACAACCTCCACTACTTTCTCAAAGGACAAATCCTGCTGATTATAAGCTTCAATGGTTGTGGCTTTTACCTGTTGTAACAACTTAGTAAATGCCTCCCCGCTCTTAACTTCACTCCGAAGCGCAAGGGTATTGACAAAAAAACCAATAAGCTCTTCTACCTCTTGTTGACCCCGATTAGCAATTGAAGTTCCAACACAAATATCCTCCTGCCCACTGTAACGATTAAGCAATACTTTGAAAGCAGCTAGCAAGGTCATAAACAAAGTAGTGCCTTCCTGCTGGCAAAGCATATGTATTTGGTCGGACAGTTCTTTCTCAATAATGAACTTTACTTCTGCTCCATGAACTCCCTTCACCGGTGGTCGTATGTAATCAGTTGGAAGATGCAGTGTAACTATATCCTCCAACTTATTTTTCCAATATTCTATTTTTCTATCCAAAACCACACCTTGAAGATGATTACGCTGCCATAAAGCGTAGTCTGAATATTGAATCTCCAGTGGAGTTAACTGTGCGGGGCGGTCTTCTAAATAAGCTGTATATAATTCTGTTATTTCCCCGACAATAATAGGCATTGACCAGGCATCAGTAGATATATGATGCAGTGTAATCACCAGGACATGCTCCTCGTCACTAAGTGTGATCAACGAAGCCCGCATCATATAATCCTTTGACAGATCAAAGGGTTCCCGGATCGAGTCTTGTATATACTTTTGTAACTTATCCTTGTCTTCTCTATACAATAGACCGTCAATCATTGCTAACTGCCAACCCTCTGTGCCCATGACAGACTGGTAGGCCTGTCCTTCCTCTTCCAGAATTACTGTGCGAAGAACCTCATGGCGATTAATAATATACTGTAAAGAATTGGCTAAGGCTTCTTTATTTAACTCACCTTGTAAACGCCAAACTGATGGGACATGATATTGCAGGCTACCTTCCAACTGGTCTATAAACCATAACCGTTCCTGGCTGAAGGAAAGAGGAATATGTTCAGGCCTTGGTTGTGAGCCAAAGATTGAAATGGAGACTCCAACTTTCTTTTGGGCGAGTATATGACGCGTCAGTTGTTCAATAGTAGGTTGTAAGAATACCTCTGTTAGTTGAATTTGACCTGCAAAATCCCGGGATATTCTTGAAATAAGTTGAACAGCTTTTAAGCTATTGCCCCCAACCTGAAAAAAATCATCTTTCACTCCAAAATTATCATGCCCTAATAAGTTTTTCCAAATGGCATATAATGTTGATTCATCCTCATTAGATGGAAGACAAACCTTTACTGTTGCAGAATTTTTTTCATTTGGGTTCAATAAATATATTAGTTCTTTGGCGGTGCGGAAGGTGCGGACTTTATTTAACAGATCATCCTTCATATGTGTGCTTGTTTTTTTCTTTTATTAGAAAAGTATATGTATTTGTTTGATCATCTTTAACCCACTCTGTACGAAATAGGAAATCAATAGGGCCGATTTTTAAAATTGTCTGGAAGTGCATTATAATAATATTTATGCCTACACCTGAACATACTTTTTCAACCCGGATAACACAACTTCTTCCACTTTTCGGCCTAATACCCGGCAGCTCATGAGAAACGTATTTTACATTCAAAGCATTTTGAATTTTTTTAGCCAGTAATAATCCTACAATTCCTCGTCCCTACAATTCCTCGTCCCTACAATTCCTCGTCCCCGGTAATTTATACCAGCTTAAATAATTGTACAATAGTGTTAGATTACATCTTCATCAACAAACATTAAGCAATTCGAAATATTTCATTTAACTAAGACATTGAGTAGAAAAAGAACACAATGTTAGTTCAGTAAATTCAAATAACGGAATTGAATAAGTAATTTTTCCTTGGGAATTAAGAATCAGGAAATGGCTTTATTAACCCATAAAGGTTGAATAAAATTAGGAAAATGGATAGAGAAATGAAGGTAATATAAAAAATCTGGTATTGCAACTGAGTATAACTTTTATAAATGTTTTCTTGTGCTTCGAAGTACTAAACATTTTCTAAAATTAGCTTCTTAAACTTCTATATCTAAATGACTGCACTTTTGCCCTGCATTATCACCTTGGTTCAACTCTTAATAAGTGGATAAGACGACCAGATTCCTTAATAACATAATTCATTTCCATCAAGGCATACATCAACATCATTTTGTGGAACATTTTATTAACCAAAAAGTTAAGTACAACTAAAGATTAAGGTGTACAAACACATTGATTACACCTTCAGGTGATAAAAGAATTTCAGAAGTTGCTTCTTAATAAATGAAGTAAATACGATACCTGGTTCTTCTTCAAAAAAACCACTGTCGCTCCTCCACAATTCTCAGCTCTTAATGATATTGGCATAAATTTTATTGAAGCGTCGTGGGAATGCACTATTAGCT
>JBPCQG010000318.1:0-2898 GCA_050998315.1 Chitinophagaceae bacterium
TGCTAAGTTGTTCACGAAGTATTGCCGAAATTTCATCAGGTTTAATATCCACCATATAAAAAATTTATCTTAGTTTTTGAATATAATCGTTGTTCATAAATTGCTTCTGCACATCATTAAGGTCTCTCCGAATGCTTGCATCTGCTAAATAGCCTTCCATCTCCAAAACAAAACCGCCCACAATACTTTCATCAACCACAGTTTCTAATTCAATATTTTCTATCTCTTCTGAAACTTTTATTTTATTTATAAAATCGTTTTTTATTTCGTCGCTTATTGCAACCGCGGTGGTAAGCTTTACCTTATGAATGCCTTTAACAACATTATATTGTTCAAGAAATGCTGATATTATTTCAGGAAGGTTTGACTCCCGGTTTTTATTTCCTAATAATTTAATAAATGAAGCAGTTAATTTGCTGATTTTACCGGCAGTTACAGCTTCAATAATTTTATTTTTTTTATCTTCTTTAATTATTGGGCTATTAAGAACGTTCCTAAACTCACGGCTGCTTTTACAAATGGTATCAAGCAATTTCATATCATTAAAAGCTTCTTGCAACTGTCCTTTTTCCTGGGCCAGATCAAGTAGGCTTTTTGCGTATCGTATTGCTAAACGTGGGTTGGTCATAATGTGCTAATTAGCGGATGTGCATATCTGCAAATTTTCTAGTTCAACTTTACATTTTCAGCAAGCTGTTTAATATAATTTTCCTGCTCTTGCTTATTGCTTAATTCTCTCCGTAATATTTTCTCACTTACTTCCACAACTAAATTTCCTACCTGGTTTTTAAGATCGGTTAGAGCAGCCATTTTTTGCTGATTGATCACTGATTGAGCATCTGCAATAATTTTATTTGTCTCAACCTTTGCCTGATCTTTTGCTTCGCTGATAATTTTATCTTTTGTCTCTTTTGCTTCCCTAAGCATGTTTCCTCTTTCTTCACGTGCTTTTACAAGCAATTCTTCATGCTCACTTTTCATTTGAGTCATTTCAATCTTTATTTTCTCTGCTGTGGCAAGAGAATCAGCAATGCCCTGTTCACGCTCGTTCATGGAATTAAGGATCGGCTTCCATGCGTATTTTTTAAGGATAAAAAATACAATAAGAAATGCGAGCAGCGTCCAGATGATCAAACCAAAGCCGGGAGTAAGTAACTGCATAAAAAAAATTTATAATTTGATATTAAGATTTGAAATTAATTTCAGATCTTAAAGAAATAATCAGAAAAACTACACCCTCCGCCCTGTGCATTGAGTGTAGTAATGTGTTTTACACAAACATTGCCAGGATACCTACGATAACCGCAAAAAGGGCAACCCCTTCCACCAATGCAGCTGTAAGGATCATGTTGGCACGAATGTCGTTTGATGCTTCCGGTTGACGGGCAATGGCTTCTAAAGCGCCTTTACCTATCTGACCGATACCAATACCTGCACCCACTGCGCCAAGACCTGCACCAATAGCACCACCTGCATTTGCCCAGGGAGTTGTGCTTAAAAAAACCATCAATAAATCCATGATACTTGTTTTATATAATTAAAAATAAAAACTAAACAATAACCGCTTCTGCATGTCCATCCACATCTTCGTGACCACCTTCAAATGCCTGACCAATAAACACAGCGGCAAGATTTGTAAAAATGTATGCCTGTAAAAAAGCCACCAATATTTCAATAAAATAAATGAAAACAACAAAAGCTATCGATAAAGGTGAAAACCCCCATCCAATATAAGTACTTAATGCTCCGAAAATGAATATGAGTGATACTAAACAAATGATGATGATATGGCCAGCAATCATATTTGCAAAAAGACGTATCATTAATGCAAATGGTTTTGTGAATACACCCAAAATTTCCACAGGAACCAAAATAAATTTTACAAATAGTGGTATGCCTGGTGGATTGAAAATGTGACCCCAATAATGCTTATTTGTGCTTAGCATTATAATAATGAATGATATTAGTGCCAGCACCATAGTAAAAGCGATATTACCTGTAACATTTGCTGAGCCGGGAATCAGGCCAACCAAATTATTTATCAAAATAAAAAAGAAAACAGTAAGCAGGTATGGAAAATATTTTTGGTATTTAACACCCAGATTAGGCTTTGCAACATCATCCCGAACAAAAGTTATGATAGGCTCTATCAAATTTTGAACGCCTTTAGGGGCAGTGGTAACTCCCTGGCCACTTCTGTATTTTTTAGCCATATATAACATTACCCAAACTAATAAAGTAAGGGCAATAATCATTTGCACCACATTACGGGTAAGTGAAACGTCATATACTTTTACAGTTGGGTCTATTTCTCCATTTTCATTTACCGCAACAATTTGTTCTGCTGTATATTTTTTTGGATCTAATTTTTGTTCTGCAATTTTATGGTCGGTTATTATATCATAACCCTTGTAAGAATGCTCGCCATGATGAAATTTGGATGACATAAAAACATCAACACCTTTTTCTTTTGAATATAAAATAACGGGAAGGGGAATGGTAGCATGGTGCTCTTTACCGTCGTCGCCTTTGTATGATAAAAAATGAAATTCGTGAGCATCTAAAACGTGCCCAAAAATTACTTCATTAGCATCAAAAGCCTTTTTTTCAGTCTTTTCAGTTGCATGACTATTTGTAGGCTTTTCCTGCGCAAATGAAATATTACAAAAAAATACAAAAAATAAGCTGAAAACGGCTGCCAATATAGATTTTATGCTCTTTGCCATGATATCCAATCCTGATTTTTGCGCAAAGATAAGGCTGGAAGGGGAAAATTAAAAATTAGAATGGTATTTATTGCAGTTGAATGTAAGAGTGGTTGGCCACTATCCTCTGCAATTATACAATTACAGTTAATTAAATAAACACTACAATTTTAAAACTAATCCTACTCCGGCG
>JBPCQG010000375.1:0-4836 GCA_050998315.1 Chitinophagaceae bacterium
GTGTAAAAAAACCTTTTATCTAAAATTCAAGTTGGCAGGTTTGTATAAATACCATGGAATCACCCAATCATGGTTTCATTTTGAAGCACACTAGAAAGCTTAGCTTCAGGCTATGCGTCACTCTTGCGCCAAGGCGGGGGATATGTGGCATGTTAACAGGATATGATCAATAACATTATCAATTTACATTCTTGAAATTACCAATTAAAATCCGGATAAAAATATTTTAGAAACCAACAAATCAAACGAGTTGATGGTGAAACGGAAAGTGCTTTCGTAAGAATTGCAATTATTGTTAATTAAAATTATCAGTCTTCTTTGTTTTGCAAATTGAATGATGCATAATGTTAGTTTATAAATTAAGGCGATCCGGTTATAAGGCGGGAAGCTTGCACCAAAACAGCGAAGTTTTAATTATGAAAAGATGATGGAGAAGCTTGCGCTAAAACAGGGAGGTTTTGAAAGAGAGGACGGCAGGTTGGGTTTTATCAGATGGTTTCATTAAGTAATTAATAATATTTGCTTCTGGTAATATCTTTTTTGTATGGATAAATACTTAGTAGAACTAAATAATTTTCATCTATTGTAAAAAACAGAACATTCTTGCGGTCCAGCTTAAAGATATAAATTGATTGCTGACTCGTAGGTTTGCAATTGAAGGCATAAGAGAAAGTTTTTCGATTTTTCTCTATGCCTGCGTAATAAACTTTTCTGAGGATTGTAAAGACCAGTTTTCTTTAAGATATAAAACGATTGTTTTAAAGTCGTTTTCAGCTTCGGTAGACCAGACTATTTGGTAAGCCATTGCGCTACTTTTTCTTTCATTTGATTGTGAGTAATATAGCTTCCATTTTTATAATCATCCAATGCACGGCGTATTTTAGTTTGTAATTCCTGAGGGAGATTTTCAGTTGAAATATTTTCTATGGATTCGTTTGTATGTAATAGCTCATACACTTCTTCAATTAGTTGTTCATCAATTGTGGATTGAATCGTTTGAATTATATCTTCTTTTTTATCTTTTGTATCCATATAATGTTTGATGATTAAAGTTAATAAAAGATTTCTGATTTCTATTCTGGTTAGTCCCCGTTGCAAATGTTTGCCGTTGGTCGGGAGACCAGACGGCGGCTTCACGGGTTGATGGTAAGGAACACCCACGATGGCGGAAAAATTTCATTTATTTCATTTTGATTTAATCTTTTTATCGGCATAAAATTCAGTTGTTAGCTTGTAATTTTATTAGCTTTCGGTTGTCTTTTTCTTCTCCTTCACAAACATTCCACTTGTATATTTATCATACAACTCAAATAAAAATTCAATTCGCTTAGTTTTCGTTAATAAAAGGTTGCGGACGGTAATAAAGATCAACTGCTTTATTGATGCCGCCGCTCCCATTAGGAGCATCCTGTTTATAGAAATACACCGTTATGAATTCCGCAGGCTCCATAGGCGCCTCCTTAATCCTGATCAATCAAATAAATCAAACAGGGAATTTTATTCAAAGGCGGCACCTACGGAGCCATTGTAAATCTATTTAAATTGTAACTATAAACAGGTTGCTCCTTTGGAGCTAAATACTTTTTCTTTTACTTCCTTTTTTTCTTCTTTTTCTTCACAAACATCCCACTTGTATATTTATCATACAACTCAAATAAAAACTCAATCCGTTTTGTTTCGTTTATAAAAGGTTGTGAGCGATAGCAAAGGTCAACAGCTTTATCAAGTGCCTGATGAGCTTTAACTAATTCCGGTGGCATTGTGTTAGGGTCGTATAAATCTGCTAAGCTGCTTTCAGGGAATTTTGCTCTTATATCTAAAACTTTTTGTGCTGCTTCTTCAACAGCTTTAATTTGTTTTTCAGTTGGATTTTCTGCCCACGGAAAATTGTTGTAAACTATACTTGCGGAATATCTATAATCGCTTTTAAATCTTCCACAAACAGCCTTGACCCAATACATATGCATTAATGAAGTTAGAATACCAAATGTGTAATTATTTGCATTTGCTATTATATAAACTTGATTAGAAGCAATCACATCATATTCCAAAAACGCTATTGGAATATAAAGCCTATTTACTGAGGAGAGTGTTGGAAAGGCAAGATAGCGAGAGTTAGGTTGACGTATTTCAGCAAACAGTGTAGGTGTTGCTGCCAACTTTTTTGTATTTGCCCTATCGCTTTTTAATCGCCAATTTCTTACATGTTCAATTCTAGATTTTACTAAAGGCATTTTTGATAAATCCGATGGGTTGGCTTGAACAAGCCACAAGCAAAATCTTTTTTCATTTCTTAATAATTCTTTACCTCCGATAAAAGTTTTAATATACTTCTCTGCAGTAGGCTCTGAAGAAATAATTTCAATTTTTTCTTGTTCTGACAAAGTATAACTACCATCATCAAGAGCGAAACTTCCGTAATTAATTTCAGGAACAGAGCAGATAGGTTTTTTGCTATTTCGTAATAGTAAATCTTTTCCCTCAACCAAGTATGGATTAATATTTTTTACTTTTAATTCGTGTGGCTCCCCTTGAATATCATCATATTCAAACACTTTCTTTTCATTCAAATCAAAATTTGTATATCCTATTATTACAACGTGAACCGCAGCATTTCCTCTTGCTTCATTTCTCCATTTAAAGGTTCTATGAGCAAAATGAATTTTGTTTTTATACTTATTGAATAATTCATTCCATAATAAATTAACCTGTTCACCTTGTGAATAGAATTAGTGCTAACAAATGCACATTTAGTTAAATCAGTTTGTTTATTTTCTAAAGTATTGTAGTGCTGCATATACTGTGCAGCTTTAATATACCATGCTGTAACATAATCTAAAACGCCTGCCCCATTCACGCCATTAAAGACTAGATCCATGTCTTTTTTCTGATTACTATTCTGTTCTTTTTTTCCAATAAATGGGGGATTACCAAAGATGTAATTAAATTTTGGTTCTTCTTTTTCCCAAGGCAGCGGTTCAATTAAGCTTTGCCAATCTGTTTGCAAAGCATTGCCATGTTTAATAACAGCGCTTTTACGCAATGGCAAACGCACATAATATTCTCCAAAGGTTTCACTTGCTTTAATATTCATTTGATGGTCAATTAACCACATGGCAACCTGTGCAATTTGTGCCGGAAATTCTTCATATTCTATTCCATAAAATCTATCAACATCTAATAAAAAATAATGTCCTATATCAGTAACCGTTTGATTGTTGAGTAAAATTTTTACAATCTCCATTTCAAGCAATCTCAACTCCCTATAAGCAATTATTAAAAAGTTGCCACAACCACAGGCAGGGTCTAAAAAACGAAGTTTACTAATTCTTTCATGAAGGTTTTTAAAGGCATTTTTATCTCCTTTATTCTTTTCAAATGCTGCCCAAAGCTCATCAAGAAATAAAGGCTTTATAACTTTTAAAATATTCTTTTCACTTGTATAATAAGCGCCAAGATTTCTTCTTTCTTTAGGGTTCATTACACTTTGAAAAAGAGAGCCAAAAATCGCCGGAGATATTTTGCCCCAATCAAGCAAGCTGCATTCTAACAGAATCTTTCGCATCTCACTATCAAAGCTTGCAGTTGGTAAATGTTCTTCAAACACTTTTCCATTTACATAGGGAAAAACAGCAAGGCTTTCATCAAGATTTTTAAACCTCTTTTCTTTTGGTGTGTTGAGTATTTCAAATAATTGGGCGAGATGATTTGCAAGGTCGCTGCCATCTTCATCGGTTCGCAAGTCTATGTAATCCTGCAAAATTCCTTTCTCAAAAATATTGGTATCATCAGCAAACAGGCAAAAAAGCAATCTTACAAGATAAAGTTCTAAAGCATGACCTGTATAACCTATGGCTTCCAGTTTATCGTGCAGCTTACCCATTAATGCTGCAGCTTCTAAGTTTACAGGGTCCTGTTCTTTATAAGTTCTTTTTTGATAGCCGGCAATAAAACCAAAAAGATGTACATTGTTTACAAAATCCGTAAGCTTAAATTCATGAGCGGTGTTTTGTTCAAGGTCGTAAAGGTTGAATCTTTCCAAATCAATTACTAAAATATAACGTGGTAATTCTTTTTCTGTAAGCCCCGGAAAATAATCTTTTGCCTGTTGATATGCCTTTGCTAAATCTTTACCACGGCTTTTGTGGTCAATTAAAATAGTCCCTTTCCAAAGCAAATCAATAAAGCCTGACCTCAACCCCTGCCCTTCTCCTTGAGTGGAGAAGGGAGAAAGGTGGACCTGCTGTTCAAATGTTGCTACCCTTCGGCGGGAAATGCCAAAAACATTAAAGAAATCATCCCAAAAAGATTTGTCTTCTGCATCTTCGCTTACATCATCTTTCCATTCATTTGTGAAAGCAACGGCTCTGATTTTTATTTCATTCCAGCTTAGGGGCATAAGTAGTATCAGTATATCCGAAAATAAGCAAAATGGTTTGAAGGAATAAAAAAGTTTGTGACTGGCCGGATTTTCTTTTCCTAAATATTACAAGACAGCAATTGATAAGTTCCGGAAATGAAACGCCGATGCCTGCTGGTCTTTAAAATAGGATGTAATATTTTGTTTTAGTTGATTGATATTCTTCCGCTCAAAGGCTGCCCGATAGGAATGGAAAACACGGTGAGGCACTTCGACGAGCTCTGTGTGACAGCGTAGCTCAGGTCTGCGCCGGATTTGTAATGGATAGCGGGAACTGATGTTGAACAATGAACAAATGTTCTCAGCCCCAACTTCATCTTTACAATTAGGGATTGCATTCCCGAAAGTATCGGGACAGGCTGTCATTCCTCCGCGCATTGGCGGTTACAACCTGCAAATCCCTGTTTATACTATAC
>JBPCQG010000388.1:0-7420 GCA_050998315.1 Chitinophagaceae bacterium
GCCTAATCCTATGCGGATTATTTTTTTAAACAGCTTTACATATTTTACGGTCGTGTTGTTATTGCAATTTTTTATTGCCCGTAAATAATAATCAAACTCTGTCACGAACTCAAAATTTACTTGGTGCAAATTCATATCATTGTTTCTGTATTTCCATTGCATGAATGCCTGCAAATGATTTAATGTGTAAGTAAATTTTTTATGGGTAGCAGTTGCATAATCTTTCCCGATCTGTGATTCAATTTGTTTGTTATGGTATTGAAATAGTTCAACAACTGTTTTACGATTTTCATCAATACCCAGGTACAAATTTTTAAGACCATCCGTTGTTATCAAAATATTTTTATCGAGTAAATCCCTTTGATGTTTGTACAATTTATTACGGACTGAATCTATATAAGCATTCATACTTTTTACATCTTCAGTGGTACCCTTCACATATCCTTTTTCATTACTCCATCTTTCTATTTCAATATTTCTTTTAATAGAAAGCTCACTACGTTTGCCATCAACTGTGATGCGGCAATAGATTGGTGCTTTACCGTTTTCGTCTTTTTTTGAACTCTTTACATAAAAGAGAAGAGAGAAAGTTTTGCTCATTGGTGACCTATTTTAAATTGTTATGTAATATACTAAATTTAATAGCAATTTATACCATAAACTTATCCACAAAAACCGCTACAGTAAAGAATTTCAGCGATTTATGGTGACCTGATTAAGAATTGAATTTAGGTCACCGAATAGGTCACTTTTTATATGAGATTTGATGTGTTTTTTTGATAACGTACAGAAACAAAAATCCCCGCAAACGTAGTGTTTGCGGGGATTTGATGAATTTTGTTTTTATAACCAGCGGACCGGACGGAAAACCCGAAGGCATATTTTCAAATTTTCAACTTTACTTTACTTTCCCTAACTTGATTTCAGCGGTCTGAATTTCAATCGTTTGTAACATTTTCAGACTTTTCGGTCTAGTACCTTTATTCTACTTGATTCATTCATTATAGAATAAAAATAGAATAAAAATGGGACAACCAATCAAGTTGATTATTAAAAAAGGGGCAATCCGAAAAGATGGGACTTGCCTTATTTTCCTGCAGTATTGTTATTCAGCAGAGCAACGTATTTTATTAAGTACAGATGTTGCGATTCCTCCAAATTTTTGGAACAGAAAAATGAGACTCATTTCTAAAGATTTGCCAACGACTTATGGTGATTCAGAATTCCTTAATAGTCTCCTTCGGGAAAAGTTAAGAAGAGCCGAAGACATCGTTGATCATGGGTTAAAAAAAAGAGATGGTTGCCCAATGGAATTTCTTAAAAATAACTTTGGCTTAAATGGTAGTTGGAAAATGGATCAGATGCATGATGACAAAAAGAGTCTTGATGTATTTTATAATATTGACCTGTATGTAAAGAGCAAAGAAAGTTCGGTTAAGCCCTGCACTATTAGGGTTATCAACGCCATGAAGGGGCATTTAAAAGCTTTTGAAATTTACCGTAAAGAGCCTGTCACATTTGATTCATTTGATGTCGAATTCTATGAGGAGTTTGTAAAATTTCTTACTTACGATATTCACCAAGCAAGACGATTGGAAATTATAAAAGGACTTAAAATGAATAGTATTGGAAAAACTGTAAAACATCTCAAATCATTTCTTAGAGACAGGATGCGCAAGAAAGTCATTCCTTATTTTGATATAAGCGCTTATAAAGTTATGGAAGAAGATGTGGATGCAGTTTATTTAAGTTGGAAGGAATTATCCCTTATTTATCATCTTGATTTAACTGATAATCCTAATCTTGAAAAATACAGGGATTTGTTTGTGTTAGGATGTCTTACCGGATTTCGGTTTAGTGATTATTCAGATATCAAGCCTGAAGAAGTACGTGGAGGAATGTTGTATGTAAATCAAACAAAGACTTTATCAACCGTTGTAGTGCCATTACGAACAGATGCTAAAAAAATATTGATCAATAAGTATAATATGCAGATGCCGCAGGTAAGCAATCCAAATTTTAATTATTATATCAAGGAAGTTGTGAAACTGGCAGGCATTGATGAGAAGATAAAAATTACGCATAAAAGGGGCAATAAAATAATTGAAGAAATTCGCCCTAAGCATGATTGGATAATGTCTCACACCTGCCGTCGCTCTTTTTGTACAAATGAATTTTTAGATGGTACTCCCACAAATTTAATTATGGCAATTAGCGGGCATAAAGCAGAGAAAGCATTCAGAAGATATATTAAAGCAGATCAAGTACAAAAGGCTCATATGATTCAGAAATTATGGGCGAATAAACCTGGGTTGTAGAAATTAATTATTTCACTTTTGGCTAAGTATAAAAATTCATACCCAGCCAAAACTTTTTCTTTTTTTGGCTGACAATATAAAAATGCTATATCGAAAAATAGTAGAGTTCACTTAAAGCGATAAACTACATTTGGCGAAATATAAGCAACTTATAATTCGCCAAAACTGCTTTTATTTTCGACATTTGGCGAGATATAAACTTTAGGTCTTCTTATGTATAGGGCTAAAGTTTTATTTTTTTATTTTGAAATGACTGTCGGAGGATTAATTAATCCCCCTTCCTGGTTGCCAAGTAATAAATGGCATGGTGGATAATGACAGTTAAAATTTTGATTAATTATGTACCAAAATCAATTCAGCAGTTTGCTCACTTATAAAGCTTGTTGCATTTTGTAAATTATGGTGAAAGCTTTTTGAAGTTAAGATTTACATCAAATATTTCATAAACTTCTGTTGACTTGGCTTCGAGTTTTACGTCATTAAATACCGCGATATTAATTCCTCCGATTTTTAAAGAACTGCTATATTCAATGGCGTCATATCCCAATGATTTCGCGTATTCACATAAATATTGAGATGGTAAATAATCAAGTTCTTTGTCAAATCTTCTAACCGGTCTGGATAATTCCTTTTCAAGTCTGGCCAAGTATTTTTGATGAGTTATGTAATTTGATAATTGATCTCCAAATACAAAAGGGCTTATAGCAGCAATTTCTCTTAAACTTACTACTAGTAAAGGTTCTATTAATTTGAATTCTGCTATAGTAATATAATCAAGATAAGATGACCTACTTTCATATATAGCAGTTTCTGCTTTCGTGGAAAGATAGAGATATGGAATACCGTTAGGATTTGCTCTTCCTGAAGTTGCTTTTTCAACCGGCGGTTTCCCCATTTCACCAGCTATGAATCCTGTTTTGTTGGAAACTCTCGCCCGATAGAATATTTTCCCCTTATCATAGGATTTGGAAAAATTTTTTAAAAGATTGGATAGAAGATCTAAATCAATCGCTTCATTTATGAAGAACCTGTTTTTATACTTAATCTCTTTAGCAAAATTATCCCATTTTTTTTCATGCAAATCACCTGCTAAAGTCGAGCTAAATAAAACTTCGATTTCAACAGGTAAATTCAGCAAAGGATCTGTATGGGGAATAATGTCAGAGAGAATTGTAGTCAATAGTGTTTTAACTGTATGATCATCGGGGAGTTTAAATATTTTCCATACTTCCTGAATTTTTTGATGCATTAATTTTTCTTCAGTGACAACAATTCCTAATTCAGCTATAGGTTTAAAAAGAGAAATAACCGGCTGAAATAGTTCTTCAAGTTCCCGGGCATCAATTATCTGGGTTGCTGTTGAACCACAACAATCGCAGTTTCCCGATTCTGTGGAATTGGAATATATGAAACCAATTATTTCTTTATCATTGAAGCAGTTTGTACAACAGTTCATTACGCATCAATTCAATAGGTTGTTAACAAGTTCAACATGATTTTTGATAGAAAGTTTTTTCAAACTTCCTAAGCCAGGGTAATGGCCTGTATTATGCAGTTCTCTAAATTCATTTACCGTATGAGTATTTATATTTTCGCTGTTAATAAATTCAATTAACTTTTCAAGAGCCTCACCAAATTTTCCCGCGACGTCGGTACTATCGCTATTTGAATCCGAAACAAAATGCCTGATCCATATTTCATTATTATTTTTTTTGTAAGTGAGGTGAATGGCAATTGCATAAGGTAACCAGCCAGTTTCTGCATAATCATCCCCAATAGTCAGATAGTCTCCAAATCCAACAAAACCATCATCCTCATAATAAAGATGGTCATCAGTAAAAAACTCATCAGGAGTATTCAGATAATCAGCGTTTTTGACTTGTGGCTTAAACTTGTCGTCCAAAAGAACTTTTGTATCTGCAGTAATAATTCCACGGTATCTTCTGACAGGGAAGTTTTCACCATGTAGATTGAATTTGATTTCGTAGGTTGTGCACCACTGGCTTAAAGCGTCAATATCATTTACCCGCCCAGCGTGTACAAGTGTAATAGGCCTTTCAAAATTTATATTTTCAAGTTGAGCCGTCACAAAATCAAGATTTGTAAACTGATTGATAATAATCCCAAATTGGAAATTTTCGTAGTCTGAAAGTTTATCATTTATCATAGTTATAATCCCGGCTGCATTCATAACAAAATCACCATGTATAGGGTTGATGATGATTGTGAAGTTTACATTATTAACCATTAAGCTTTCCAGCGCTTTTTCAAATGAGCTGGTAGATTTTTTGACTGGCTCCAGTACCGGAGAAATCTTTGCAGTTGCCCCGATCACGGGAGATATTTCTCGAAGTGCTAACAACTCGAATTGTTTGCAGCGTAAATATGGAAAATACATAAGCTATAAGTTAAGAGTCAAAAAATGAAAGAGATTATTATACTCTTTTTTATTTGGATTTATGCAGAGGCAAATATGTTTCAATTCCCGTGGAAGACTTTCTGATTCTAAAAAATCACTTTCTGCGGGAATGCGTTTACAAAGTTGCTCTAACATCAATTGATGTAGAACTTCGGATTCAATTTTTCTGGCGATTAAGATACATTCACTAAAAAATCTAATATTAGATACATTGGGAACACTACCTGTGTATTTTCTAATAATAAAAGTATATTCCTCTTTACGAAGCGTCTTCATCATTGTATCATTACAAAGGCAGGTATAATCTTCAATAGCCTCCTTAACAACTGTTAAATTGAATCTACCTGACAAAGAAAGAAGACCCAAGGTGCTTCCCTGAATTAATGATAAATATTTATGGGTCAAGCTATGATGGGTGACAAGATAAATTTTAGCAAATGCTTTTTTATAATCCTGAATTTGTTTTTCCAATTTATCAGGAGAATCCAATTCTGTTTTAATTTCGTAAACAGTAGAAGTACCATTAATAATTACTGTGTCTGCAATAGAATTACAGACTTTAAATTCATTCAGCATAGTTGCTGTTCTTAAACTATGTCTGCCAAGTAAAATATTATTCAGAATTGTATTCTTATAAACATATTCATTTCTATAATTTTTTCCTAAGTAGCCATATGCATTCTCAATTATATTCTTTACTTGCATTCCAGGTTCAATTGAAAGCAGCGAATCATACTTTTTTAATTTAGAAAGAAAGTAATCGCTGCTGCCAGACTGCGCAATCTGCTTGAAAACAGGATTGGTAAAGATCCGAGACAGTGAACGATTAAAATCATTATTAGCGGTCATCCTTCTGGTTATAATTAAGTAAACACAAATTAATCAATAATTATCCTTCTTTATTTTGGCATTAATTAAAATAAAATTAAATAATCACATTTCAAATCAGGGCACTTTGAGTCAGGTGTAATTTTTGAATAGATTCGATCTGTTTGGCAGGCATACCTGCATCTTTAGCAAATCCCGGCCAACTGACAATAACTGATTCGATTTCTTCTACAATTGCTTTCCCCTTTTTTAATGAAATCTCTTTGGCTATTTTTAAGAAGTCTTTCAACTTTATGTTTTTTCTCTTGCCGTTGACCGAAAGCTGATGTTGAGATAACCAAATATTTGTAGGATCAAAAGCATATGATAGATCATAAGCTGGTGATAATTTCCACTTCCCTTCTTTATCCATCAGAAAGGAAATATTTTTGGTATGATCATCCTGGTTACGGGCCAGAACATTGAACACCATTCGCCTGAACAATTGTTCAGCATCAGTATGTTCTAATCTTAGATCCCGCATCACCTGAAAAGCTTGCTCATAACTGTAGGTCGTTGGCTGATTATAATCGTAATGCGCAATCCCACATAGTGTTTGCATATGCAGTTTTTCATTTCCTTCAAGGCGGTCAAAGCGGCGAGTCATAAAATGCGCCCGACCATGTTCTTCCATTAATTTAGATTCTGACATTTCAATGCCGCTTGCAACCGCCATTTTATAATAAGCATATTCAATTCTGCCGTAACCTTTAGGATCACCTAGGTCCTCATTTGTTACCCCATCCAATTTGATCAGCCAATGAGCAAACCCGGCAGATACCTCAAACTGTCCTGATCTAATTTCCTTTGTTTTATCGTTGAACGCAATTATTGCTTTTGCTCTTGCGCCACCTGCAGAAGTTCCAACTTTTATTATATTAAGTAATCCATCTTTATCCTTAATATTGGTATTCAAGCCTTTTTTTACTGCTATTGCTTCTTTGGCCAGTCTTACGAGTTCATCTATTTCAAGAATATTTGAGCTATCGTCAGATGAGGGTATAACTGGTTCATACTCCAAGGCGCCCATTCCTCTTTTACCAATATAACATAGTCGTTCTAAGGGATTCATACTTTCGGGTGTACGTCCCTGTCGGGCTAACCATGCATCTATTAATTCATTTCCAAATTTGTCAGGTAAAGAATCCGCTAAAAGCCCGGGTAAACCATGATAGGTTTGCTTTGGTAGGTCCGGAAAGGAATATATTCGATTACCTTTTTGAAGTTCATCTAACGGCATCTTTAAAGGTGATAGATCAAGTGCGGTTTTGATAAATGAAGTATCAAATTCAAAGCTGCCGACTCCTATAGTATCATCCCATAGTAAAGCGCCTACAAATTGGCTCCATACATTCACTTTTGCTGTTACCATGTACTCTTTTTCTTTGGCTGCGATGCATGAGGTGGCGACGCTCTTTGTCGTGATTTATTCTGTAGTTTGACCATTTGGATTGGGCTTATAGTCGGAACTGGAGTAATATTATTTAGCATCTCAAGCTTTTCCAATCCACGTAATATCTGAATGAAAGTAAGTAAAGAGGAAGGCCGCCCTTTTTCTATTTCGCCAATTGTCACTCTATTAAGCCCTATTTTTTGGGCCATTTCCTCCTGAGTTATGTTCTTTTGTAACCGGAAGGCCTTTAGTTTTTGCCCTATTTCTTTCAGTATGGCCGGATCACTCATCCCATACCAATTAGTAATGTTAGACATAAGGATCATTAATTGATAAATTTGGCATAATGTTAGGTTTGTCTAGCAAAGATAGTTATTAATTTTAAAAATACAAATGTTAGCTATAAATGTCATTAATTAGTAA
>JBPCQG010000425.1:0-8817 GCA_050998315.1 Chitinophagaceae bacterium
GTCATGGATCTAAATATTAATGCTGCCCCACTTTGCTCACATCTTGTGCCATTGTGGGGCTTTTTTAATACTTAGTTATCACCAAACCATTGCCTATTGTGGATTATGGGTTTTCAGGAAGAGCCTAGACTAATCTTTTAATTCTTCGCATAAGTAACCGGCTTTTTTTACAAGCCCTTCGATTTTTGCAGGATGCAGATTAACGGTTTCTACACGTAATATTTTATCAGCATCTTTTAGATCAATATTCCACTTTATAATACCCGGTTGTGTTGCAATATGAGGCTGTATTGCAGTTACATGTTTTTTATAGCGGATGTTAGTTTTGAATACGAGGACTTCCATAATTGTAAGTTTAATTTATTCAGTAACAGTTGATGTAGAATCACTTTTCCCCCGCCACCGGTTGCAGCGCTCTTTCCATTCAGATTTAAATTTTTCTCTTTCTTCGGGTGTCATGTTCGCAAATTTTTCCTGCATATCTCCTTTCCACGGACCATATTTGCGATAATTGTGCCTGCCCCAGTTTCCCCATGGACCTCCTGTAAATAAAATTTTACTTAAGGCTAATATTCCCAGGGCTTGCCAAAAATTTATTCTTCCCACATGTAAAACATTTGTTAGAACATTATTCCACAAAGCCCAGACAGCAAATCCTAGAGGAACTAAAAAAATAAAAATCATAATAGGAATTGCAATTGCTTTTCTCGCATTAAATTTTGATTTCATAATATAGATTTATAGTTTAATAATTTAATAATTCATCTTTCAAAGCTTCGAGTCGTTTTCTAAGATGCAGAACAGCATATCTTTTTCTACTTATAAGTGTTGCGATCTGCACTCCAGTTATTTCAGACATTTCTTCAAAAGAAATATCTTCCAGCTCATGCATTATAAATGCATCTTTTTGCTCAGCCCGTAATTCGTCCAATGCATCCTGCAACGTTGTCCAAAAAATTGTTCGGAGATATTCTGTTTCCGGATTATTATCTGGGGAAAATAAAATTTCTTCCCATGAAAATTCATCTTCATCATCATTAGCAAAAATTTCTTCCAATAATTCAGGCTTCTTCTTTCGGTAGCTGTCTGTTATTTTATTTCTCGCTACCGTAAATAGCCAGGAGCTTAATTGCTCTATAGGTTTTGTATTTCCCGCAAGCTGGTAAAATACATCCTGCAAAATATCTTCTGCGTCTTCAGTAGTGGCAACTCTTTTTTTTATGAAAGCAAATAAGCGATTGCTGAATTCAGATATAGTGTGGCTGATATTTTTTTTCTCATCATTCATCATTGCCGGTATACTCAAAGCCTCCTTCATTTATAGTTAAGACGAATGACCTAAAGGAATATTTTAAAAAATGAAAAGATTTTGTATAATATTTTTAAAGTGCCTTAATTAATTCAGCCAGTTCCCGTTCTTCCAAAACCGAACGGTGAGAAGCATTATTATCCCAATGCCACTTTATTAAAGAAATCTTTCCATCGGCTATTTCAATCCCTGTTACGTCTCCATCATTATAACAACAGCAGCCACTGTTGAAATATGATGGCTTTAATTTATTATGCTTTTCAGCAGCGGCTGCAATTTTATTATCATTTACAGTATTGTTTGGATGGTCGGAATATAAACCTGAAGCAAAAACGGGCTTATGCGTATGACCTGTTACGAGTAATAAATTTTCCCGTCTGCTGCTCCATTCATGCATCATAATGTTATGCTTATCCCTAAGGGTAAAATCTTTAGCGGGTGTATTTACATTTATTTGGAGATACCGCTGTAAGGGTCGCCATATGTGCGCCACCATCCATGTGCTCAAAGCATTGTTATCACTCATTTTATCTCCCTGATGCCCATGCGTTAAAAAAATTGAAAGAGGCTTTTCACCTATAACTGTTTTTAGCAGAATACCTTCCCATACCGGTAAAGGCAAAATGAAAATATCCTTAAACCAAATGTCTACATCAAGTTTATTTTTCCAGATAAGGTCGTGGTTGCCGAATGTTTTGTAATATTTATTTTCCTGTTGAAATTTTGCTTCGCTTCTTAAAGCCATTATACTTTTTGAGATAACCTCCTTTGGTCCATACTTCCACAATTCTTCTGCATCACCCAGGTTTATATAGGCGAATTTATTTAGAAGATAATAATCCAGGGCTGCCAGATAATTAGGTTCATTGTTGGCGAAATCATCACCATAATCTTTATTGCCTTTATGGTGATCGCTGAAGATTATGAATTTATCTATGGCAAAATCAGCTTCTATTATTATTCCCTGTTTTCCGTAGTTTTTATTAATATCTCCCAAAAGACTGCTTAATGAGTTGAATACATCTTTCCTCTCAGGTGAAGTAGCCTTATCTGCCAGGCGGGTTAAAAGCGGGCCTAATATTTTTTGTAAGAATCGTTTCAAATCAATTTAAGTAAATTAAGGCAGCTCCGGTAGTCTTTCTTCAGGAGGAACAGGCATAGTTCCAAAAAATTTCCCTATTACAGGAAGCCTCCGAAATTCTCTTTTTTCCACCCTGGCTATAAATAAAATAAATATTCCCAACAGCAAAGTTGCTGCGGATACAGAGAACCACGTGTTATGATACAAAAGGATAAGCGCTTTATGGATGAAATAAAGAATTACAACAATGATAAGGTACGCAATAAGTTTTTTCCTGGCATAAGGGATAGGATAAAATTTTTGTCCTAAAACATAGGAGGATACCATCATAAAGAAGTAGCAGGTAAAAGTAGCCCATGCACTGCCTGTGTAACCAAATATAGGGATCCACCATATATTTAAAAGCACAGTAATAACGGCACCTGCAATGGTAATTGCAGCACCATACCAATTATTGTTTGTAAGCTTATACCACACTGAGAGATTGTAATAAATTCCAAGAAAAACGTTGCCTAAAGCTAATATGGGAACTATGTGTATCCCTTCACCATATTCAGCATATTTTAAAGTGAGTATCTTTTGAAATATATCGAGGTACAGGCCAACAACTAAAAACATACAGCAACACGCTATCACAAAAAATTTCATAACCCTTGCATAAGTTTTTTTTGCATCTTCTTTCAAAGATTGATTAAAGAAAAAAGGTTCGGCTGCCATGCGGAACATCTGTATGAAAATAGTTATCAAAACTGCAAGCCGGTAATTGGCACCAAAAATTCCTAATTGTTGTTTTGCTTCCAGTGGCGATATGGGAGTAATATATTGGTAAACCAGCCGACTCAGCATTTCATTTATCATTCCTCCCAAACCCACAATAATAAGGGGGTATGAATATTTCATTACCTCTTTCCATAATTTACGCTTGAACACAAAATGTATAGTGCTGAATTCTTTCCATAATAAAATAAAAGTTACCATGCTTCCAATCAAGTTCCCTATTAAATAATAACCGATACCAATGGATGGATTGTAAAACACCAATAAAATGCTTTTTGGATCTTTGGCTTCAATGCCGGGACACACTCCTAGAAAGTAAATAACTATCAGCACATTTATTACAATGCTAAAAATTCTTACGAAGGCATATTTACGTGGTCTTCCTTCCTGCCTTAGTTTAGCAAAAGGAAGGGTGGAAAGGGTATCAAAAAAAATTATTAATGCTATCCATTGGAAATATTCAGGGTGATCAGGCATGTAGGTTGCATTTGCCAGGTCCTTACTAAAATAAAGCAATATTCCTGTAAAGAAAATGGTGGTGGTTACTATGGAGATATTTAAGGTACCGTATAGTTCATCTTTATTTTTATTCTGAACAAACCTGAAGTAGCTGGTTTCAACCCCATAAGTAAAAAGAATGTTTAAAAAAGGAATGATGGCATAAATAGTAACAAGGTCGGCAGTATCTACAGCATGATAAATATAAGCGAGTGAGAAATTAAGAATATATCCAATAAACCTGCTACCAATTGTGGGCAATCCATACCATAAGGTTTGCCCTGCTAACTTTTTTATACTCAATTATGGGGTTTTTAAAAATTCAAATTTACTTGTATAATTTTTAATTAGCAGGATGTAGTGGATGCAACCGTTTTACAGATTGGCATATCTTTAATAAAATATGTAACCATGAAAAAAATTATTTATACTCTTATAACTATTCTCATATTTAATAGCCCAGTTTCATCACAATCCCGTTATGTTTTTATTGATTTTAAAGATGGACAAAAGCCTGCTATAGTAAATGAATTTTCTTATCCTGAAAATACGGTGTCAAAAGCCATCCGTGATAAGATGGAGAAGCTTGGATATAAAGGAAAAGATTCAAAAGGATTTACAATGTATAAAAGTGTATCCCTGCCAGAGATAGGTAGCGAAATGTATGATGTTTATTTTAAGATTGATAGAAAAAGCAGGAAAGAAAAAGATATGACAGCAGTTACCATGCTTGTCTCCCGCGGTAATGAGAATTATATTACTGAGGCAACGGATTCGCAAACAATAAATAACGCAAAATCCTTTCTGGATAACCTCATTCCAAACGTACAGGCTTTTGATCTTGAACAGCAAATTAAAGAACAGGAGGATGTTGTAAACAGGGCTGATAAAAAGTATAAAAGTTTATTGAACGATGCCGATGATCTTCAAAAACGAAAAAGAAAAATTGAGCAGCAAATAGAAGATAATTTTAAAGATCAAAAAAATCAGCAGTCAGAAGTTGAAAAACAAAAACAAATTTTTGAAACTCTTAAAGCCAAGAGGAAATAGTGAGTTCTGACAGCAAGTAAAAGGTTTGAAGTCTAAAAAACAATTTTTTTTCTTGTAAGTTTCATTTCTCCCTTTTTCTTTTTTGATTCTATTCTTTTTTCTTTAGCTGCTTTGGATGGCTTTGTTGGCTTTCTTTTTTTTGGCTTGATCAAAGCATGATTTATCAGCGTATTTATTTTTCTTATTACTTCTTCTTTATTGCCAAGCTGCGATCGCTCGGTTTGGCTTTTTACCAATAATAATCCTTCATCAGTTATTTTATTTGCCAGTTTAACTGTTATTATTTTTTTTTCTTCTATAGAAAGTAATCCTGAACCTGATACATTAAAATAACCTTCTACCATTGTTTCTACCTTGTTTACATTTTGACCTCCACTGCCGCCACTTCTTGCTGTTTTAAACTTTATTTCCTTTAAAACATTTATCATCTATTAAAGTTAATCAAGTATTGAGTGAATAGGAACCGTTGCAATATTATTTACGTTAATTTTAATAAGATAAAATATTTTTTAGATTTTTGCATATACAAATCAGGATATAAATAATGAGCAGGATATATAATTCGTTAACAGAGAAAAAGCGGCACGGCAAAAAATCGTTTGCTGTTTTGATAGATCCTGATAAAGTTAATGATGAGAAAATGCAGCGCTTAATAGACCTTGCCACAGCTGCCAAAGTTGATTATTTTTTGGTTGGAGGAAGTTTGGTGATCTATAATTATTTAGATGAATGTGTACAGTACATAAAAAGATCGTGCAATATTCCTGTAATACTTTTCCCCGGAAGCCCTTCTCAGGTTTCAAAATATGCTGATGCATTATTATATCTTTCATTGATAAGCGGGCGTAACCCGGAGTTGTTAATTGGGCAACATGTAATTAGCGCTCCGGTTGTAAAAAATAGCGGACTGGAGATAATGAGCACCGGGTATATTGTAATTGATGGAGGCGCACCGACAACTGTTTCATATATTTCAGGAGCAGCGCCCTTACCTTCAGATAAAGATGAGATAGCCATGTGTACTGCCATGGCAGGGGAAATGCTTGGCATGAAATTAATTTACATGGATTCCGGTAGCGGCGCAAAAAGACCTATTAACCAAAGTATGATCGAAAAAGTTTCACAATCTATTTCTGTTCCTTTAATTATTGGTGGTGGCATTACTGATCCGGAAAAAGCTTACCTGAATTGTAAAGCCGGAGCTGATATAATAGTTGTTGGCAATGCTATTGAAAAAGATGAAAGCCTTATTTCAGATATGGCAGCTGCAGTGCATTCTGTGCCGGTGAGGGTTTAATGGATTTTAATTATGAGACAGCTATCTTTTTTCAACTCTTGATGGTGTATCCTTTCCACTTACAATTGTTTTTGAACTTATGGCAATTGCTTTAATAATTTCAGCCATGTTGTTCATATCAAGTGTTCCTATTTCATCACTTTGTTTGTGATAATTAGGTTCGTTATTGGGTGGCTCTTCCATTTTAGATGTAGAAATAGTATGGGCGGGAACACCAAGGTTTGCCAACTTTGCATTATCTGATCTGTAAAATAAGTTTTGTTTTGGATAAGGATCAGGTTCAAAATGAAATTTTGAATTTACCAGATTGGCTTGTAAAATTTTCCCAAAGTCAGATCTTTCATAACCGGTTATGTATGCTGAATTAGTTCCCCATTTACTTTCTGTACCAATCATTTCAATATTGAACATGGCTACAACTTTGCCGGCATCTAATTGGCTTGAAAAATACCCCGAGCCATAACCCCCAACTTCCTCGGCTGTAAAGGCAACAAAAATTAATGTACGTTCATTATTTTTTAGCTGGCTAAAATATTTTGACAGCATAATAACCGCTGTAGTGCCTGCTGCATCGTCGTTTGCGCCGTTATAAATTGAATCACCTTTTGCATCAGGCTTGCCAATACCTAAATGATCATAATGCCCGGAGAAAATAACGTACTCATCTTTTTTACTTTTCCCCGGAAGGATGCCAATAACATTTGCCAGTTTTACCTCAGCCGGTTCATGTTTTATTGTTAGATCATATTTTACAGGATCAACAGGCGATAAAACAAAGACAACGCTATTATTTTTATTAAACGCCTCTCTTTTAAATCTTTTTAAGCGATTAAAATTATTGGCGTTTTCCGGATCAACTATTAATAAATAATTTTTATCGCTCTCAATATACTTAAGTGCATTTCTGATAAAGTTCGAATCTGGGGGGAAGATAATTTTTTCAAAACCTGAATTATTATTAATTATAAGATCAGCCTGCGTGGTGAATGCCAGGATATTTTTAGATTCCAATATTTGACCTTCAAAAGCTCCCTCTGCCGAAATAAATTTTGCTCTGATCATGCTGAATTCCTGCCGGTGACTATTTAAGCCATGAAAATTTTGCAGACCGTTCTTTTTAAATTCCGATGCAATAAAATCTGCGGCTTTATCAATTGCAGGTGTAAAAGCTTTTCGCCCCTCCATACTGTCAGATGAAAGTATTTTCTCAATTCTTTCCACCTCTGCGGAAGTAATTATTTTATCAATAGTTTGAGCAATGGCAAATTTTACAAACGCACAAAAGAAGATCAGGATATAAATTCTTTTCATACTTTTTAATCTATTTCTTTTTAACTGATAACTTCTCAAAGGCTCATCATCTCTTTAAACTTTACAGCCTGCCTGCGGCTTACTTCTACTTTTTCTCCTCCGTGTAACTCTAATAGTAAACCTCCATTAAAGTAAGGTTCAATTTTGTCTATCATTCTTAGGTTTACAATATGTTTGCGGTTAGCTCTAAAAAAAACCTTATCATCAAGCCTTTCTTCCAGTGAATTCAACGATTTTAAAATAAGGGGTTTGTGAGTCGCAAAAAATACTTTTGCATAATTACCTACGCTTTCAAAAAGCCGAACCTCAGAAAGCTTTACAAACCAGCAGCGTTCACCGTCTTTTACAAATACCTGGTCATGTTCACCTAACAAGCCTGTTCTTATATTTGAAGAAGAGAAATCTTCTTCTTCATCTTTTTGCTTCACTTTCATTAAAGCATCTGCAAGGCGTTTTGGCTCTACCGGTTTCATCAGGTAATCAAGGGCATTTACTTCAAAGGCTTTTAAGGCAAACTCATCATAGGCTGTTACAAATATTACATGCGGCGCTCTTTCCAATTCTGTCAGCATATCAAATCCGGTTTTTCCAGGCATTTGAATATCCAAAAATACCAGGTCAGGGCTAAGGCTTTCAATCTTATCAATACCTTCATTTGCATTGGCAGCTTCTCCAATTATTTCCACTTCAGGAAATTCCTGTAAAAGCTTTTTTAATTCATTTCTAGCCAATCGTTCATCATCAATAATGATAGCTTTCATATATATGAGTTGTGAGTTGCCAGTTGTGAGTTGCCAATGCCAGTAGTGAGTTAGTAATTATTATTCACTATTCACCACTCACTACTCACCACTTAACCGGCATAATAATTTTGCTTTCTACCATGTTGCCGTTTATATTTTTTATTTCGAAACGGGCTTTACCCTGATAAAGAAACCTGAGCCTATCCTGTGTAGATTTTATTCCAAATCCATCTTCATTTATTTCACCATTTAATTGTCCTGAGTTTTGAACAACCAATTCATGATTATCCTTTGTAAAATCAGAGCATATCTTTACAAATCCACCATTTATGCTTTTGCTTATTCCATGCTTAATGGCATTTTCTACAAGGGTCTGCAGCATCATCGGAGGTACAGGCTGTTCCAAAGTATCTTCATCGATCTTCATTTCTACTTTTAATCTCTCTTCAAAACGCATTTGCTCCAAAGCAAGATAATCTTTTACTATGCCAAGCTCTTTATGCAAAGGCACCGTTTCCATTTTTTCCACCTGCATACTGCTTCGCAAAATATTGGAAAGCTCAGTGATAGCCTGTCGTGCCCGCTCTGGATTTTCATCAACCAAAGCTCTAATGCTGTTTAATGAGTTGAATATAAAATGAGGATTGATATGAGACTTGATGGTTTTTACTTCAAGTTCTTTTACTGTTTTCTCCAGTGTTAATCGGTCTACCTGGTCATTACGATTCTTTTCAACAAAATGCCAAACCAT
>JBPCQG010000150.1:0-4804 GCA_050998315.1 Chitinophagaceae bacterium
CTTTCGAAACCATCACCCCCGGTAGTTATAAACCAATCACTATTTGTAATACCATTTTCACTCCTGGTGCGGCTTGGCCCGCCCAAACTAAAATTATCCTGTGTACCGCCATATACATAATAAAATGGAGTACTGTTATCCAACGAAACTTTATAGAATTGTGTTATCGGCAGGTTGGCTTTAAAATTCCAGTTTTGAGCTTCGTCAAAAGTTTCATACAATCCTCCATCACTTCCTATCAGCATATGTTTTGTATCATTTGGGTTTACCCATATAACATGGTTATCAACATGCTTGCTTTTTTCGCCGAGATTGTGAAAGGTTTTTCCACCGTCAGTACTAACCTGCATATATGTATCTATTGCATAAATTTTCTCAATGTTTTTGGGGTCGCAAAAAATTTCCTGGTAATAATTTCCGGAGGTACTAAAATTCCCTCTTTTCTCCCAGCTTGCCCCACGGTCTGTGGATGCAAATACTCCACCTTTATTATCTGCCGCTTCTACAATTGCAAAAATATAATCAGGATTTACGGGGCTTATTGCCAAACCAATTCTGCCGATATCAACATCTGTGGGCAAGCCTTTCATTATTTTATTCCATGTTACACCGGCATCTGTGCTACGGTAGACTGCACTTTCCGGGCCACCACCAATATATGTAAACACTTTTCGCTGGCGCTGATGTGCTGCTGCATATAATACATTACTATTCCTGGGATCGATCATCACTTCATTAAACCCGGTATGTTCACTAACATTTAATACTTGCTTCCAGGTTTTCCCTCCATCAGTCGTTTTATAAATTCCTCTTTCCCCGCCACTGCTCCATAAAGGTCCATAAGCAGCTACAAAAACTATATCACTGTTATTGGGGTCAATTGCAATTTTGCCAATATGCTCCGACGATTTTAAGCCTACATTTTTCCAGCTTTTACCGCCGTCTTCACTTTTATAAACACCATCACCATAGCCTACTACTCTCTGGTTATTATTTTCTCCGCTGCCTACCCATACTACATTGGTGTTTGTCGGGTCAATGGCAACGCAGCCTATAGAGCAGGATCCTTCATTATCAAACAACGGAGTATATGTTACGCCGGCGTTAGTCGTTTTCCAAACTCCACCATTTGCTGAAGCCACATAATATTCTGAAATATTTTTTGGATTTACTGCAAGATCAACTATCCGTCCGGAAACAAGTGCCGGTCCTATACTTCTAAACTTTAATCCGCTGAAAGTGGATTGCCATGGATCTTTCTTGTCTTGTTTTATTGTATCTGCAATTCCTTTTTGTTTAGATGCAGTAACTTTTTTTTGTGAAAGTGCCTGATTGCCTGTTAAAAGAATAAACATGGCAATGAATGATAACGTATACTTCATAAAAAAAATTTATTTTTTGAGAAACGGAAATTAGTCAACAAAATTGAAATGCATAAGGTTAGATAAAAATAGATGGATGGAGATAATTATTTATGCATTTCATTGATAAGATTATAAACCCTTCGTGAAAACTCTTTTAATTTTGGTCTTACTACATCTTCTGTCACAGGTGTAAAAAGAGAAATTATATATTTTGTTTTACCGTCGTCAATAATGCCAACATCATTGGTATAATAACTCCACCAACCTGTTTTGTGATAGAACATTACTGTATTAGGTAAACCAGTTGAAAGTTTTGTTGTGTCCAGTTGTCTTCCCAGCAATGCTTTCAATTGCATACTTACCCATGGATTAACTAGTTGGTTTTTATAAATTTTGAACATAAAATCTGCCGCATGTAAAGCATTGGTTACTGTTGATCTAATTGTGTCGTAACCGGGATCTTCAAACTTTCTTTTTAAAAATTTTCTTGTAACCTCACTCCCATGCCAGCCATTATCATGAATGGTTTGGTTAATACGTTTTCTTGTTGCAATATCAATTAAACAATTAGCTGCTGAATTATCACTGCGTGTTATCATCAGATCAAGCAAATAATTTATGGTAACCGTATCTCCGTTCTTTAATACTGGTCTTGAATCAAAACCTATTTCCCTTACTCTGTCCACATCGTTGGGAGACCTGACAATGTATTGCCTGAACAATGAATACTCATTATTGCTGACCTGTTTTAAAATTTCCATTGCCACATACATTTTGTAAACAGAAGCCGGGTAAATAAAATTTGTAAAATTAACTCCACCAAATACTGGCTTTTTTCCGGTAACATCAATTACTGCAAAAGAAATTTGCTCTTTACCATCTTCACCAACGTCCCAGGTACTGTCTAAACCAACATCATGAATTATATTTTTTAAAGCCTCATTAAAACTCTTGCTCTGTTTATAATAAGCGGGAACTTGTGCATTAGTACAAAAAGGGATTAAGAAAACAAGTATGAGCAGTCGTAGATTTTTCAACTTATCAGCAAGAAAAAAATTCAGGCAATTCAAATTTTAAAAATTAGATAAAATAATATAATTTAAAATGTACCCGTTTGCTATTTTGCGATACTAAATTTACTGCTTTATAGTAATATCAGCCTTTAAGCCCATTTCTACAAAGGATCCAACTGCCTTAATCTTTTTAATGATATATTTTTTTGCCTCTTCAGTTAATTGGCGTCTTTATATAAGCATTCTTAATAAGAATTTTTGCAAATTAATAGCTCAAACATCATCCTGAAAAATTGATACTTTTATAATTAATATAAATAATGAAATTTTTTTTACCCGAATTAATTTTGATGCAGTTAACATTAAAGACTTGTAACTAATTGAATACACATTGAAAAAGCCTGAAAAAAGTTTTTCAAATAATTATACATGACAGAGAAGATAGTGGCTATTGTAGTTACCTATAACCGGTTAAACTTACTACAGGAATGTATAACAGCATTAAGATTGCAAAGCAGACTGCCGGATAAGGTTCTAATAATCAACAACGGCAGCACTGATGGTACTGAGGAATATCTTTTATCTCAAAACGATGTTACCGTAATAACACAGCAAAATGAAGGCAGCACGGGCGGGCAGTACACCGGATTAAAATATGCGGTTGAAAATAATTATGACTGGGCGTGGTGCATGGATGATGATACAATTGCAACACCCGGCAGTTTGAACGCTTTTGTTTCCAGTATTTATTTTAATAAAGCATCTTCTTTTTTATGCAGTGTGGTTTTGTGGAAAGATGATTCATTTCATAACATGAACCGACCACGGCTTAAGTTTGACCATCCCGAAGAAAAATACCATCCTGCTTTAAAATCTTCAGAAGTTATTTATTCCTCTTTTGTATCAGTTTTGATAAACATAAAAGCTGTTATATCTGTGGATTATCCTTTAAAAAAAATGTTTATCTGGTATGATGATCTTGAATATACTATCAGGCTAAGAAATTATGGCCCGGGATATTTAATTGGCGATAGCGTCGTGTATCATAAAACAGAAAAAAACCTGGGTCCGGATTTTTTACCAAAAGACAGGAAGCTAAATTCTAAAGAAATTTTAGGATTAAGAAATTATCTTTTTATAAGAAAGAATATTTATCCTTTTGATAAAAGCAAACCCAAACACTATTATGTCTATATAAAATCGCTTCTAAGTTTTTTAAAATATGGTGTAGTTACAAATCAAGTCGGTACTGTTCTTAGAGGTATTACCCAGGGATTACTTATGAATAAAAAACAAACAGTATAATAAATCATTTTTTTTGGTAAGGATTAGAGTTAATATATATTTTAATTTTTCTTTTTCTCCTTTAGCTTATTTCTTGCTTCTGCTTCTTTTTTAGCAGCTTCCTGTTTTCTTATTTCTATCTCTTTGGCAATTGAATCTTTACGAAGCTTGTCAACTCGTTGCAAGGAATCTAATTGTTGTTTTCTTTCTATGTCTCTTTTTGCCTGTTGCATACTATGCAGCGTATTTATTTCTGTTAACTTTTGAGTAATAGCATTATTAAGAACATCTGCAAATTTATTTCTGCTTATCGCTGATGAATATGGATTAACTCCTGCGGAATTGTAACCGAGTACAACCCGTAAAATATCATACACTTCTTTTTCAGGCATTGTTGAATTAGCATTCAGGGTTTTATTAAGTGCAAAAGGAGCTGCAATACCCCATTGCTCAATTAATGATTTTGCAGCCGGGTAATATATACTCTTTTCAGAAACGTCTTTAACCTGCGCAACGCCGGTAAGATAAGCCCCGGCTCTATTGCGATCGTATGTATTAAATAATGTAGTGTCAATTGCTGCAGCATCCATTTTGCCTTTTAAATTAGTTAAAGCTGAGTTGAGTGCAACAATAAAGTCACCACGTTTTAAAGATTCTTTAGCTCTGAAAGTTTTATCTGCGTAAGTAATGGTTACGCCGTAATTTTCTATTAAATTCTTAAGGCTTTCGTAAGCTGCATCGGATTCAATTATATCAGTGACTTCAGAAACAGATGCAGGTGAACCAAAATTTCTTTCAGTTAATTTTATTACAACAGTATTGTTGCCAACTGGCTTCTTCTTTGTTGACACAGATTTATTTTGCCCCAGCACATCTGCGAATAAAAAAAATGAAATTACCGGCAGCATAATTTTAAAAAAGTTTTTCATTTCAAATATTTAATTTGATTAATAATTTTAATGTCAGAGCTTTTCATCTATAGGTTGCCAAAGCTCAATCTTATTTCCTTCAGGGTCCATAATCCACCCAAAGTTTCCATACTCATATTCTTCTTTTTCTCCAACTATTTCAACTCCTTCCTTCTTTAATTCTGCTAATAAAACATCCAGGTCTTTTACCCTGAAATTAATCATAAACGGTTTT
>JBPCQG010000208.1:0-4808 GCA_050998315.1 Chitinophagaceae bacterium
GTTGCCAGCAATACGTCACTTTCTGTAATTTGCCCTACGCCTTTATGCACAACACTTATAGCAATTTCCTCGGTACTTAGTTTTTGCAGTGAATCACTTAACGCTTCAACAGATCCATCCACATCAGCACGTATAAGAAGATTAAGTTGTTTAAAGTTACCCAATGCAAGCCTGCGACCGATCTCATCTAAAGTAATATGTTTTTTAGCTCTTATACCCTGTTCACGCAGAATTTGTGCTCTTCTGTTTGCAGTTTCTTTTGCTTCGCTTTCATCTTCATAAACTTTAAAAGTTTCACCGGCCTGCGGAGCGCCATTCAATCCTAAAATTAATACAGGTGTGGCAGGCGGGGCCTCTTCAGTTCTTTGATTACGTTCATTGAACATTGCTTTCACCCTTCCATAATTTTGACCCGATACCAAAAGGTCCCCTTGTCTCAACGTTCCGTTTTGTACTAAAATGGTGGCAACATATCCACGCCCCTTATCAAGTGAGGCTTCAATTACTGTTCCGGTGGCGCCCTTTGACGGATTGGCTTTCAGATCCTGCAGTTCGGCTTCCAATAATATTTTATCAAGAAGCTCATCCACATTTAAACCGCTTTTTGCACTTATTTCCTGGCTTTGGTATTTACCACCCCAGCTTTCCACAAGAATATTCATTCCTGATAATTGTTCTTTAATTTTTTCAGGATTAGCACCTTCTTTATCAATTTTATTAAAGGCAAATATCATAGGAACATTCGCTGCCTGCGCATGGGAAATAGCTTCCTTCGTTTGAGGCATTACTGCATCATCAGCAGCAACTACTATTACAGCTATATCTGTAACTTTTGCTCCGCGGGCCCGCATTGCAGTAAATGCTTCGTGGCCTGGTGTATCTAAAAATGTAATTGCTTTACCATCTTTTAACATCACTTCGTATGCACCAATATGCTGTGTAATACCACCTGCTTCACCTGCTATAACATTTGCATGACGTATATAATCCAGTAAAGATGTTTTACCATGATCTACGTGACCCATAATTGTTACTATCGGAGGACGGGGAACAAGATCTTCGGCAGTATCCTCTTCTTCATCTTCGTCCAATTCGGCCTCATCATCAATGCCGATAAATTCAACTTCGTAGCCAAATTCACCAGCCACTAACTCGATAACATCTGCCTCTAAACGCTGGTTAATAGAAACCATGATTCCAAGACCCATACATTTACTAATAACATCAGCAAAACTTACATCCATAAGGTTTGCAAATTCACTTACAGAAATAAACTCTGTGAGCTGCAACTTATTATCCGGTGTTATTTCGCCGGTTTGCATATCTGCAGCCTCATCTCTTTTTGCTTTTCTATATTTTGCTTTCAGGCTTTTTCCACGTCCTCCTGAACCCGCAAGTTTGGCTTGCGTCTCCCTTATTTTATCCTGAATTTCTTTTTGATCAATTTCTTTATCATCACGTCGGGCAACTGTGGGAGCATTTCTGTTAAATCTGCCACCACCAGCGCCTTGCTGACGATTACCCTGGTAAGGACTTGGAGGTCTTTGCCCTTGTCCCGGAGAAGGTCCACGTTGAAAATTAGAAGGTGCATTTCCTACTTTTTTTTGATCCACAGGAATGCGCTTACGTTTGCGCTTTTCATCCACGGGTCTGGGTTCATTCTCCACGGGTAATTCAATTTTACCCATAATTTTAGGACCTTCTAATTTATCAGCTTTAATATTTTCAATAATCGGCACCTCATCTTTTTGAGATTCAATAATTTCCTCAGGCTTTATTTCTTCTTTCTCGGGCGCTGCTTCTGCTTTTTTCTTAGTACGTTTTACAGGGGCTTCTTTTAATTTTTCCTCAGTGTCTACTTTTTTTTCTGTTTTACCTTTTTTTGGTTTTGTAGATGAATCTATAGTACTTAGGTCTATCTTATCAATTACTTTAGGATGTTCTATTTCCGCAACTTCAATTTTTGTTATTTCAGGCGTTGGCGGCGGCGGCTCTGGTTGAGGAGTTTCTTTTATTACTTCTTTAATTTCTTCTGCCGGTGGTGGTGTTTCTTTAATTTTTGCTGCTTCTTTTTTCTTTATTGAAAGATCTTCTTCATCCCTTTTTCTCTTTGATTCTGTTACCGCGTTTTTAGGAAGATCAATCTGCTCAGCCTTTTGTTTAGCTGCTTTATCCTGCTGGAATTCTGTTTGTAAAACACGGTACATATCTTCTGTAAGCTTTGTGCTGGGCTTCAGTTCATCAGTATTAAAATTCTTTGACACAAGAAATTCCATTAAAGTACTCGTACCTATATTAAACTCCTTGGCTGCCGCCATTAATCGTGGTGTATTTACTTCTGACATTCTTACTCTTTAGTCTAAATATTTTATTGTTCTTTTATTGTCATTAGGTCAATGTGTTTACATAATGACTATTGACCAATGACCCAAAGAATGTTATTCCTTTTTAAATTCTTCAGCTAACACTCTTTTTACTTCTGCAATTGTTTCTTTTTCAAGGTCAGTTCGGCGCTCTAATTCTTCATTTGTAAGCTCAATTACACTCCTTGCTGTGTCACAACCTACTCTTTTTAATTCATCAATAATCCATGATTCAATCTCATCACTAAATTCATCAAGATCAATATCAAATTCCTCAACATCTCCTTCATTATCACGGAATACATCAATTTCCAAACCTGTTAATTCGCAGGCAAGTTTTATATTAACTCCTCTGCGCCCAATTGCCAGGGAAACCTGGTCAGGCTTTAAATAAACATTTGCATGTTTGGTCTCGTTATCTATATCCATGCTGGTAATTTTAGCAGGCGTTAAAGAACGCTGTACTAATAGCTGTTGATTATTCGTCCAGTTTATAACATCAATATTTTCATTTTTTAATTCACGAACTATTCCATGAATACGGCTACCCTTCATACCAACACATGCGCCCACAGGGTCAATCCTGTCATCAAAACTTTCAACGGCAACCTTAGCCCTTTCACCCGGGTCCCTCACAATTTTTCTAATGACTATCAATCCATCAAAAATTTCGGGCACTTCAATTTCCAATAATTTGGCAAGAAAAGAAATGTCTGTTCTTGATACAATGATAACAGCCTGACTGTTTTTTAATTCCACTTTTTTAACAACGGCGCGAATGCTTTCGCCCTTTTTAAAATAATCGGAAGGTATCTGTTCTGATTTGGGAAGGATCATTTCATTACCTTCTTCATCAAGCAATAAAATTTCTTTTTTCCATACCTGGTAAACTTCACCGCTCACAATATCACCTACCCTATCTTCGTATTTCTTAATTAAGATATTCTTTTTAAGATCATTGATACGGCTTGCCAGGGTTTGCTTTCCCGCTAAAATTGCACGCCTTCCAAACTCCTTTTGAATATCGACTTCCTCATACAATTCCTCACCAACCTGGTAATCAGGCTCAATTTTAATCGCATCTTTATACTCAATTTCAGTAAGAGTGTTATAAAGATCATCGTCGTCTACAATCGTTCTTCTCCTGAAAATTTCAAGATCACCTTTCTGATCGTTTACAATAACATCAAAATTTTCGTCTGAGCCATATTTTTTACGGATCAGCGTTTTAAAAACATCCTCCATCACCTTCATAAGTGTGGGCCTGTCAATGTTTTCAGCGTCTTTAAATTCCTGGAAGGAATCGATTAAATTAATACTTGCCATACAATATGGTGTTTAAAAAGTCACCAGCACTTTGGTGTGCTTAACCTGATTAAATAAAATATTTGTTGTTTTAATAACTGCCTTTTTTCCCTGCCCTGTTTTTTCTTCGATAACTATTTCATCATCATTTACTATTGATAATTTTCCTTCTTTCTTTGTACCGTCAATCATTGTAATCTCTACTATTCTGCCAATATTTTTTTTGTACTGCCGCTGAAGTTTTAAAGGTTCATCAATACCGGGTGAAGAGACTTCTAAAGAAAAATCCCCATTTGGAAATAATTCTGATTCTTCTATCTGGCTATACAATGCCCTGTTTATTTTAATACATTTTTCAATTGTTATTCCTTCATCAGCGTCCAGAAAAACCTTTATGTTATTGCCCGGAATAACTTTTACTTCTACCAAAAAAATATCTTCGCTGCCCGTTAACTGCGCATTCACAAAATCCTCAATGGCTTTTTGTTTGGTATCCGAAATCATTTAACCCTTTTTCTATAGTTTTGAGAAAAGAAGAAGGGAACGATGCCGTTCCCTTTCATTATTTCTTTATCTGGTGCAAATATAAAGTAATTAGTGTTTAGGCTCCAAATTATTTCCTTACCCCTACCCCTCTTCACAAGCGGAGAGTGGGATTTAGTTAAATATTTGTTCGAAAATATTGCGTTTGATTTAAAGCAATATTTTTGCATGATGAATATTATCCGTTTAGCAGGTGAGCTATTTTTATTGTACATTTTATATAAACTTATTTTTGATTTTATAATACCTATTTATCAGACATCAAAAAAGGTTAAAAAGCAATTTGGTGAAATGCATAACAAAATGCAGGATCAAATGAATACGTTTAATCAACAACAAAATTCAGAGGCTAAAACAACTTCACAAGAGCCTGCAAAAAAAGAAGATTATATAGATTACGAGGAGATCAAAAAATAGAGGTGCCGGCAGGCATGTTGTAAATAGTGGGTTGTAATTAAAAAGAATTTGAAAAGGGTATTCCTGTAAATAGACGATCTATAAAAAAGGGTCTTAAAATTTCAATTAATTTTTTTTATTTTCCCATCTGCTGATTAAATCTTGACGAATATTGTAAGGCTGAGCCACTATTTTTTCAGT
>JBPCQG010000217.1:0-24034 GCA_050998315.1 Chitinophagaceae bacterium
CATATATGCTACGCAAAGAGATCAGGCATCTGCGGTTGTAAATCAACAACAGGCTCAGGTTGCCAATGTTTCAGCATCTATTGAAGCAATGAAAGCACAACTTGAACAGGCAAAGAAAACTTATGACATGCAGAAGCAGTTGTTTGATGAAAAAGTTATTTCCCAAAGTGAATTTAATACCGCTGACGCAGCTTACAAATCTGCACAGGCTAATTTTAATGCTGCCAAACAAAGCATACTTGGCAGCAAAGCAGGTGTGCAAAGCGCAAGAGCCGCATTATCAAAAGCAAATAAAGATATCAGCCGTGCAACGTTGGTTTCGCCTATGGACGGGGTTGTAAGTTTATTAAGTGTAAAAAAGGGAGAAAGAGTTGTGGGGAGCTCCATGATGGCAGGAACAGAAATGATGCGTATTGCTGATCTGCGAAAAATTGAAGTAAGGGTGGATGTTGGCGAAAATGATATTCCAAAAATTCATTTGGGCGATAGTGCAATGGTTGAAGTTGACGCATACAACAACAGGAAATTTAAAGGAATTGTTACACAAATAGCCAGCAGTAATAATGGAGCTGCATCATTGCAAACAAGTACCGGAACCGATGTAACTAATTATAAAGTTTACATTAGCCTTCTTCCTGAATCTTATGCTGATTTAATGGATCCTTCTAAACCCAGGAGCTTTCCCTTTAGGCCTGGCATGAGTGCCAGCGCTGACATACAAACAAAAACACACGAGAATAGATTAGCGGTTCCTATTAATGCAGTTACCACAAGAGATAAAAATGACAGTGCCACAGCAACAAGTTTTGCCTCCATAAAAAGTAAGGATGAAATAAATTCAAATGAAAAAACAAGTACAGATGCGGATGAACTTGAGGAAGTGGTTTTTATTTTACAAAAAGATGGAACAGTAAAGAAAACAAAAGTTAGAACTGATATCCAGGATATAAATTATATAGAAATTTTAGGAGGCTTAATTGAAGGCGATGAAGTAATTACAGGACCATACGATGTGGTAAGCAAAACTTTAAAAAGCAAGGATAAAGTGAAAGTGGTTGCAAAGAGTGAATTGTTTGATAAAAAGAAATAAAAAATTAAATTTTGTAGGCATTAGCTATTCAAATATCAACTCCTCGTTATTTCAATAATTTAGCAAAGACAACAAACTTGGTTATTTATAGTAAGCGTACCCATATATTATGAAAATATCTCCTCAGCTATTGCTATACTTTCGGGTTTTCCAACATCAATAAATTTTGATGTACTGTGATCAAAACCCATTATGGTATGTGTTTTACAAAGTTGCAGGTATACATCAACCATAGAAAATTTTCCTGTCATTTTTATTAGGGGAAAGATTGCAGGCGAAATGATATGTATCCCGCTGAAAGCTTTCTGAAAATATTCCGGGGATTCCCTGCTTATTTTTTGGTCGCCTGTTTTTATATTTCTCCAGCCACACAACGCTTCCAATTCATTGAAAAGAAAATAGCGGGAGGTTGTCCTGTTTGTTACTGCTAATGTTGCCAATACTTTTGAAGAATTATGTTGCTCCATCATTTTACTAATATCCATATCGGTTAGTATATCAACATTCATTAAAACGAAAGGCTCATTATTTTGAAAGAACGGCCTCGCCTTCATAAGCCCGCCACCTGTTTCCAGAACTTCATCTTTTTCATCAGAGATGGTTAGGTTACTTCCAAAGCCTTTATTTTTTTTTATTAAATCAGTTATCTGTTCGGAGAAGTGGTGAACATTTACGATAACGTAAGTAATGCCGAAAGAGGCCAAGTATTCAATATTTCGTTGGAGTAATGATTTACCATTTATTGTTGCCAGTGCTTTTGGATGCTCATCCGTAAAAGGCTTGAGCCTGGTACCTAAACCTGCAGCCAGGATCATTGCTTTCATCAGGCGTGAATTTTTGGATGGATCTCTGAAATTTTTTGCTCTATATGATTTAGTTCAATCTTTACGCCGAATTTATTTCGGAGGTGACGTACTAAAGCATCTGCCGCATATACACTGCGGTGGCAGCCGCCTGTACAACCAAAACTTACCATTAATGAACTAAAATCTCTTTTAATATAATCCTCTACAGATATATCAACGAGGTTATAAACATTATTTAAAAATTCCTCCATTTTTTGTTTGCTGTTCTAAAAAATCTTTCACTGATTTATCTCTTCCGTTAAATGCTTTAAACTCTTCAAATCTTCCGGGATTTAAAATTCCCCGGCAATCGAAAATAAAGCCGCCGCCATTTTCTGTTGTATCTTTTGGAATACCTTTTTTGTAAGAAAAGCTATTAACTTTTACAACTAATGGCGTGGATACTGTTGCCTGCAATGGCTCAAAACGATGGACAACTTCATCTTCAACCATTAAAGCCAATACACGTTCAAATTCAGGAAGAACAATACCCGTTTTTTTATTCTCCAAAAACCATTTCATATTTTTTAAAGCCAGGGGAATGCTTGTTAAAAAATGCGCCTTTCTTTCAAACAAACCCCTAAAACCGTAGGCCCCTAATACCTGTAACATTCTTATCAAAACATACCCGTTATATTGACTTACAAAACGGATACGGTCAATCGAATTTTGTAATATCTCTTCCACGCATTCCATGTAATACACCAACAGTCCGGTTTTCCATTCATTAGGCAATTCTGCTTTAGCCTGCCAAAGCAAAGATGCTACATCATATTGCAATGCACCATGCATTCCCCCCTGGTAATCTATAAAATAGATCTCTTTATTTTTTACCATTATATTTCTGCTCTGAAAATCCCGAAACATGAAATATTTATGCTCAACTCTTGCAAGATAATTTCCCAAAGCATCAAAATCGTCGATTAGTTTTTCTTTATCATATGGTATTTTAAGGGTATCAAAAAAATAATATTTAAAATATAACAGGTCACTAATTATTGCCTGCTTGCCAAATTCTTTTGATGTTATACACCATTCATAATTCAGCCCTTTATGGCCTTCTACCTGCAACGCTGCAAGTTTTTTTAAACTTTTTTGAAATAAACTATAAATGAAAGCCGTATGCCCGTGGAGCTCAAGATTTGTCAGCAGGGATTCATCACCAAAATCCTGCTGTATATACATTGTCCTGTCTTCATTTATTTTTAAAATCTCCGGAACAGGGACATCACATTTTTTAAAATGCGCACTAAATTTTAAGAAAGTTTCATTCTCTTTAATGTTATGGTTATAGGTGGCAATGTATGATCCATCGTTACTTCGTATCCGGAAATATACCCTGTCACCACCCGATTGAGGCAGCTTTTCAACCGATGTTACGGGTATATTTTTGTAAGAAAGAAAAACTTCCTTTATGTCGTCGGCAACCGTTTTCATTAAAAGATTATGAGGAATAGATAGTTTTATTCAACCACTTTAAGCCCTAACATCCATATAATTAAAACTACAAACTATAAACTACAAATTGCAATCTTCTTTATCCATCCATCTTTACAATTTTAGGATAAAACTTACCTACTACATCAACTAATTGCTTTTGTGATTGCATCACCACTTCAATGTCTTTATATGCTTGCGGAGCCTCATCCAGTCCCCCTCCCATAAGTTTTACATTATGTTTTTCCAACTCTTCCTTTAAAATATTTTGAGTAATAGATTTCATTGCAGCGGTTCTGCTCATTCTTCTTCCGGCGCCATGAGATGCCGAATTTAAAGAAGCGGCTTCTCCTTTGCCTTTTACAATAAAGCCCGGGGCAGTCATGCTGCCCGGAATTATCCCCAGCACATCTTTACCTGCAGGTGTTGCACCTTTACGATGAACAATAACTTCTTTGCCTTTATACATTTCTTTCCATGCAAAGTTGTGATGGTTCTCTACCATCTTTAATGGCTTACCAATTTGCTTTGCAATTTTTTCATGTATTATATGGTGACAGGCACTTGCATAATCACCAGCAAGATTCATCGCTTTCCAATATTGAATTCCTTCTTCTTCATCCAACATAAGCCATGAAAGATTAGCTGCTTCTTTACGAAGAAACCGTTTTTGCTTAGCGATTTTTGTAAAGTGGTTGGCAATGTTTGCACCCAACGCTCTTGAGCCAGAATGGGAAAGTAAGCCGACATATTGTCCTTTTGGTATTCCAAGAAAACTAATAGCACTATTTTCATTCTCATCATCCAGATCAACAATTCCAAACTCCACAAAATGATTTCCTGAACCGGATGAACCTAATTGAGCAGCCGCTTTGCTTTGCAATTGCCTCAACAAACCGATCTCATAAAATTCTTTTCTCTCTAGTACTGCATGCTCAGAAGACTTCTTGAACTCCTTGCCTGCACCAAACAATGTGTTCTCACTTATTTCTCTTGCAAAATAGTTTTGCCTTGTCTCCAATTCCTCCGGACGAATATCAAAAATGGATAAACACATTCTGCAACCAATGTCAACACCAACACCATAAGGTATCACAGCGTTCTCTGTTGCCAATACTCCACCGATCGGCAAACCATAACCCTGGTGAGCATCGGGCATTAAAGCGCCGGCAATAGCAATGGGTAATTTCGTTGCAGCATTCATTTGGTCTAATGCACCAGCTTCAATATAATCACACCCAAAAACATTAAAATCAACACTGATTTTATTAAGCGGTATCTCAACATTTTCAATTACATCTTTCGGTAAAAGCAATTCAGCAATTTTACCAAGCGTTTCATCTTCAAAGTATTTTTTTGGGTTATCAAGAACTTGTCTTAATAACTGCAATGCTTCTGATTTATCCTCCTGTTTAAAATTTTTCTCCGTCACATTCATTGCAATGCTAATTACCGGACCTTCGGGAAAGCCAATGACTCTGAGTTCTTTGCCCTTAAGTTTAAGTTTGCTCATGAAAAAAGGTCTGCAAATGGCAGACCATACATTTTAGTTTTAAGAACTAATAGTTATGCAGCTTTATAAGGCATTTCATTGTATGTCATCCCTGCCAGCTCTCTTCCTGACTTCTTTTTATTTACACCACCCCATTGTTTAAAGAAGAATGCAACTTCCTGTTCTCTGCATTGATCTTTAATATCCCACACCCACAATTCTTCCATTGGTCTTGACTTTCTACCACTTTCACCTCCAACTATTACCCAGTTAATATTTGTAAGATCCATATTAGATAATGGACCGATTAATGGCTCACAGGAAAGGAATTTTGTTTTCGCATTTGTCGCTCTTAAATAATCAATTCTACTTTTCACTTTCTCATTTTCAACAGATACTCCCATCCAAATATTACTTGTCCAGTTTAATTTATCATGCAGTTCAAACAACCTTTCTGCTCTCTTAGTTAGTACCTGGTATGTGTGCTGTGGTGTATTATTCATCACTCCAAAAACTTTCTGAATAAATTCAAACGGAACTTCCGGATGAAAAAGATCACTCATAGAATTTACAAAAACAACTTTTGGTTTCTTCCAAGTATAAGGAACATCCAAAGCATCCTCATGAACTCTTACTTTAAATCCATCTTTATATTTTTCAATGCCCATTGCATGCAAACGCCTTGTCATAACTTCTGCATAACAGTATTTACAACCTGCTGAAATTTTGTTACAGCCCGTGGTTGGATTCCATGTCATCTCTGTCCATTCAATACTTGATTGTGCCATAATTATAATTTGTAAGTTGGTTTTATAACTTCATTTGCAATTTTTAGAGCGTTTGGATTATTTGTAGCCATCATAAAATGATACATAATTGAATTAGTTGTGTTTCTCATTACAAATGATTCTGAAACATATTTAAATTGTTTTTAGACGATCTCGATATAGTTCACCTGCTTTATTAATTGAATTTTTCTGTTTTTCAATAATTGTTTCTGTTCCAAATAAAGTATTTATTTCTTGAGTCTTATAAAAGTGCTGTTTAACTTCTTCCTTAGATAAACCCAAAAACTTCTCAAGTTTTGCATACCAGCTTTCCGATATTTCTCCATTATTCTTAAGCATTCTCCCTAGTCCAATACCAGTAGGAACTAAGATCCACAAATCAACTCCTAAATCTTTTAAGGCTGCTATAGATTCCCAATTTATCGCCATTCCATAAGGGTCAATAAAAGATAAAGCTCTATAACTTTTATTGGCTTTTAAAAATTCAGCCATTTTAATTAATTTATTGTTTGCATCTGCTTTAACAACATGCACATTTCTACCAAAGTAATTTTCTTGAACATTTTTTTCTAATTCTTTTTTGTGTTCTTCATTCAGTTCAACGAAGTAATAAATATCAAAGGGTTTCGGTTCTAAAATGTCTAAAATTCTTAAAGCCGTTCCCTTTTTTATTTCTTCTTTTTCTCCCATTGCAATAATTCCAGAACCAGCAAAGCCATCAAAATAAATTGTCTTAGCCCAAGTTTGTTTATTCATGATTGTTAAATAAGCTTTGGCATAAGCGACAACTATTTTCATTTTTTCTTCTGTCCAACTGCCGCCGAATTTATTCTTAATCATTCTTTTTATTTGAATTATAAAAATATGTTCTTTTAAAACAACCTCCCTTGCTCTCCAGGCCTTCTGAAACTTGTTGTATCAAGCTCCCAGCGCTCTTCATTCATTCCATAGAGCTTGCCGTATTTTTTATATTGTTGTCTTACCATTTCTGCTATGCTTCCTTCGCCACGCATTCTCACGCCCCACCTTGTGTCATTTACTTTTCCATCATGGCTATCTTCTATCATATGCCAAACCTTATCTGCTCTGTCCGGGAAATTTTTATACAGCCAGTCGTGAAATAAAAATTTAATAGCACCATTCAAACGGATGAAAGTGTAAGCAGTAAATTTTGCACCTGCATCTTTTCCTGCTTTCATTATTCTTTGCATCTCGTGTTCATTCAAACCGGGTATCATTGGTCCCATCATAATGCCCATGTGTATGCCTGCACTGCTTAACTCTTCTATCACTTTTAATCTTTGTTTGGCTGTGGTGGTTCTGGGTTCCATTACTCTTCGCAGGTCTTCATTAAATGAAGTAACAGATACCATAGCCGACACCAATCTTTTTTTTGCCATTTCCTGCAATATGTCTTTGTCTTTTATTATCCATGAATTCTTTGTAAGAATACCTACAGGCTGATTGAATTCATTACACACTTCCAGCAAGCCTCTTGTTAACCTATACTTCTGCTCAGCAGGCTGATAGCAATCAGTATTGCCGCTAAGCATTATAGGATGCGACCCATCCCAGTTTTTATTCATTAAAGTTTTCCTTAGCATTTGCGGCGCATTCATCTTTACAATTATCTTTCTCTCAAAATCAAGACCTGCACTGTAGCCCCAGTATTCATGCACATTGCGGGCATAACAGTAAATGCAGCCGTGCTCACAACCTGCATAAGGATTCATGCTATACATCATGCTCAGGTCAGGGCTTTCCACTTTGTTCACAATACTTTTTATTTCCTGTTCTATATATTGTGTCCCCGTGTTTGCCACTTCCCAATCGTCAATAGCTTCTACATGTTCTTTCACACTTTGATTTTTTAAGAACTTATTTTTTGTATTGAACTGTGCTCCACGTCCTGCTAAATACTGATCATCTTCTTCCCTTTGCTGTGCAGCAACCTTGAAATGATCCTGCGGCAATTGATTGGACATAATTAAATTTTGTTTGATGACTAAATAAATAACTCCCCCTGTTTTGTAGCAACAGGTAGATTCATAAATTCAAAACGCTGAACGATTTGATATTTTTTTTCACCCACCTCTCGCTTTATCAGTAACATACTATCAGCAATAAAACGGCCTGTAAAGTGCAGGTTACTATACTCCGGCCATGCCTTTTCATATTGCCAGGGCACTAATTTTCTTGCAATAGTTAAATAAGGCATATCTATAAAATGAGGCTTGTTATCTTTATTCAATGTCATTAATTGTTGAGCAGGTCTCAATTCTTTCACTAAATTTTTAACCTGAAGCTGTGAATCAATATTTATAAATATTGTATGGCTGGGAAAACTTCCAAAATCTTTCAATTCAACTTTGAAAGGATGGTAGCCCATAGCAATTGTTTTTAGCCTGTTTACAATCTTCTCTTCCATCATTTCGAATTGAATAAAATTTATCAGCGTGATATGAGGCTGACCAAATTTTGCGTAGGTTGTTTTATATTTCTCTGCAAAAACATTTTTTAAGTAAATTATTTTATTGCGCAAATCTTCATGTGGATTTAAAATCAACAGTACTCGTTGTACCTGTAACCTGGCATTTGAACTAAAGATTTAGTATCCATCCACTATTATTTTAGTATGAAATTACTAAATTATTTAGTAATTTAAATAAAAAAAATAGCGACACAGTATCAGTATCGCTATATTAAAATTTAATAAAAACCTACCAGCTTTTCTTAGCTACCCCGTCTTTAACAGCCTGAAGTGCATTTGCTTCGCTAAGCATAGTCGTCATTTTATTTCCTTTACCATCATCACCCTGGGCCATATAGCCTCCACGTGAAGTTTTAGTTATCACTGCGTTATGCATTGGGCAATTTTTCTCTTTTGTCTTCATGCAATAAGCTGTTAACATTTTTGATGACATTTTGTATTGTTTTATAGTTAATAAATAATGTTTAACCAGTTGCTATCTATGCCGTGGTATATTCAAATGTAGTTTTTTATACGTAAATACAGCTAAAATTTTATTCCACACAAATTTTAGATTGTTAGCGATAGAAACAATAAGAATAATTATTGCGTAAAAACGTAAGATATTAATGTGCCAGGCGAGAATGCTACACATCGATTTTTGCATACTTTGCATGCGTCTCAATAAACTCTCTTCTCGGAGGAACTTCATCTCCCATAAGCATACTAAAAACCCGATCAGCTTCTGCAGCGCTGTCAATAGTAACCTGTTTTAATGTTCTTGTAGAGGGATCCATAGTGGTTTCCCAAAGTTGTTCAGAGTTCATTTCTCCCAATCCTTTATATCGCTGAACATGTACGGTATCTTCTTTTCCATTGGCGTATTTTTCAACAAAAGCTTTCCTGTCTTCATCATCCCAGGCATAGGCTTGCTCCTTTCCCTTTTTTATAAGATAGAGAGGCGGCTGAGCAATATAAACATATCCCTGCTCCACCAGTTCCTTCATATAACGAAATATAAAAGTGAGTATCAGGGTTGCAATGTGACTTCCATCAACATCCGCATCAGTCATTATAATTAATTTATGATAGCGAAGCTTTGAAATATCCAAAGCCTTAGGGTCTTCAGGTGTTCCGATCTTCACTCCCAAAGCAGTAAACATATTTCTTATCTCCTCATTATCGTATATGCGATGCTCCATTGCTTTTTCAACGTTCAATATTTTACCCCGTAAAGGGAGAATAGCCTGATAACTTCTGTCTCTTCCCTGCTTTGCTGTGCCACCTGCAGAATCTCCCTCAACCAAAAATAATTCGCAACGGAACGGGTCTTTATCACTGCAGTCAGCAAGTTTACCGGGTAACCCTCCTCCGGTTAAAACGCTTTTGCGCTGAACCATTTCTCTTGCCTTTTTGGCGGCGGCTCTAGCTTGTGCAGCTAATATTACTTTTTGAATTATTGTTTTAGCATCCTTTGGATTCTCTTCTAAATACGCCACAAGAACACGGCTAAGGGTTGTATCTACTACACCCATTACTTCACTATTTCCTAATTTAGTTTTTGTTTGACCTTCAAATTGTGGTTCCGGTACTTTTACTGAGATGATAGCAGAAAGCCCTTCACGGAAATCATCACCTTCAATTTCCACTTTGGCTTTTTCAAACATCCCTTCTTTTTCCCCATAGCTTTTAAAAACTCTTGTTATAGAACGGCGAAAGCCTGCTACATGTGTACCACCTTCGATAGTATTAATGTTATTTACATAGCTGAACAAATGTTCCTGGTATCCTGTATTGTACACCATTGCAACTTCAACCATTACATTGCTATTGGTATCATGACTATCACAATAAATAACTTTTGGTAAAAGCGGATGGCGGTTTGCATTTTTATCAAGCATCTCCACAAATTCAACTATCCCGCCTTCGCTGTAAAATGTTTTTGAATAAGTATTCCCATCTTCATCTTTTTCTCTCAGGTCATTTAAAATGATGGTGATCTTCCGGTTTAAAAAAGATAATTCTCTTAAACGACCTTCTAAAATCTCCCTGTTATATACTGAAACAATAAAGATGCTGGTATCGGGCCAAAACTGTACGCAGGTTCCGTGTGTATCGCTATTACCAATTTCCCGAACCGGGTACTTAGGAATCCCTGTTGCATACTCCTGTTCAAATCTTTTACCATCACGATCTACAACAACATGCAATTTTGAACTTAATGCATTTACACAACTAACCCCCACACCATGTAATCCGCCACTTACTTTATAAGAATCTTTATCAAATTTTCCGCCGGCATGCAAAACAGTCATAACTACTTCCAAAGCGCTGCGGTTTTCTTTAGTATGCATACCCGTAGGGATACCTCTGCCATCATCCTGAACGGTGATGGAATTATCTTCATTAATATTGACCGTAATATTTTTGCAATAACCTGCTAATGCTTCATCAATTGAGTTGTCAACCACTTCATATACCAGATGATGCAAGCCTTTATTGCCAATATCACCAATGTACATTGCAGGCCTTTTTCTAACCGCTTCCAAACCCTCTAAAACCTGTATGCTATCGGCTCCATAGCCGTTAGTGTCAGTAGTTAAAATTTCCGGAATTTCTACTGCTGTTTCTGTGCTCATAACTTGTGGGGAATCCTTTAAAAACTAAAAAATTGTGAATCATGCAAACTTACAAAAAATAAGAGGAAGTACCTAAATTCCAAGCGAGTAAACCTTCTTTTTTAAGCCCTGATAAATAGTTTTAAACACATCTTTTTTTGCAGCATTACCAGGAGATTTTTAAGTAGGTTGTTGTGGATTTAGTTTACAATAGCATGACATTATCATTACAAAACCGAACTTTAGGTTGTTTATATTTGCATTCACCTAAACAATGGATCAACATCACGATATACTATCAATTGCACAATGGCAACCTGTGATTCAGGAACAAAATTTATTGTTACAGGAAAAGGAACAGATGATACCAGGTTCAGTTCAATACACCATAAAGAGATTTAAAAAATTACCCCAAACAAATATCGATGATAGCGGAATGATGGTTTATCATTTTAAGAAAGATGAATCAAAAGAAAATCATCTTGAATTAAAATTTTGTATTTCAGGTAATACATATTGTAGGGCAAAAAATACAGAATGCGATTCGTGTAAATTTCACCAATCTATTAATTGTGAAGAAAGGATTGACACTGTGGACCTGGTAAGTTTTAAATTTACCCCGGCACATCTGTCTCAATTTGTAAAAGGTATTAAACAAGCTACCCTTACTGATGATATATTAAATTTTAAACACACCTCCAGCTTCAGCAAAATTATGCCACTTTGCGGCAAAACAAGAATGGTATTGGAAGCTTTACTGAATCATTCCTACTCTGACAGTCTGGAAAATATTTACATCAATGCTCAAACGCAAATGTTGCTTTTGTATAGCATGGAATGTATGGTTGGCACTAAAGAGGATTCGTTCACCTGTAAGTTTTTAGCAAACGAAGCTGATAGGGAAAAGATAGCCAAAGCCAGGGAAATTTTATTGCTTCATATAAGCGAACCCTTAACCATCAAAGCTTTAAGCCGCAAAGTTGCCATTAACGAATGTTACTTAAAAAAAGGGTTTAAAGAAATGTATGGCACCACAATTTTTGATTTTTTCCAAAGCCAGCGGATGGAACATGCAAAATATCTTTTGTATGAAAAGGGATTAAGTGTAACAGATGTTTCCTCATTACTCGGCTATTCCTCTATCTCTCATTTTTCTACAGCCTTTAAAAAACACACCGGATTAAAGCCCTGTGAGTTGCTGTTTCATTAATTCCCTTTTAGAGCTTTGCCCCTACAGAAATAAAGAAATTTCTTCCATCTCCCGGTAAAACTCCCGGACCGGGATAACCACCTGCACGACGGGTAAAATATCTTTCATCTAAAATATTATTAATGCCGGTTTTAATATTCAGGTTTTTAGAGAATTTATAGGTTGCTGTAATATCTGTAATTGAGTATGATGGAATTAAACCGTTCTGTCCATTTGTGGTAGGTTGCACAGTGTTATTTGCATCGCTAAATGTTTTGCCCACAAAACTTAATTGACCTGTAAGTAAAAAATATTTATACCCGAAAGACAACCCTCCCCTGAAAATATCTTTAGGGGCATTTTCAACTCTTTTTCCTTTAGTAGCGGCATCTTTGTGATCACCACTATACTTAGCATTAGTATAACTATAAGAACCAAAAATAATTATATCGGTATGTTTTACTTTAGTGAAAGCTTTGATAACATTAAACTCCACAAAGCTTTCCAAACCTTTACTGATGCTGTTACCTACATTAGTTATCAAGCGATACGTAGCACCTGTTGGTGTTAAAGTGCCAACTCGATTATTATATTTTAAATAAAAACTGCTCATATCAAATTGGAGAAAATTTTTGACTTTGCCACGATACCCAATATCAGCATTGTATCCTTTAGCATCTTTAAGATTTGGATCCACTACATCTGTTGTTGGTGGGGCCTGGAGGTTTGCAAATTGTATTGGCCGGTAAGCCTGGGAAATGTTAGCATATATTTCTGTGCTTTTAGTTAGATGGAACTCAGATCCTACACCTGCAAGTAAAAAATTTCGGCTGCGTTTTATATTCTGCAGAATAGTTTCATTTCCTGTTGAAGTATATCCGTTTCTGCCTGATGCTGAGCCTTCCAGCCACTCATAACGAACTCCCGGAATAATTATTAGCTTAGGTGTAACTCTGAAAATATTTTCAACAAAGGCAGCTGCATTCCTTGATTTAAAATTTATATCACGGGGATAATTTCCAATTACTGTCATATCATACCCACTACCCGTTGTTCCTTTTCCATCGGCTTTTCTATGCGTAGTTCCGGTATATAACCGAAAGCCGCCGGAAAAGGTATTGTTCATCTTTCCCAATTTATAATCGGTAATCATTCTACTCTCCAAACCGTAATTTCTATATTGGTCTATGTTTAAAACCCTATTACTGTATGCACCGGTGGTTGGATTAATAACATCTTTTACGGTTATTGATGAAGTAAAACCAACACTGTTTCTATCACCAATGGTTGCGAATAATTTAGCAGTCCACCGTGTTTTTTCATTAAGCTGGTAAGTAGTTGTTATAGCGGGGTTGGTCCAGGTGATATCAAACCAGTTACGGCTACGAAAGCTTTGTTTAGCATCTATATTAAATAATGAATCGGTTAAGCCTCCTGCCTGCTGACTGCGAATGTGAGAATGCATTCCTTCAGCCGTTAAAGAAAATTTATCTGAAAAATTATAGGTAACGGTTCCGAAACCGGCATTGGTAAAATACCTACTGTTATTTCTCCAGCCATTACCATTTCTATGATCGAAAAAAGAATAATAATGCATTTTTTTTGTGGTGCCCCCTACTGCATTGTAACTGTTAAATAAGCCCTTGCCGCCTAATGTTTGCTGCGTTTCTATTTCAAATTTTTTATTTATTTCACTACCATTGCGTAGAATATAATTAACCAACCCCCCGAACTGAGGCCCGTATTGTAATGAACCTTGCCCTCTAACGATCTCTATTCTTTGTACTGCTTGTAACTGAGGATTGTAATATGCCTCCGGATAGCCAAAAGGATCTGCTGCTATATCATAACCGTTTTGCCTAACGTTAAACTCCCAGCTTCGGTTAGGGCTTAATCCCCGTGCCGCTATTCCGATCTGTATTCCGCTGGGATCGCTTTCCCAAATGTGTATGCCGGGAATTTTAGCTAACACCTGGCGCACAGTATTGGTTACTACATTGCCCTGTACATTATCCAATACAATAAGCGATGATTTTTTTCCGGCATAAATATTAGTGCCAACAATTTCCGGCATTTGTTGATAATCACTTTTACTGCCCTTACCTACTAATGTTATTTCCGGCAAATAACCAATATGCAGAGAATCGGCTATTTTTTTTTCAAGAGTTTGAGCGTTTATATGTATAGCAATTAAAAAAAATATTAAGTAAACTAAGCAATATTTCATCTTTTTATTTGTTGCAGCAAAAATCAATTGGCTAAAGAAAAAAGAATTACGATTATGGGAAAAGAATTTTTCGAAAAGGGGAAAACAGTAAAGAAAGTGGAATTAATCTTTCCTAAACTTTTTATATAGTTTAATTGCAATCATAAGTACGATTGCAAATGCAATAAGTCCTGCAATTGCCCAGGCAACACTTAGCATCTGCTTTACTACAGCAAGCATTACAAGTATAATAAGAAAAAGAGTTGCCAGTTCGTTCCACATTCGCAATTGTTGTGAAGAATATCTAAACAAACCTTTAGCCTGTTGTTTAAAAATTGAATGCAATGAAAGATGGTAAAGAAATAAACCCACCACAAAACAAAGCTTTACTAAAAGCCATGTTGGCAAACTTCCATATAGATACCAAAGCCATCCTCCAAAGATGATTGTAAGAATTGCTGACGGCCAAGTAATGACGTACCACAGCCTGCTTTGCATTATCTCAAATTGCTTTAAAAGGATAGTTCGCTCTTGTTCGGGCTTGCTGTTGGCTTCTGCAGAATATATAAAAAGCCTTACGATATAAAACAAACCGCTAAACCAGGTTACAACAAAAATTATATGTAAGGCTTTTATATAGAAATACATGTTGTAAGTAATCAGTTATCAGTAAAATAGTTATCAGCTTTTAATAATTATCAATAATCTCAATTTGTACAGGATACACTTATTACTTATCACTCATCACTTTTTCACTTATCCATCCTGCTATAGCGTTCACCCACAACGGATTTGTATTAAGGCATGGTATCATGCCATAAGATTCTCCGCCTGCTTCCATAAAAGTTTCCTTTCCTCTTTCAGCAATCTCTTCCAGTGTCTCCAGGCAATCACTTACAAATGCGGGGCAAACAATTAATAATTTTTTCACTCCCTCAGCAGGTAGTTCCTGTAACCGGATATCTGTAAAAGGTGTGAGCCATCCTTTTCCTAATCGTGATTGAAAGGAGATACTGTATTTGCGTTTAGGAATACCTAAAGCTTCCGTTACCAATTTTGTTGTTGTAATAACCTGGTGGCGATAACAAAATTCATGTGCAGGTGAAGCCACTTCGCAACAATTATCTGTCTGCAAACAATGGCGTCCTGTTACATCGCTCTTGCGTATGTGCCTGCCCGGAACGCCATGATAGCTGAATAGAAGATGATCATATTCATTTTCTAAGTATGGCTTGATATTCTCTGCAAGAGCATTCAAATAATTTGGCTCATTATAAAATGGTTTTATGAAAATTAACCTGAAAGAATATTTTTTCTTTTTATAAATTTCTTTTGCATACTCAACAGCCGTTTCGTAACTGCTCATTGCATAATGCGGATAAAGGGGCAATGCAATTATTTCTTCAATACCTGGTTCTCTCCTTAATAAATTTTCAAAAGCCGCCTCAGGCGAGGGATTACCATAGCGCATTGCAATCTCAACCGGCTCTTCAATTTCTTGCTGCAATGACTGTTGCAAATGCTTTGTGTTAACCACTAACGGCGAGCCCTCATTAGTCCATATTGTTTTGTATGCTTCCGCAGATTTTGGCGCTCTAAACGGAACAATAATTCCCTTTACAAGCAATGCACGAAAAAGCCATGACTTATCAATTACTCTTTCATCCATCAAAAATTCATCAAGATATTTTTTTACATCCTTCACTTCCGTTGAATCAGGCGAGCCCAAATTCATTAAAATAACGCCTCTCTTAATTATTGCCATTGTATAAAATATTTGCAAATGTAATCGCCTGAAAACAAATAAAACCCGTTCGGCTTCTTATGACTTATTTGTGACTATTATCGCAACAACGGCTAATATTTTTGCATAGAGAGAAATTATGACCAATACCCACCACGATTTTCTATCTGATTTTTGTATTGCAGGTATCAACTATCGCAAGAGTGATGTAATTGTAAGAGGTAAATTTTCTTTAACTACCGAACAATGCGATCTGCTGCTAAATGAAGTTGTAAAAAAACGCATTCCCGGGGCATTTGTACTTTCTACCTGTAACCGTACTGAAATTTATGGCATTAGCTCATCTCCGCAGGAATTGATAGAGTTGTTGTGCCTGCATACGCAGGGAAGAATAAAAGATTTTATAGAGCATGGCTATACTCATCATGGATTAAAAGCTGTTGAGCATCTTTTTAAAATGGCTGCAGGAATTGACTCGCAAATCATTGGAGACCATGAAATTTTATCGCAGCTAAAGATGGCTGCAAAATTTGCAAAAGCCCATAATTGCATCAATAATTTTTTAGAACGCATAATAAATTTTTCAATAGAATCTTCAAAACGGATTAAAACGGAAACAAGCCTTAGTTCAGGAACAGTCTCTGTCTCATATGCAGCAATTGAAATAATTAAAGAGAAGATTACAGACCTTACTAATAAGAAAGTGCTTCTTGTAGGTACCGGAAAAATTGGCAATAACATAGCTGGAAATATTAAAACATATTTACCTGATTGCATTTTGATGTTCTGTAACCGGACAGATGAAAAAGCATTGGAGCTTGCACAAAAATGTAAAGCTGATTTTATCTCTTATGAAAACTTACCAGCAACTGCAAATGAGGCAGATGTAGTGATAGTAAGTACTTCTGCAGAAAACTTTACAGTGTTACCTTCTTTCTTTACGAAAGACAAATCAAGATTGATCCTTGATCTGTCAATTCCACAAAATGTTGATCCTGCTGTAAATAATTTAACCGGTGTTGAATTAATGAACGTTGATGAAATATCAGCAATTCTTAATAAAACTATTGACAATCGGAAAGCAGAAATTCCGAAAGCTTTGCAAATAATTAATGAAACCATTAATGAACTTAACGAGTGGTATATAATGCAGGCTAACAATCCTGTGCTGCGAAAAATAAAATCACATCTTAATGAATTAGCAGGAGAAAAAATATCCATAACCAGTAAAGAAAAAATTCACAAAACAGTTTCTACCCTTGCCATACAGTTGAAAAAAGAAAATAATAGAGGCTGCCAATATATCAATGCTTTGAATTATCACCTCGGATCATGAAGCCAATTAAGATAGGCACACGTGAGAGTGAACTGGCCGTGTGGCAGGCTACACTGGTTCAAATGCTTTTAAAAGAAAATGGTTTTTCTTCAGAATTAATTTATATAAAAAGTGAAGGCGATATAGATACAGTAACACCTTTATATGAATTAGGTGTGCAGGGAATTTTTACAAAAACGCTTGATGCAGCGCTGCTAAATAATAAAATTGATATCGCTGTTCATTCAATGAAGGATGTGCCAACAGTTTTAGCTAAAGGGATTAAACAGGCTGCGGTTTTAAAAAGAGGTTCGCATAAAGATATTTTTGTACCCCATCCCGATATTTTTAATATAAAAAGACCACTTCTTCGGGCAAGTATTCTGTTAATATCACAGGGGCCGAAAACTACAGAAAGTATTTTTGAAATTCCATTATGGGGGCATCTCGATAAGCAGGGTAAGATGGAGAAGGTTGTGATTGCTACAAGTTCCATCCGCCGTAAGGCTCAATGGTTAACTAGAGTGGGAGATGATAAAATCGTAAATCTCAGAGGCAATGTTAATACACGCCTGCGTAAGTTGGAGGAAAGCAATTGGCATGGTGCCATCTTTGCCGCAGCAGGTTTGGAACGCATTAATCTTCGTCCGGAAAATTCTATTGATCTTGACTGGATGTTGCCGGCACCGGCACAAGGGGCTATAATGGTTGTTTGCAGAGAAGATGATAAATTTTCTTTTAAAGCATGTACAAATTTTAATGATGCAGATACTGCTTTATGTACTAAAATTGAAAGAGATTTTCTTCGTACGTTATTAGGCGGGTGTTCAACACCGATCAGCGCATTGGCACAAATAAAAAAAGATAAAATACTTTTCAAAGGAAATATTTGCAGCCCTGATGGGAAACAAAAGTTTGAAATTGAAAAAGAGGTTTTAATAATCGATGCTGATAAATCGGGAAATATTGCAGCAAAGGAAATGTTAGAGAATCTACAGGCAAAAGATATTATTCACACAATCCGAAATGAAAAAAACTAAGCTGAAAGTTTTAAGCACTAAAGTTTTAAACCAGGAAACGCTTAATAAGGCTTCGGTTAATGATATAACTATCGATGAGCTTCCTTTCATCACAACAGAGCCAATAAATGCTGATGAATTAAAAAATATATTAAGAGGATTTTTGCAGCAGAATATCACTGCAGTTTTTACAAGTAAGAATTCAGTAAAAGCATTTGATCAAATTGTAAACGCAGAAGTTCCCTGGAAGATTTTTTGCATTGGCAATTCAACCAAAAATTTTGTTTCTAAAATATTCGGAGAAGAAAAAGTTTCAGGTACTGCTGATAGTGCTGCAGAATTAAGTGATGTTATTTTACAGGATGAGGCAATTAAGAAAGTGATATTCTTTTGTGGCAGGCAACGCATGGAAGAATTGCCGGAAAAATTAAAAGCCAATGAACTGGAAGTGGAAGAAATTATAGTTTATGAAACATGGGAAACACCGCAAAAAATTACAAAAAAGATTTATGACGGCATTTTATTTTTTAGTCCGAGTGCGGTTAAAAGCTTTTTTTCTTTGAATAAAATTAATGACCAAACAAAAATTTTTGCTATTGGCAAAACAACAGCCGATGCAATTCTTCAACATATAAATAAAGAAATAATTATTGCTGAAACACCCGGAGAAGAAGATATTATTGACCAGGTTATAGCACATTTCAGCACAACCAAAATAACATAGCATGCATTTGAAGAATGATTTATTATTGAGGGCATTAAGGAAAGAAAAAGTTGAACGTCCTCCTGTATGGATGATGCGCCAGGCAGGACGATATATGCCCGATTACATGAAACTGAAAGCCAAGTACGATTTTTTTACCCGTGTCCAAACACCTGAACTGGCTTGTGAAATCTCGTTGCAGCCTGTTAACCAGGTTGGTGTAGATGCCGCAATTATCTTTTCTGATATTCTTGTTATTCCCCAGGCGATGGGGGTAGAAGTTTTGATGGAAGAAGGAAAGGGACCTTCTTTACCAAACATTATAAAAGATCAAAAAGACATTGACGCATTGACTACAGATAATGTTGAAGATAATTTAAGCTATGTAATGAAAGCTTTGTCTCTTATAAAACAGGAATTAAATGGACGAGTTCCGCTGATTGGTTTTGCAGGTGCACCCTTTACAATTTTATGTTACATGGTAGAAGGTAAAGGCAGCAAGACATGGGAGAAAGCAAAGCAATTTTGTTTTACTCAACCATTGCTTGCTCATCAGTTATTACAAAAGATAACAGACATAACTATAAAATATTTGAAAGCACAGACTAAAGCTGGAGCCGATGTAGTGCAGGTTTTCGATAGCTGGAGTGGAACATTAAGCCCCGCTGATTTTAAAATCTTTGCGCAACCGTATTTACTTCAAATTTCTGATGCCTTAAAAGATAATGGACCTGTTATTTTATTTCCTAAAGGTAGCTGGTATGCATTAACAGATCTAAGTAACAGTAGTGCATCAGGTTTGGGAATTGATTGGTGCATTGCACCGCAATATGCAAGGGAGCTAACCTTAAACAACATAACATTACAGGGAAATTTTGACCCTGCAAAATTATTGCTGCCGATTGGGGAAATTAAAAAAGCAGTTCATGAAATGATCGAGGCTTTTGGTGTTCAGAATTACATTGCAAATCTTGGGCATGGCATCACTCCAAATATTCCTGTTGATAACGCAAAAGTATTTGTGGAAGCGGTAAAACAATATACCCCTAACCCCTAAAGGGGAATATGGAATTCTGCATATAAGTATGATGACAAAAGAAATATGGGTACAATTTATAGAGGATCTGCAAAATAGGATTTGCACTTCTTTAGAGAAAGAAGATGGAGAGATATTTATTGAAGATGCCTGGGTAAGAGACGAAGGTGGTGGTGGTATATCACGCATTTTAACTAATGGAAATATTTTTGAAAAAGCCGGGGTAAATACATCGAAAGTTTTTGGGAAACTTCCTGATGCAATGCAACAGGCTTTCAACGTGGCGGAAAGCAATTTTTTTGCAGGAGGTATATCTCTTGTTCTTCATCCAAAAAATCCTTACGCACCAACGGTGCATGCTAACTGGCGGTATTTTGAATTGTATGATACGGAAGGAAACAGACTTGATAGTTGGTTTGGAGGTGGATCCGACTTAACTCCATATTATTTGTTTGAAGAAGATGCAAAGCATTTTCATAGTACATTCAAAAACGCAATGGAACCTTTTGGTACTGAATTATATCCCGCATACAAAAAAAATTGTGATGAATATTTTGTAAACAAACATCGCAATAACGAGGCCCGTGGTATTGGCGGCGTATTTTATGACTATCTGCGCCCAACGGATGAAGAAGATGCAGAACGCCTGTTTGCTTTTCAGCAATCTAATGGCAGTTGCTTTATAGATTCATATTTGCCAATTGTAAAAAAAAGAAAAGATATTCCATTTGGCGAAAAAGAAAAACACTGGCAGGAAATAAGAAGAGGCAGATACGTTGAATTCAATCTTATTTACGACAGGGGAACATTGTTTGGATTAAAAACAAACGGCAGAACAGAAAGTATTTTAATGAGTCTTCCGCCAACGGTGAGGTTTGAATATAATTATCAGCCTCAGCCCGGAAGTGAAGAAGATAAATTGTTGCAACTCTGTTTGCATCCGAAAGATTGGGTTTAGGGAAATTTATTAATTAAATTTGATAAAACTATTTTATATGGGCATTGCAGAAAAAAAACAAGCATTAATACATATAGTTGAAGATGCGGATGAAAAACTTACAGCATTATTATTTGCTATTGCTGATGAATATAATACTCCGGATTATGAGTACTCCGAAGAAGAAATTCAAAGTTTTTATGAAATAAGAGATAATCTTTTGAAAGATCCCGACTCAGGCTATACTCCTGAGCAGGCGCATGATTTAATCAGAAATAAAAAATAATGCAATATGAATTGCTGATCTCTCCAACCGCATTGCATGAAAGTGATACGGCTTACATCTACTACGAAGGGCAACAACCGGGATTAGGGCATCGCTTTTTACTATCACTTAAAGCATCTTATAAAAAATTATCACAAACACCTCAGTATTACTCTTACATTAATTTTAAAAAGGATTTTCGTAATATAAAAATCAAAGATTTTCCTTTCGTAATAATTTATCAAATACTGGAAGATAAAGTTTTTGTATTAAGAGTTTTTAATACAAACCGTAATCCACAGGTCTTAAAAAACTTATAAAATGTATTTACAACGCCGTCCCAGAATTCTTCGTCAATCTCCTGCAATCCGCTGCCTGGTTGCTGAAACTAATTTAACTCCAGATGATTTTATTGTTCCCCTTTTTATAATTGAAGGAGAAAATATAAAAGAAGAGATCTCTTCCATGCAAAACTATTATCGCATGACGATTGATGTAACGGTGAAAGAAGTAAAAGAGTTATGGAACATGGGATTAAAATGCGTTTTACTTTTTGTAAAATCTAAAGATGAACTAAAAGATAATAAAGGCACAGAAGCTCTAAACTCAAACGGATTAATGCAGAGAAGCATAAGAGCAATTAAAGATGCATGCCCTGAAATGATTGTTATGACTGATGTTGCGCTGGATCCCTTCTCATCTTTTGGTCATGATGGAATAGTGGAAAATGGAGAAATTGCAAATGATGCTACCGTCGAAGTGCTGGCTAAAATGAGCGTTAGTCATGCACAGGCAGGTGCAGATTTTGTTGCGCCAAGCGATATGATGGATGGAAGAATTGGTGCGATAAGAAAAGCTCTGGAAGAAAATAATTTTTCAAAGACAGGCATCATGGCATACAGCGCAAAATATGCTTCGTGCTTTTACGGACCATTCAGAGATGCATTGGATTCGGCTCCCGGCTTCGGTGATAAAAAAACTTACCAAATGGATTACAGCAATCGTATTGAAGCAGTGAAAGAAGCCATCATGGATGTGGAAGAAGGCGCAGATATTGTAATGGTAAAACCTGCGTTAAGTTTTATGGATGTAATCCGTGAAGTGAAAGATGCTGTTGATGTACCGGTGAGCTGTTACAACATCAGCGGCGAATACGCTATGATTAAAGCAGCAGCAAAAATGGGATGGATAGATGAGAATAAAGCTGTTCTTGAAACCCTGACTTCTATGAAAAGAGCCGGTGCAGATTTAATTGCAACATATTTTGCAAGAGACGCCGTAAGATTGATTGATGGTTAAATGTGCAGATATGCAATTCATCTCCGCATGAATCCCAAATAGAATTATTAATGTACAAGAATGCCCTTCGATAAAACTCAGGATAAACTTGCCAATGAAGCCAAAATAAATTCAAAAGCCGGTTACAAAAAAAAATTCTAATGAATAACAAGAGCAAACTGCTTTTCGAAAGAGCTCAACAATCAATTCCAGGAGGAGTAAATTCTCCTGTGCGTGCATTTAAAAGTGTTGGGGGCACACCGGTGTTTATCAAATCTGCCAAAGGTGCTTACCTGTTTGATGAGGATGGGAATAAATATATTGACTACATCAATTCATGGGGACCAATGATTCTTGGTCATGCATACGAGCCGGTAGTAAAAGCAATTCAGGAAAAGGCACTTGATTCAACTTCCTTTGGTGCTCCTACTCTTTTGGAAATTGAAATGGCAGAGCTTATAAAAAGTATGGTGCCCAATGTTGACTTAATAAGAATGGTAAGTAGCGGAACAGAAGCCTGTATGAGTGCTGTTCGTTTAGCAAGAGGTTATACAGGTAAAAATAAAATTATCAAGTTTGAAGGTTGCTATCATGGACATGCGGATTGCTTTTTAGTAAAAGCAGGAAGCGGTGTTGCAACCTTTAATATTCAAACGGTACCCGGTGTTACGGCAGGAGTTTCAATGGATACTCTAACCGCACCTTATAATGATCTGGATGCAGTAAAAAAACTTGTCGAAGAAAATAAAAATGAAATAGCTGCTATAATTATTGAACCTGTTGCAGGTAACATGGGATGTATTCTTCCGCAAAAAAATCATTTGGAAGGGCTTAGAAAAATTTGTGATGAAGAAAATATCGTTTTCATTTTTGATGAAGTGATGACAGGTTTTCGCTTAGCATTAGGCGGAGCACAGGAAAAATTAAATATCGACGCAGACCTTATAACTTATGGAAAAGTAATTGGCGGTGGATTACCGGTTGGCGCTTTTGGCGGTAAACAAAAAATTATGGAGCATATATCTCCCCTGGGAAATGTTTACCAGGCAGGTACTTTAAGCGGTAATCCCATAGCAATGATCGCCGGTTATACAATGCTGAAGGAATTAAAAAATAATCCAGGTATATACAAAGAGTTGGAGGAAAAATGCAGTTATCTGGAAAAAAGTCTTCATGCAATTTTTGATGAGAAGGGAATTAAACATCGCCTTAATCGGCAGGGTAGCATGATAAGTATACATTTTTGCGACAATGAGATAACCGATTTTGCAAGTGCATCAAAAGCTGATATATCTTTGTTTAATAAATTCTTTCATCATATGTTAGAACATGGAGTTTACCTCCCGCCATCTGCCTACGAAAGCTGGTTTCTTAGTAATGCATTAACTTATGAAGATCTTGATGCTACTGTAAAAGCTGCTGCTTTTTTTTCGGCTTAAACTTAAAGTATTGTCCTTAATATTTACGCAAATAGGAAGGGTATTCCTGTAAATAGACGATCTATAAAAAAGGGTCTTAAAATTTCAATTAATTTTTTTTATTTTCCCATCTGCTGATTAAATCTTGACGAATATTGTAAGGCTGAGCCACTATTTTTTCAGT
>JBPCQG010000476.1:0-4811 GCA_050998315.1 Chitinophagaceae bacterium
TATATTTTATTGGGAGATGTTTACATGCAGCAAAAAGATTATTTCAATGCAAAAGCAACTTATCAAAGTGTTGCGAATAATGCCACGATACCTGAAATAAAAAATGAGGCTCAACAAAAACTTGACAGGGCAATAGCTGAAGAGAAATTAAATTCAAAAATTCAATAGCCCTCCAGCCTTCCTAAAGGGAGGTTTCGAAAATATAATATAAAAGGAAAATGTATAGCTTATTTCAAATTTCAAATTTCAAATACCAAATTGGTTTATTGGTTATAGCATGCTGCCTGGTTGCTTCAAAAGCAATAGGACAACGTGATACCACCAGGCGTCAAACTATTGATATTACATCGACCTATAAACCTGTATTAAGAAATGCAGTTAAAATAAATTTATCGGCGTCGCCATCAGCAGCCGATAGTTCAAGACCAAGATTAGCATATGATATTCCAGCGCAAAATTTATTTTTTGCATATCAGCCCATCTCTTTAAAGCCCCTTGCTTTAATGCAGGATACTGGACTACAGCTTGGGATCAGGAATTATGTAAAAGCAGGATTTGGAAATTTCACCACTCCATATATTGCAGCTGCGGTTAGCAGTGGCGATGGCAAAAAGAGCCTTCTAAACCTTTATGGAAATTATATTTCTTCCAAAGGAAAGATAACCAACCAAAATTTTAGTGAACTTAAATTAAAAGGAACAGGAAGTTATTTTTCTGAAAAGAATGAGGTGTATGGAAGCGCCGGCATTAATGCCGATCAATACTACCAATACGGTTACGATCATGCGTTACATAATTTTTCCAAAGATTCTGTTAGTAGAAAATACCAGGACTTTTTTGTAAGCGCCGGTGTACGAAATATTGCTGTCAATGATTTTAAAGTGAACTACAATCCTAATGTAACAGCTCATGTTTTTTCAAGAGAAAATAAAATAAATGAAAGCTCTTTAATTATTGAAGCTCCCGTTGGGAAAAAATTCGGCGAATCTGTTTCTTTTAAAGTATCTGCCACAGCTAATCTTACGAATCTTACTAACAAGACAACTCCTATTAATACCAGCATATCAAACAATTTATTCCAGGTTGCTCCTGAACTGGTTTATTACTCTGACATGTTTACTTTTCACGGAGGCGTAACACCAAGCTGGGACAAGGGTGCGCTTAGTGTTTTACCAAACATATATGGAGAAGCCCAGTTACAGCATAATGTTTTAATGGTACAGGCGGGGTGGGTAGGGCGTTTTATAAACAATAGTTTCCGGTCGTTAAGTACAATGAATCCATATATTGCTGACCCAACATTCCTTAGCAATACCAAAGAAGTGCAATATTATGGTGGCGTAAAAGCTACGCTTGGCAAGCATTTTAGTTTTAACGCAAAAGCCGCTTTTATTACTTATAACAATATGCCATTGTTTGTTAATGATCGTTTATATGGAAACAGCTTGATTGTTACTAATGAAAGTAAAATGAATAACCTTCAACTTCATGGGGATATGAGTGTAGTTAGCCAGGATAAATTTACACTAACTGCAGCGCTGGATGTAAATACTTATACGGGACTAAAAGACAATGCGAATGCATGGCATTTGATCCCAATTTCATTAACAGGCTCTTTCAGATGGAATGCCTTTAAACAGGTATTATTGAAAGCTGATGTATTTACATTTTCAGGCACCCCTGCACTCTTAAAAAATAATACTGAGAAAAAGCTAAACGGAACAGATCTAAGTGCAGGTGCAGAGTTTAAGATTACTAAAAAATTCAGCGCCTGGTTAGATCTAAATAATATTTTAAATCAAAAATACCAACGCTGGTACAATTATCCTGTGTACGGATTAAATGTGATTGGCGGAATTATTGCACATTTTTAATTCTGTGTTTATTGCGCATCATGTATTTTGCATTCAATTATGCATTCTCTTATTACATCTTATTTACTCCAAAGCAAAGAATGTGTTTTGCCCGGCATTGGGGTTTTACAAGTTATACATACACCAGCATCAACTGATGTTCCTAACAACAGAATATTACCTCCATCTGAAGAAATTATTTTTAAGAAGGAAGATCATTCAAAATCTCCGGGCTTGACAAAAGCCATTGCCTATAAAAAAGATATTGAGGAAAGCAAAGCTGAAAATCTATTGAATAATTTTTGTAAAGAATGGGAGGAAAGAATTAATAAAGGAGAGAAATTAACTTTTGAAACTGTTGGCTCTATACAAAAAAATTCTGACGGCGTGATAACCTTTGAAAGAGGAAACATATTTAATTATTTCCAACCAATTTCTGTTAACGGTCTTTATCATAGAACTGAACAACTTGTTTCAATTGATAAAGCGCCCCCTGTGTCACAAGTATTTGAGGAAAAAAATGACGATGTTGTTGTTGAAAGATCTTATTGGGGGTTTTGGGCATTGATCCTGCTTGCTGTTGGATCTTTAATGCTTTTTTTTCACTTTAAAGATCATAAGCTATCAGGTTCAACAGTTGGAACTCAAAATCATTTTGCTATAGACTCAGCTAAGGCTACCTATAACGTTCCAAATAAATGATTAGTTAATCACTTCATATTCCAAAGGTCCGCTAACACCAAATAATCTTAGGGTTAATTCTTTCCCTACCCCTTTGGCATTTTTAAAAAGTATCCGGCGGTTGGTAACTATAGTTTTGCCTGCAGCATTACGAACCGAATAATTTATCTCATACTTTTCTTTCTTCTTTTCAAATGTTATGTTGGCAATAGCTACATAACTGTCATCATTTACCCAGGTTACATTGCAATTCTCAAACTCATTAACGATTTTTTTCGTTATTTCATCACTAACCCCGGACATATTTAATTTCATTTTTATGTTTATACCGCTAAAGGGAATAAGCTGTGGATATTCTGAAAAATAATAGTTGATCATTCTATTACGATTATCTTTTTCTCCTTCTTTATCATATTGCCTGGCAAGGGTTTCTGCAACCCTGCCTAAAAATAATTTTTCATGCGCTGTATCGAGAGAGGTATTGTACAAAATATTTTCAAACACTTTTTTACCGGCACTGTTTTCACCTGTTTTGCAGAGGAAACTTCCATAAAAAAACTGCATGTATCTCTTAATATTTTCCCGCTTTTCAGTTTCCAATTTTTGCTTATAGAAATTTGTAAAATATTGAGGACTTATATCTTTTATCATATTCCAAATTTCATCAAACCCAATAACATTTTCACTGCTGAATAAATTGTATATCACATTGTCACGTTCAGGATTACTGGCAAACTCATTAACAATTGCAAACCTTAATAGGAACTTGTCACCAAATAACTCACTCATTTTTAGTAGATCAGTTATGGAATACCACCAACCTCTATTAAAAAATTTTATCCTTTCTATTTTTTGATTTACCAGCATTAACTTAACAACGTTAACTGCAAAGTTATATTGAGCCTGGCCTAATGTTGTAGCCAGGTGCAGTTCTTTAAACTGTGCCGCTTTCTCAATTGCTTTTTCACTGCTGTCTAATTGCCCGTTATACAAATAACTTCTTGCCAAAGCAATATTATACCAGCCAAAGCCAGGTGTAGATCCGTTTTGTGTAATAATTTGATTTGCTGTCCGTATGCCATCAATTGATCTTCCGCTATTAATGTAAAGAGTTGGCAGGAAATAATAAGACTCTATTAATCTTTTATCAAATGCAAATCTCTCCCTTTCAAAATTTTCAATAGCTTCTGAAAATTGCCCTAAAGTGTTTTTAAAGTGGGCATAGTTATTAAAAGAAATTCCTCCGTTTCTTAGCAAATAATCATAATAGTATTTTGTGGAATCAACATTTTGCAAATAGTTATAAATGATAGCGAGGTAAAAATTTGCAGTTGTATTACCCTGTGCTAATGCCAGGTATAAATGATTTAAAGCAAGCTGTTCATTTTCTTCTACTGAATTTTTTAAGAATGAATATTTGTGTTGATAATACCTGTTGCGATGAATTGTCCATGCTGCTTTTATATGATACTCCATAAAATCATAAGGCAAATTCCAGCTCTGAACTTTTTCCAGTATCCACATGGAAGAATCCGGTTGCTCAATGTTGGAATAACAATCGTATAAAGTGACACAGATATTCCTGATATCCATTTGCTTTATATCATAAGTACCAGTATTTGGAAAATCTATTTTGAAATCTTTTTCAAACAGTAATAATGCTTTTTTCAAAGGCTGGATGCAATTCTTATAACCTAAATAATCTGCGGCCCTTTCATATTTATAAATGCCTTCATAATAATGACCTACATAATAAGTGCTGTCGAGCCGTATAAATTCACGGCTTCTAGGCAACGCATCTTTATCATAAGGAGCAACACCAATACGCTTTGCATCTATCTCGTATCGTCTAACTGCATCCTGTGCAGTTGCGGGTTGTGGGTTGCCGGTTGTCAGCATAATTGCTATTATGTATATAAGTGTTTTTAACAACAGATTATAATTATGCGTTTATCTTTAATTTAGAAAGCCTATCTATTTCAGCATTTGTAATACTGCCAAGCGCTTTTGCTTTTGCCTCTTTATTGCGATAGATGAGGCGATGATTTAATACAGGTTCACACAGATCATTTACATCATCTTCAATAACATACGTTCTGCCATTAACTAAAGCATATGCCTTTATACATTTTAGAAATGTTATTCCGCTCCGTGTACTTGCCGCTAATAAAATATCCTGGTGTCTCCTTGTTGCCCACACAATATTCCTTACAGCTTTAATAATTTCTTCATGAACAAAAACATTTTCACATTGTTGCTGCAGAAAAAGTATTTCAT
>JBPCQG010000058.1:0-11051 GCA_050998315.1 Chitinophagaceae bacterium
GTCGTCCTGCAAAACCGATTCGGTTGATGGTTTCATTATTAATGCTTAAGCATATTCGAAACATTAGCGATGAGAGTGTAGTTGAACAGTGGTTTGAAAATATCTATTATCAATATTTTAGTGGAGAGAAATCTTATGCTTGTGGTGTTCCCTGTGAGGCTAGTGAGTTAGTGCATTTCAGAAATCGTATTGGAGTTGAAGGAATAGAATTAATATTCAAAGAAAGTATTCGCCTTAATGGAAAAGATGGCCAGGAACATCAAGCAACAACTGATACAACTGTTCAGGAAAAAAATATTACTTACCCTACAGACAATAAATTGCATCGCAAGATCATCAAAAAATGTGTTGCCATTGCCGGTCAGCAAGACTTGGAACTGCGCCAAAGTTACACACGTACTTTAAAGAAATTATTGATGGATCAGCGTTTTCGCAATCATCCAAAAAATAAAGGCAAGGCAAGGAAAGCAGATAAAAAAATCAAAACTATTGCAGGCAGGCTGGTAAGGGAACTGGAGCGTAAACTACCGCCCAATCTGCATCAGAACCTTCTTACTTTATTTAAAAAAGTATTAGCACAAAAAAAATCCGACAGTGATAAAGTTTATTCCTTACATGAACCGCACGTACAATGCATTAGTAAAGGCAAAGAACATAAGAAGTATGAATTTGGTTCTAAGGTATCGATAACTACAACACTGAAAAGTGGAGTTATAATAGGCGCTCTCAATGTCAAAAAGAATGTTCACGACAGTAAAACATTGCCTCCGGCCATGGAACAACAACAAAGACTAACAGGTATTATTTTGAAAAACACTTTTGTCGATCGTGGATACCGGGGACCAAAAATAGTATCAGGAACAACAATAACATTACCTGACAAGCCTGGGAAAAACCGAGCGGCGTATGAAAAACAAAAACTCAGGAAAGGATTTAAGCGAAGAGCTGCCATAGAGCCAAAAATTGGTCACTTGAAAGGAGATCATCGCCTGGGTCGTAACTTTTATAGTGGAATAAAAGGAGATGATATTAATGTTATGCTTGCAGCTGCAGCAATGAACTTTAAAAGAATGATGAACATATACAAAAAGATGTTTTTTGACTTTTTTATCCAAATGATTTATAGCATTCAAAACCTCAGCTTAAATAAAAAAGTTATCTTTTTACCTGAAAGAGGCTTTTTAAGGATCGACTATTTACAACCCATACCTGTGGCTTATCTCCAGCATCCTCGCAATAGGCTTTTTTGCAAGGCGCATTAAGTTTTCATCCATGATGATCTGCGGCTCTTCATATTCCATGCACAGGTATAATTTTTCCAGCGTATTCAATTTCATATAAGGGCAATCATTGCAGGCACACATGTTTTCAGGCGGTGCCGGTATAAAAGTTTTGTGCGGTGATTGCTTTTGCATCTGGTGGAGGATGCCGGTCTCTGTTGCCACAATGTATTCCTGCGCATCATCCTGCATGCTATATTTTAGAAGAGAAGTTGTGCTGCCAATATAATCTGCCACTCTTAAAACAGGCTCTTCGCACTCAGGGTGCGCTATCACTTTTGCTTTGGGATGACGGATCTTTAATTTAGTAATTTTCTCCAGGCTGAATATTTCATGAACAATGCAGGCGCCGTTCCATAAAACCATATCACGCCCTGTTTTCTTTATTAGATAAGCGCCCAGGTTTTTATCAGGAGCAAAAATTATTTTCTGCTCGGGTGGTAAGCTTTCAATTATTTTTTGAGCGTTGGAAGATGTGCAAATTATATCACTTAGCGCTTTTATGCCTGCAGAGCAATTGATGTAGCTGATAACAACGTGGTCAGGATATTTATCCCTGAATTGTTTAAACAGCGCAGGCGGCGCTGAATCCGCTAAGGAACATCCGGCTTTAAGATCGGGTAATAAAACTTTTTTATGAGGGTTAAGGATCTTTGCGGTTTCAGCCATAAAATGTACACCGGCAAATACGATGATATCAGCTTCGGTCTTTTCTGCCTGTTGGGCAAGCCCAAGGCTATCCCCAATAAAATCTGCAACATCCTGAATATCGGGTTCCTGGTAATAGTGAGCAAGTATGATGGCATTTTTTTCTTTTTTAAGTCGTTCAATTTCTGCGAAGAGGTCTAAGTTAACATCAATATCAATATCCAAAAAACCTTTTTGCTCAATATTTTTTTTTGCTGCCTCAATGTTGATATCTGCCATAGTATTTAATATTAATACATTATTTATATAATAGCTTATTACTATTATGTATGTGGATTTGTGCAAAGGAAAATTATTCCCTCTGATGCAAAATTAAAACTTCCATCTTATCCACTCTCATGCACAATTAACTAACACCTGTATTTAACAATGCAGGTATAAACATGCGAAGGTTTATAAACATAGGTGGATTAAAAAGCATGAGGAAAAAATTATTGATCATTTTTAAAAACATCATGTGAATGAAGTAAGAGTAAAATGTTGGTTAATTCCCTCTTAACTTAAATACAGAGTTAATCATGATAATTATCATTCTGATATCAAGGATTATTTTTTAAATTAAGCCGCTTTTCAACCGGATATAGAAATTCTCCCCACTGGGTTGTTTAAAAGATTATTTTGGTTTATAAACTTCCTTACACCCTTTCCATTTCAGAAGGTTAGAGGTGTGGAATCTATCTTATTTTAGCCTATTTTTGCCGACTTATTTTAAAACAAAGTATAGTATAATCTATGTCTATTATTCAGACCATACGTGATAAAGGAGCTGCCATTGTTATCGGGGTTATTGCACTGAGCCTTATTGGATTTCTATTAATGGATGCCCGCAGCGGAGCGGGAAGCGGATTATTTGGCGGAAGCGATAATTCAAAAACCATAGGTGTTGTTAACGGAAAAGAGATAGACCTTGACGATTTTAATGCTAAGGTAAAAGAAGGCGAAGCACAATACCCCAACACAAACGGTGGAGTAAGGCAGCAAATAATGCAAAGCGTTTGGGACCAGATGGTTGCTGAAAGAATAGTTGCATCAGAATTTGATAAGCTTGGGTTGGCATTTACTCCAAAAGAAATGAATGTAACCATGTTTAGTGACGCTGCGCCGCAACAACTTAAGCAGGCATTTACTGATCAGCAAACCGGGCAATATGATGTGGCAAAGGCACAGCAATGGTGGGCGGAAACAAAAAAGGCAAAAAATGAGGAACAGCGCCTGGCGGTTAATTCACAGGTAATAGACCCTATGCGCTTGAATAGCCTGTATACAAAATATACATCAATGATTGCAGGCAGTGTTTATACCCCATCCTGGATGGCTGCTAAGGAAAATGAAGAAGATAATTCATTTGCTAATATTTCTTACGTGTCAATTCCATACACTGTAATTAGCGACAGCCTTATAAAAGTAACAGATGATGATATTGAAAATTATCTTGAAAAAAATAAATTAAAATACAAGCAGGAAGCCGGCAGAATGATATCTTATGTTACTTTCAGCGGTTCACCCAACGTTAAGGATAGTTTGGGTGTAAGGAATATAATAGAAGACTTAAAACCTCAATTTGCAGCAGATACAAATGCAAAAGCATTTTTAGCCCGAAATACAACGGCAATAAATTTCTTTGATGGCTATGTAATAAAATCAAAAATGCAAATGCCTGAAAAAGATTCTATTATTAATCTGCCAGAAGGAAAAGTTTTCGGACCGTACCTGGATGCAGGCAATTACGTGGTGGCAAAAAAACTTTCAACAAAGCTTTTGCCGGACAGTATTAAATGCAGACATATATTATTAGGAACCAATAATCCGCAAACAGGAGCGGTCTTAATGCCGGATAGTGTTGCCAAACAAAAGGTTGATAGTATAGAAACCGCCATAAAATCGGGGGCAGACTTTACAGTATTGGAAGAGAAATATTCTACCGATGAAGCAGCAAAAAAAGATAAGGGGGTAATGACATTTGACCTGGCAACTATACAGGGCGAAAATTTCGCAAAAGAGTTTGGTGATTTTTTGCTGAATGAAAAAGGCGAAACGAAGAAGGCTGTAAAAACCCAGTTCGGATGGCATTATATTGAGATACTGGAAAAGAAAAACCCACAACAAGCCTACAAGATTGCGTATTTAGGCAAGGAAATTATACCCAGCGATGAAACTGTTAACGCAGCCAATGCGGCGGCAACAAAACTGTCAGGGCAGGCAAGAGACGTAAAAGCCTTTGATCAATATGTAAAGCAAAACGGGTTAAGTAAAATTGATGTGCCGGCTGTTGTAAAGGAAAACGATGCACAGCTTGGAGGATTACAGGATGCACGCTCTGTTGTAAAATGGGCTTTTGATGCTAAGGAAGGAGATGTCTCTGAACCGTTTAGTGTGAGCAATCAATTTGTAGTAGCTATGGTAACTAAAAAAGTAAAAGAAGGGTTACCGGACGATAAAACAGCAAGACCCCTGGTTGAATCACTGGTTCGCAATAAGAAAAAAGCAGAAGAGATAATTAAAAAGACTAACAAGGCTTCATCGCTGGATGCTGCTGCTGCTGTGTACCAAAAGCAGGTGCTTACAACTGGCGCAAATTCCACATTAACTTTTAATGCTGCAATAATTAATGGTGTGGGTAATGAGCCAAAGGTGGCAGGGGCGGCGTTCAATAAAGAATATCAAACCAAATCATCTCCTGCAATTGAAGGTAATACCGGCGTATTTTTTATTAAGGTTATCAGCATAAATACAAAACCACAACCACCTGCCGCTGTTGCGCAACAACAAAGAAGTATGAAAGCTAACCAGGTTATGCAGGCAGCTCTTGGTAAATCTTTTGAAGCATTAAAAAAGATAGCTGATGTAAAGGATAAGAGAAGTAAGTTTTTTTAAACACTTCGGGTAATGCTTTTATTTTTAAAATACTCGTAGAAAAAAACATTGAGCAGAATTAATTCGAACCCGTAAAAGAAATCTTCGATCGGAATGGATATTACACGTATCCCCATATTTTCCGCATCGTTATACCAAACTACAGGGTGTTGTAAGCCGGTACCCGTAAGTATGCCATTAACTATAAAAGAGGGAATTAATAATAAAGGGTAGATCCCAACCAATTTACCCAACCAGTTTATTTTTGCAATTAATTTTATTAGCAAAAGCAAAACCGATAAGCTGATAAAGATTGATGCAGTGTATAATTTATCCCAAAAATAAATTCCTGTCACCAGTAATAAAATTGAGAGTGCAGCAACAAAGATTATTTCAGTTTTCGATCCCCACTTGATCTTAAAAAATAAATTTAAGCAATGGTATGTGAATACACAGGCAAACGGAATACAAATAAAAAACAGGACCTCTTCAATAGGGAGATTAAAAAAATAAATTCCTAAAATATAATCAGGATTGAAACGCCAGACACCCATCCGGGTAAATAAAATATCCCAGCTTATAAAAAGTATTGACACTAAAATATTTGCACCAAAAAAAGGCTTCCAAAGTTTGTAAAAATTTATTTTTGGATGGAACGAAAAACCAAGAGGAACTATTACAGTAAATAAATCGATAAGAAGGTAAAACAGTTTCATTGCAGACTGTTTCGATTTCTATTCCGGAAATATTTAAAAGGTACCCACAGCATTCCAAAACATTCACCGTGCTCCTTGTCAATGTGCTTATGATGCATCTTGTGTGCACGGCGTATGGCTTTAAAATAATTATTGTCCGCATTTCTAAAAAATTTAAAACGCTGATGAATAAAAACGTCATGCACTAAAAAATAAGTGAAGCCGTAGATTGTGATGCCCAATCCAATCCAGAAAAACACGTTGAATCGCTTTTTATTCCGAAAAATAATCCTGCAATTCCAGGCAAAGCGAATATGAGGAAAAAAAAATCATTGTGCTCAAAAAAACCTGATGCTTCTTTTTTGTGGTGATCTTTATGCCAACGCCAAAGCAATCCATGCATTACAAATTTGTGTGTTATCCAGGCAACAACTTCCATACTGCAAAATGCAACCGTGACAATAATTAAATTAATTAAGAATGTTTCTATACGTGATTAATTATGATTTATATTGACATGTTCATACTCGTTAATATAATTTTTATCAAGTAACGGCTCAAACTTTTCCATTAATCGGGGCAGACAAATTTTTATCCACTTTGTATATTCTTCAGGATGCTTATCAATACAGGACGCCAGATTTTTTAAACTTATATATTTCCAGTTTTTTACCTCTGATTTTTCAGGCACCGGCAAATCGTCGGTTATTCCAATATATACATGATCAAATTCATACTCAGTTAAACCATTTTCAAATACTGCTTTGTATATAAAACTGAAATAAAACTTAGTATTACAATATATCCCCATCTCTTCGTTTAATCGTCTTGGAATTGCGCCTGAAATATCTTCGCCAAATTTCGGATGGCTGCAACAGGTATTTGACCACAATCCGGCGGAATGATATTTCTCGTCAGCACGCTGCTGTAAAAGCAATTCACCTTTTGTATTAAAAATAAAAACAGAAAAGGCACGATGGAGTAAACCTAATTGATGTACCAAAAGTTTCTCCATCTTACCCAGGTCATTATCGTTTTCATCTACAAGTATTAGATATTCGCTCATTAGATTAAAAAAATTTTTTCAAAGATTGTTAAAAAATCAGAGTTAACTAAAAAGTAAATAATGAATTGCTTGAGTTTTAAATCTCTTATTAGCGAAATGGAATTTATTAAAAAAGCCTTGTCCTTACGGATTGAACCGCTGTAACCCAGGAATGAGGGCGCGTTGGTTTGAATATTAAATCGAAGCAATCGCAGTTCAATATTTCCAATATCAGCTTCTATAGATTTTTCAAGCAAGCTTTTTCCTGACGTAAAATTTGACAATTTACGAAATGGATTAAAAACATAATTTGCCATCATCATTGTGGCACATGCTTTATACCCCGCCAGTAGGGGATTGTTCTTTTCATTATATCCCTGCAAAAGAGTTATTATGGTTTTGCATGATTTCCTATCAGTGGCCGCTTCTTGAAAAAGCATTCTTACTTGAGTTTGAGAAGGAATGCCCGCATTACTTTTGTTAATGAAAAAAAACAGCAAAAGGAAAATAAATTTGCTCATACAAGGTTCATTTTATATTGTATAAGGCTGTTTACCATCAGGCCAAATTTTTCGCTGTTACTGATACGTATTCTTTCTGTAAGAACCCGTTTTGCCGGAACTGCCTTTATTTTATTGAACAATGATTTATAATAAACATACGCAAGGTAAACACCACCTTTAGATGACGATGGCATTTTTTTAATCCCTATTAATGCCTCCCGGAAATCATTTTCTATTTCGTTTTCTATCTGGTTTTTTGCAGAGGATGTAAATTTGGTTATATCAACATTAGGGAAATAACTCCTTCCCAGGGTTTGGTAATCTGTTTTCAGATCTCTTAGAAAATTAACTTTCTGAAATGCCGAACCCAGTTTCATGGCATAAGGCACAAGCTCATTATACATTTTCTGATCTCCTTCAGTGAAAACACAAAGACATAACAGTCCAACTACCTCTGCTGATCCCAAGATATATTGCTCATATTTTTCCTTTGAATAATTTTTTTTATCAAGGTCCATTTCCATACTCTGTAAAAAAGTTTCAATTAAATGTTTTGGAATATTATATTTATTAACCGCCTCCTGGAATGAATTTAAAACCGGGTTTAGTGAAATGCCATTTTCAATAGCATCGTACGTATCTATTTTAAACTTTTGCAATAAATATTTTTTATCGTATCCATGAAAGCTGTCAACAATTTCATCTGCAAATCGTACAAAACCATAAATGGAATATATCGGATTGCGAAGGTGGTTATTAAGAAAATATATACCAAGTGAAAAACTGGTACTGTAAGCACGGATGGTGAGTTTACTGCACTTAACCGAAACAGTATCAAAGATCGACTTCATTAATTATAGTTTTTTAAATGTTTCATTAATTGTTCTGCTGCAATCTGGCCAGATATAATTGAGGGTGGAACTCCCGGTCCGGGAACAGTAAGCTGTCCCGCATAAAACAGGTTTTTAATTTTTTTGTTCCTGATCTTCGGTTTTAAAATTGCTGTTTGCATAAGTGTATTTGCGAGCCCATATGCATTTCCTTTATAAGAATTGTAGTCAGTTTTAAAATCGGTTATACAATAACTTTTTTTGAAATCAATAAAAGGCTCCAAATTTTCTCCTGTTTGTTTTTCCAGGCGGGCCATCATCAACTGAAAATACTTCTCCCTGGTTTCTTCATTATCATTCAAACCGGAGGCAATAGGCATTAGAAGAAATAAATTTTCATTACCTGGCGGCGCAACGCCATTATCTGATTTTGAGGGGCAACACACATAAAACAAAGGATTAGATGGCCATTGAGGACTTTTATAAATTTCTTTTGAATGTTTAGAGAGATCTTCGTCAAAAAATAATGTGTGATGCCGGAGTGATTTAATTTTATTGTTTATGCCAAGGAAGAATATCAGGCAGGAAGGTGCAAAGGTTTTCTTTTGCCAATATTTTTCATCATAATTTCTAAACTCCTTCGGCAGCAGTTTACTTTCTACATGCTGATAATCGGCAGATGCAATTACAGCATCGCACTCATAGATCTCCCCGTTAACCGCCAGGCTTTTTGCTTTATTATTTTCAATAATGATTTTGGTTACTATCGTGTTTAAATGAAAAACTGCCCCATTCTTTTTTGCTATTTGAACCATTGAATTAATCACTTTTCCAACCCCCCCCATAGGATACCAGGTGCCTAACTTCAGTCCTGCATAGTTCATCAAACTATATAACGCTGGTGTTTCCTGCGGCATAGCCCCTAAAAATAATACCGGGAACTCCATAAGTGCAACCAGTTTTGGGTGTGAAAAATATTTTCTCACATGCTTACTAAATGAAGAAAATACCTGCAACCGTAAAGCCCCCGTAATTAAATTGATATCAGCAAACTCACTGAGAGAAAGCCCGGGTTTGTACACAAGGTTTTCCATACCAGCTTTATATTTGAATTCAGCCTCATCCATAAATTTTCTGAGTTTTATTGAACCCCCCTTTTCTATAGATTCAAATAAATTGCATAACTCAGTAAAGTTTGCAGGTATACTCAACGTGTCGTTGCTACCAAATACAATATCAAACGAAGGATCCAATAATTTTAAATCATATAAGTCCGGTATAGAAAAACCAAAGTCATTGAAGAATTTTTCAAATATGCCGGGCATCCAATACCAACTAGGACCCATATCAAACAGATATCCATTAGCTGTTTTAAATTGTCTTGCCCTTCCGCCCGGCTGAGCGTTTTTCTCAAATACATCAACATTATGCCCTTCTGCAGATAAATATGCTGCAGCACTTAAGCCTGAAAAACCCGAACCAATGATGGCAATTTTTGACATATTTAATGTTTATATATAGAATTTTGGATTTAGACAAAAATTTTACAAAGCCAGAAATAATAGATCATCAATTGATTTTATCCATTGAATTTCTTTTGCCAGTTTTAATTGCTTTATTAATTTCTCATTTCCCGATAAATGAATTTTTATTTTGTCGAAACTTTTGGTTAATGTGTTTAAATATTTTTGAATATTTTCAGCTATATCATGATGAACAAGGAAGAAAAATAAATGACCGGGATTAATCTCTTTTACCGAATTAATAAGTGTTTCAAAAGGAACATTACTTCCAAGGTAAAAGACTTTTATACCAGCAAGCCGGAGGAGATAATGGGAAAACAACAAGCCTATCTCATGAAATTCGTTTTCGGGCAAAAACAATATCCAGGAATTTTTGGTTGAAGTTGGTAGAGGCAATATATCGATAGCGGAAAAAAACTTTTGTCTTAAAATATTGCTTATGAAATGCTCCTGTGCCGGCGGCATCTTGTCGATCGACCACATTAAGCCAATTCTCACAAGAACAGGATAAATCACTTTTACATAAGTCTCTTTCAATCCGAAACGCAGTAAACAATTGGAAAATATTTTATCAAAATATGGCTCATCATAACACATTCCTGCTGCTATAAGTTGAGAAATGAAATATTCAGTTGCAGCATCTGTTCCCGGGCTGTTTTTTAATTCACTATCAATAGCTTTGAACAACATTTCATCGGGCATTGAACATAGCTCAGAAACTTTATATTCAGAGTTCAACAGGCTAACGATATTTAGTAACCTCCTTAATTGCGAATTATCATAATATCTGGTATTACCTTCAGAGCGGGTTGGATTTAATGCGTTATATCGCTGCTCCCACATCCGTATAGTGTGAGCTTTTATACCTGAGAATTCCTGAAGTTGGGATATAGAGAACGTATTCATTATGTTTAAATGGATAGATGTAAATATTGTTCAAATTGCACCATGATTATTACGATACTTTATTTAAAAATTGTTTCCATACTAATAAAAGTATTCTCAGAAATTGTTTTTCTGCTTTCTCATCAAAAGATTTAATATCATTCCATACTCTTAGAAAAACAATGACTAAAAATTCTTCTGCCTTTTCTTTGGAATTTGTATACTGTGCAATAAAGCCCAATGCTTTTGGTGCATATTTATCATACAATAATTCAAACGCTTTGTAATCCTCTTTCTTATTATAATTACCATACTGAATTTCATTAGCGGAAGCAGGAATAAAAGGTTCCGGCATCTTTTTGTATATGAATCCAGGCATCATTAATTTGATATTTTTTGTTTAAATAAAATCAAAAATATCTAAACAAAATGAAATCACCAAATATTTAATCAAGTGGCATTTAACCTAGATATGCATTACAATTTTAGTAATCCGTAACTTTGCCTTATGGAAGATGTAATTCTAAATAAGGTAGCAGAGAGCGGATTAATGACTCTTGATCTGGAAGAATATTATCCAAAGGAAGAAACAGCGGTTTTTGATCTGAAGGATTATCTTTTTATGGGGCTTATATTAAAAGAAAAGGACTACCGCGAAGCATTAAAAAATCTTGACTGGAGTGATTATCAAAATAAAAATGTTGCTATTACCTGCTCCGCAGATGCAGT
>JBPCQG010000123.1:0-7632 GCA_050998315.1 Chitinophagaceae bacterium
GCCTACCTGGCATCCGTTGGTGCATCATTAGTTAAGGCAGCAGATATGCAATATGTAAAAGATGAAATATGGAAAACTTTGGAAGAAGCGAAAACCAAACCCATTGATACAAAAAAACTGGGAGATACAAAATCTTTTATAAAATACAGTTTTGCCCTGCGGCTTGATAGTCCTGACCAGATAGCAAATAATATAGCACAGGCTGTATGGCTTACAGGCAATCCCGAATCGCTGAATACTTTTTATGCATTATATGATAAAGTAACAGCGCCGGATATTATGAATGCAGCAAAAAAATATTTTGTTCCTGAAACATTAACCATTGGCACAATTGGCCCCGGTGATACCGGCGGTGTAAAATAATTTCTAAAAAGAAAGAACGTTATGAAAAAGATAATTTCAATATTTATTTACTTTTTGATGATCGCTTTTGTTGGCAATGCTCAGCAGGTGATAGAATTAAAGCAACCATTATCAAACAAAATAATTATTAAACTGGTGTTTCGCAATGGCTCCATCAGCGACCCTGCAGGCAAAGATGGATTGACCGCTTCCACCGCAAACCTGATAACTGCCGGCGGAACAAAAACAATGACGAATAAGCAGATAAGGGAGTTTATTTATCCATTGGCTGCCAGTTATAATGCAAGCACGGATAAGGAGGTAACTATTTTCACGTTTTCCGTTCACAAGGATTTTGCTGAAAAATTTTATCCGATAATAAAAGGGCTTATATTAACTCCTTCATTTACTGAAGAGGATTTTAAGCGGGTAAAATCAAACCAGCAAAATTATGTCGACCAGGTTATAAGATCATCTTCTGATGAAGATTATAGTAAGTTGGCTTTGGAAGATCTTTTATTCAGGGGCACACGTTATCAGCATATGATTCTCGGTACATCAACGGGTGTAAGTTCCATTACGCTGGATGATATCAAATCTCATTACAATAATTTTTTTACAAAAAATAATCTTACCGTAGGTATAGCAGGCAGTTATTCTCCGGCATTTTTAGCCACACTTAAAAAAGACCTTGCAACTCTGCCGGGCACTACCCCGAAAATACCTGAAGGAATAAAAGCTAATACTCCTGATGGTATGGTAGTGGAAATAATTTCAAAGCCTGATGCATTGGGTTCTGCAATATTTACAGGTGCGCCTTTGGCAATTACAAGAAGCAGTAATGATTTTGCTGCATTAATGGTTGCTAATTCATACCTGGGTGAACATAGAAAGAGTTACGGTAAACTGTATGATAAGATACGGGATGTACGATCAATGAATTATGGTAATTACAGTTATATTGAATGGTATGAGAATGGTGGAGGGAACATGCTACCTGCAACCGGTGTACCACGTTTAGCCAATTATTTTTCTATGTGGATACGCCCTGTGCAGATTGCTGAAGGATTAAAAAAGCAATACAATGAGCTTAACGATATAAAAACCGGGCATGCGCAATTTGCCTTAAAACTTGCGATCCGTGAATTGGATATGCTTATTAAAAATGGTATGAGCCAAAAAGATTTTGAAGTTACCCGACAGTTTTTGCGCAGTTACAATAAACTCTATATTCAAACTCCTGAAAGTCAGCTTGGGTTTTTAATGGACTCAAAATATTATGGCAGAAAAAATTACATAAAAGAAATAGATGCATTACTTGCCGGTCTTACCGTTGAAGATGTAAACAAAGCTGTAAAACAATACCTGCAAACACAAAATATGTATGTTACTATTGTTACTGATGATAGTGAAGCCATTCCTCTGGCCCAGGCATTGGAAAATAATACAAGTCTTCCCATGAGTTATTCTGATTTAATGAAAGAAGGTTTACCAAAAGCAGTAAAAGATGAAGATGCCGAAATAGCTAACTATAGGCTCAATATTAAAAGCGTTAAAATCGTGGATACAAAAGATACTTTTAAATAGCCGGAGAGAATAGTTCTTAAAAATAATAAGGCTGTCCATAATCGGACAGCCTTATTAAATACAATGAATTATTTTCTATTTCACCACATTTCCATCTGTATCCAGTTCCACAATGTCATACCCCAATTTTTGTAAACCTGGTAATATTTTTTCTTTGTTGCCAACGAGCACAATGTTCATCTTATCAGGATTTATATATTTTTTTGCATACGTCTGCAATTGATCTTTTGTCATGCCTTTTAAAATATTGCTTTGCATATCAACATAATTAGCAGGCAAATCATAATCTAAAATTCTGCGGATGAATTGTGCTTTTTGAATGCCTGTTTCGTAGCGAAGTGCATCACTTTGCCCAATGGCGCTTTTTAAAAATACAAGCTCATCATCTTTAGGTCCGGCTTGTACATAATCTTTTATCTCCCTCATTACCTCTGCCAATGCACTGTCAGTTGCATTTGCTCTTATACCTGAACTGAATTGATATCCGCCTGAATAAACATTACCACTAAAACCACTTCTTGCACCATACGTCCAGCCTTTGTCTTCACGTAAGTTTAAATTAATGCGGCTGTTAAATGCGCCGCCTAATGGCCAGTTCATTAAATACGATTTGTAGTAATCTCCTGTTGCATCATACTTTAAGCCGGGGTAGCATAACCAACACGAAACTCTGACTGTGCAGCTTTGGGTACATTAACCAGGTATATTTTGGTTTTATCAATATTAGGCGCAGCAGTAACCTTAGATAGCGTTATTTTCTTTTTAGGTAATCTATCTAAAAATGACAGTTTAGGTAAAACTTCAGCTTGTGTTATATCACCTACAATTACAACCTTTGCATCCTGTGAGGTCATAAAGTTGTTATAGTAATTTTCTATATCCTTAAGTGTTATATTTTTTACCGTTTCTTCTGTACCGCGATCATCCATACCTAAAATATGGTTAGAACCGTAGTTAAGTTTTGCAAATACAACATCTGCAACTGTTGCGGCCGGGCCGTTTGTTGCTTAAATGATTGTAAAGTCTGTTTTTTAATACGATCAAATGAGCTTTCAGTGAACTTCGGATTAAACATACGCTCCTGAAGTAAAACGAGTGTTTTATCAAAGTTTTTCTTTAAGGAATTTACTGTATATATTATTTCATCAACAGAGCTTGACACACACCTTATTGCCGGAGAAAATAAAAGAAATCTACCTTATTGTTTTAATTTGCCCTTATGATATTAGTTACAGGAGGATCGGGGCTTGTGGGGGCAGAATTAATTTCTCAATTACTTGCGCAGGGAAATAAAGTGAAAGCAATTTATAGCAGCACACCACTTATAAACACTCATCAAAATTTAGTTTCAATAAAATGTGATATTCTTGATACGGCTTCACTGGACGAAGTCATGCAGGGTGTAAGCTATCTTTATCATTGCGCAGGAGTAGTATCATTCAATAAAAAAAATAAAAATAAATTATTCAAAATAAATATTGAAGGAACAGCAAACGTTGTAAATGCCGCACTTGATGCCGGTATAATAAAAATGGTTCATGTAAGTTCTGTCTCTGCACTTGGGCGGATAAGAGAAAACGAAACTGTTACAGAGGAGATGATTTGGACCGAAGAAAGCAGTAATAGTGCATATGGAAAATCAAAGTATTTAGGAGAGATGGAAGTGTGGCGTGGAATTGGAGAAGGATTGCAGTCAGTAATTGTAAATCCTTCAATGATACTTGGCGGTGGCAATTGGAATATCGGATCAACAGCAATTTTTAAATCAGCTTACAATGAATTTCCATGGTATACAGAAGGTGTTACCGGTGTAGTAGATGTAAAAGATGTTGCACGGGCTATGATCCTGTTAATGAATAGTGAAATAAACAGGGAGCGATTTATTTTAAATGCCGAAAATTTATCTTACAAAAAAATCTTTACAGGTATTGCAAATGGCTTTGGAAAAAAAATTCCACATAAAAAAGTCACTCCATTTATAGCAGCAATGGTTTGGCGATGGGAAGCAATTAAATCTATGTTTTCAGGAAAAGATGCTTTGGTAACAAAAGAAACTGCTGGTACAGCGCTTGCCAAAGTTTATTTTAATAGTAGTAAGTTTTTAAAAACCGTCCCCGGCTTTCAATTCACGCCAATTAACGAAACCATAAAGAACACTTGTGCAACTTTAAAACAAATAAACCATCTATAAGTTCTGAAACATACTACATGAAGCAAATATTTTGTCTTATTTCATTTTTCTTTATTGCAACCCAAATTTTTTCGCAGTCTTCCTATTATACTATTACAGGCAAAGTAATTGATAAAAATACCAGGCTACCATTACAGGGGGCATCAGTGTTTGCGCAAAACACCACCTTTGGTATTGCTACAAATGCTGAGGGAACTTTTATATTGAAGTTACCAAATGGAGGTTATGAATTAATAGTAACTTTTACAGGATATGAAACAGAAAGCCTGCGGATCAGCAGCGCAACTGCTGATGTTAACACTATAGTAATTGAAGTAAGCCCCAAAGAAAAATCTTTGCAGGAGGTTTCTGTTGTTGCATCAAATGAAGTAAAAGATGGATGGCAGAAGTATGGCGAATTCTTTACTGAAAATTTTGTTGGTAAAAGTGAATTCAGCCTGCAAACATTTATCAAAAACCCGGAGATCTTAAAATTTTACTTTAGTAAAAAAAGAAACCGCCTGAAAGTTTTGGCATCAGAGCCATTAATTGTAGAAAACTTTGCCCTGGGGTACAATATAAAATTTGCAATAGATTCTTTTACTTACGAATATGACAATAACACTGCCCAGTTTATAGGCTATCCTTTATTTGAAGAGATGCAGGATACAGCTGATAAGAGAATTACCTGGCAACAGAACAGAAGTAAAGCATACAGCGGTTCTCAATTACACTTCATGCGCAGCCTTTACAGCAAAAATTTATCGGATGAAGGATTTGAGGTGCAGTTTCTTGTAAACAATAATGATGAAGACAAGACCATTCCTCTAAAAAATCCATATCTCGCTTTAAATTATTCAAAAGATGACAGTACCAACACCGTTGAATTTCATCCTAATCAACCGGACATGATCGTGATATATACTAAAGGTAAACCGGAGCCGGCATATTTTAATTTTGATCCCAAAGCAAAAAAAGATTTCCAGGTTTCTACAGTAAGCGTTGCAAAAGGTGAGTCAATAGTGATTGAAGAGAATGGCTATTTTTTTGAACAAACACATATCACAACAAATGGCTATTGGGGTTTTGAAAAAGTTGGTGATATGTTGCCGTATGATTATAAACAATTATAAATCGTGAACCGGCAGACGACCAGCGTAAAAATATTTGCATCTTCTTTTTTCACGTATCACCTTACACGTCTCACGTTTGTATGCTACAAAATAGTAAACTTAAACACTACTTACTTTTCTTTGCCGGGTAAATTTTTTACTTTCTCCCATATCTCAGGAATACGTTTTATCCAAATTAATTCCTTTTGTTTTTCCAAAGCAGGTCCGGCTGGAGTTCCGAAGTAAACTTTACTATCTTCTACGTCCTCGCCCAACCCACTCTGTGCAAGTACAGTAACATTATTGCCAAGCTTTAAAGTTTTGCTTAAGCCCACCTGTCCCCAAAGCGTAACACCATCGCCAAGTTTTGTTGCGCCGGCAATACCAACCTGCGCTGCTATCAAACAATTCTTTCCTAATTCAACTTCATGCCCGATGTGTATTAAGTTATCCAGTTTAGAGCCCTGTCCTATTTTTGTATCAGCACTAACGCCACGGTCTATTGTGCAATTGGCTCCTATCTCAACATCATCTTCAATTACTACTCGTCCGCAACTTTGCATTTTTTTATACCAGATGTTCCTGAATTTATTTGTATTAAAATAAAATGCGTCGCTGCCAATTATAGTACCTGAATGCACAACAACATTATTACCGATAACACAATTATCATAAACACACACATTGGGATGAAGAAGGCAATTATTACCAATGGTTACATTATTACCGATAAAAACATTTGGCATTATGATAGAATCATTGCCAACAATAGCACTATCGCTTATCATCTTTTTTGCAGGATCGAATGGATTAAAATGATTTACAATCTTCGAATACGATTCAAAAGGTTCCTCCACGACCAATAAGGTTTTTCCGTAAGGCACGTCCATTTTTTTATTTATGATAATGAAGCTGGCTGCGCTGTTTAAACATTTACTATAATACTTTGGATGATCAACAAAAACAATATCACCTTCTTCAACAGAATGGATTTCATTAATGCCTGTCGCTTCTGCATTTTCATTGCCAAACAGTTCTGCATTAATTAGAGACGCAATCCATTTTATTGAAACAGGTGGTGAAAGTTTCATACTATATTTTTTTATGTCATCAAAGGTACAGGTTGAAAATTACGTATCTTAAAGGGCCTTTTTTAAAAAAATAAAAAATATTTTTTATACACAATATCATTGACAAAAAGAGATTATTTGCGATTAAGAAATTTTATTTTAAAACCAATAAATAAATCTCATTGTTATCATCGATAAAATCTTATTCCTTCAAACCCAATGCAAATAAGGCTTTGGAATAAAAAATAATAATGTAAGAATATTTTAAAAATTTAAATTGTAAAAAGTATTCAGGAATAATTTAAATTTTTTACAGCAAAAACTATTATCCTTATCCACAGCAAAAAATTAAATGTTGATAAAAAAGTTGCAGAAAATTTTCGTGATAGAACAAATTTATTTTATTATTGTGTCAGGAAATTTTTTTTCCTGTCCTTACTAACCCATATATATATCAAAGCCCGTCACTAAAAAGTCGGGCTTTATTATTTTACAGCCTCACTCTCATTCCTCTACTTCAGAGAGGAAAGTCAAGTCTAGATAATTTTATTCAACCTTAGTATTTCACTATTGAATAAGTATACTTCATTTTACTTTTTTTAAATTCTTACAAAAACTTTGCATAATTATAGCTGGGCTAATTGTGCGTTAGAAAGGCTCCCATAATAGTGGAGATTTAGAGGGGGCTATCTCACGCGGAATTGTATAACTTGCTTACATAAAAAATTTAGACCTATGTTAAAATCTATGACAGGATTTGGAAGAGCAGAGCAAACAGTTAACGATAAAACATTTTTGGTGGAAATAAAATCACTGAATGGAAAACAATTTGAAACATATTTAAAAATTCCGCCGTTATTAAAAAGCTATGAACTTGATGTAAGGAATATATTGCAGGAAAGCCTGTTACGGGGGAACGTAGACTGCCTTATCACTATCAAGCAAAACGGCTCAACCAAACCAGTCGTAATAAATACTGATCTTATAAAATCATATTACAAACAAATAGAAACACTGGCAGGCGAACTGAATATTGATACCAATTCAGTTTTAAGTGCATTACTCAGGCTGCCCGAAGTGGTTAGCCCTGCCAATGAAGTGTTACCTGATGATGATTGGAAGGAATTGAAAAAAGTTATAGAACAGGCGTGAAAAGAATTGAATCATCACCGGGTAGATGAAGGTAAATCAATAGAGAAAGAATTACTGCTAAGAATTAAAAATATAAATGCGCAGGAAGAAGAGATATTAAAATTAGAGCCGGTGCGAAAAGAGAAGATGAAAGAAGAATTGGTGAGATTGCTGGAGGACAATGTTGGGAAAGAGAATTATGATGCAAACAGGCTTGAGC
>JBPCQG010000434.1:0-7814 GCA_050998315.1 Chitinophagaceae bacterium
GGCTTCTGATTTTCCTGCCGCATGATGAACATCTGTATTCAGCAGCCTGCCATTATACCAAACACTGATAGTATCTGATACCATGGTATGACCGGTTATAATATGATTAACGCCAAACTGGGAGAGTGTGCTATCGATTTGTAATGAGATAGCAGGATTATTTTTTTGATAATAGCCGCGATACCAGAAAGGACCGAGGTCGCTATATACGGTATCTGATCTGTGATCAGTATATTTAGAGGTACTGTCAGCATAATAAGGGCGTGCTAATTTATTTATATCAGGGATAGACATATTCATCCTGTTGATGTAGGCTGAAATGCCACCATGAGCAAAGATGATATCTCCAATTTTTTCAACTATATTTTTTGTACGAAGCCATCTTCCTAATTCTGAATTTTCATCGTACAACGTTTCATACTTTTGATTTAGAAAGCCTGCATTTTTAATATATTTTGGATGAACATACCGCAGGTCACCACTAAGATTCATTATTTCATGGTTACCCAAAATAAAATGAATATAACCCCCGGCAGCTTTTGCTTTTTCTTCTAAATAGTAAATAAACCAAAGTACTTCTGTAACCTGCTGACCACGATCGAAAAAATCACCGACCAATACCAAGTTGCCATCACCAAACTTCCAGTTGAGATCTTCATCTATTACTTTAGTTGCCAGTAATAGTTTTCGCATGGCATCAAAGTTGCCCTCTATATCCGAGAGCACCACCAGGTTCTTTACATTAGGGAATTCGCTTTTTTCATTTTGTAATTCTTTCTTTAGCCGTACCTGGAAAACTTTACCGGGAATATCTGTAATTACTTTTAGTGATAAATTTTCCTTTTGTTGCAAATCGATACTATCCGTTTTTAAAAAAAATTTCTTTCCTTTTTTTTCCATAATATAGGTTGCAAAAACCCTGTCCCCTTTGTATTGAACATAGGGACCATCATATTGTTCTTCCTTTACTTTATCTGGCATATTATCCTGGTGCCCGCCGGTAAAAGGCAGCACCAATGTAAAAGTAAGAAGTGAAAGAAAAGCAAGCATTAATTTTTCCATAAAGATTAAAGATGTTATACCATCATTACATTACCAACAAACGAACCAGATTACTATACAATTTAAAACTTGATTGCATCACCGAAGGATTATTATCTTTTTATTTTTAAGAGTAGCTATAAATTACTCCTCACTTCTCCTTCCCAAAAGTATTCACCGCAATCAGCGCAAAATTATATACACCACTGGTATGCGTAGCTCCTTTAAAAACATTCAGCGTTACATCAGCGCCTTTTGCTTTCATAGTGGAATAGGCTTTCTCTGAATTAAAGAGCGGCACATAATCATCTTTGTCACCATGACAAAAAACGATCTTCGATTCGGGCTTCCAGTTCCAAAGGTCATTCTCCTGCATGGCAAGTTGAAGGGCAGTATCCCTGCCCGATTTATAATTGTCCCTGAATTTTTCTGTGAACAATTTTTTCGGGTCATGGCTTATATAAGCTTCCGGACTTTCCTCTAAGTCAGTTGCGGCAGGCTCATTAAAATAGTAGCTCGTTGGTTTGTCAATTTCGTAAACGCGGTTGTATGATTGCAATACCCATACATAACTGTTCATGTAGCTGAGCGGTCTGTCAGCATCCAAAATATAATCAACAAAGCCGCTTGAATAATATGGACCGGCATTCACAACTGTTGCCGTGGGAGTAAATTGCCCGTTGTGATTTTCTTCCAGTTCTTTTACAGTTGCCAATGCAACTGCAGCGCCTTCACTCCAGCCGCTAAAGAAATTTTTTCCGGAAAGTGTGATCTTATTTTTATCGCACAACTCTCTAACTGCATACAGCATATCAATAACAGAACCCGCAATTAAATGATAAGCGCCATACGGATGCTGTAAATTTTTTGTGCTGCCATAACCAATATAGTCGGGCATTACAACAAGGTAACCAACCGACGAAAATAATTTGCCAACCATCAGCTCACTGCCGTAGGAGAGATAAGAAGGAGCGCTCCTTTCCTGCGAAGGAAAATAAGTGCCATGATCATAATTTAAAAGCGGCAGCGCACCTTTTACATCCGGAATAAAAACAGCCCCCGAAGCCACAACAGGCTTGCCATCTATATTGGTTGTGTTGTAGGTAATGCGATAGGCAGTGTACCCGTTCTTAATAAAAACGGGATAGCTGTCCATAGTTTTGTTTCAGGTCGCCGGCAGTAGTGGTGCTCCTGGCTTCAGCAGAAACCAGGTATTGCTTTTTCATTTGGTTCATCTCCTTTTCAGTTTGCGAATAACCTTGCGCAAGTACATTTAATAAAATAGCGAATGTTTTTCATATCCATTTGCAAAGTTCCGAAATAGGAGACCTACAACAATGCTGTTGCAAACGATTTAAGGTTATTTTAAGGGAGATTTTTGATTCTTGCTTTTAGTTCCTTGTCAGAAATAATACTTTGTGCGGACTTGTCATAAATAGAAACAAGATAAACAACTGTAAAAATTATTTTTACACAGGTAATCACCCTGGCTCCTCCGCTTTTACCTTGAGCTTTGCCAGTAATTGCCAACCGAACTTTATAGGCATCTTTTCCAAGAGGTGTTCCCTGTTTTGGATTATGCGATAATTGTTCTGCTAAATATTTTATATTATCTTTTAAAGAAGGATATTTTTTGAAAGCCTTTTTGCTTCTGATAAAAATTGGGGAGTTGCTTCTACTTTAAAGTGCATCCAGCAATTGGTTTAAAGAAACGGATTTCAGTTTTCCTTTTTCAATGCTCTTTACTTGTTTCATTCCTTTTTCAATACCCTGTAATATTTTTTCCTTTGATGCTACAGATCTCTTTGCAGCTTTTCTTTGAGATTCACCTGTAATTTTATTCCACTCGGTTATAGGAACAAAAACGCCGACAGGCTTGCCATTTGCATCGTATGTGTATTGAAACGACATTTAATTATTAAAACAAAGTTATAAAAATTATTGGATGAAGTATAAGTGCATCATTAACTCCAGTTACCACCAAAGTAGGATTTATGAAAGTGAAAAAGTGATTTTTGTACTTAGCATTATAATTTAAATTTTTACCTTCCCTCTAAACTCACAATCATGCCATCACCAATGTATTTGCGGGTTCTGTTCCTGCCAATTATGATCAAGGGAATGTCGGGTGTCTGGAGGCTGACCGAGAATTCCACAGTTGTTGATATTTAGTATGCAGTAAATAGTTATTAATTATTGTCTATTTAATATGCAAAAATTTAAACCTGTAAGTAACGAGCAATTATTTCTTCTTCCACCAAGTGTTGAGGATTTTATTCCTTCCGGTCATTTGGCAAAAGTAATTGATGATGTTGTTGAAACCATTGATGTAAGCGACATTGCCGCTAAGTATAGCCATCTGGGTCAAAAGAGTTACCATCCGCATTTGTTGTTAAAGCTTTTGTTTTATGGATATAGTATTGGCATCCGTTCAGGCAGAAAGATTGCAGCGGCCTGCGAAAGTGATACAGCATTTATGTATTTAGCCTCCATGTACAAACCTGACTTTAGAACCCTTAATGATTTTAGAAAAGATAATATTGATTTTATTCAAACAGCATTCGTACACATTGTACAATTATGCAAAGGACTTGGAATGTGTAAAACAGGTAAACTTATCATTGACAGCACTAAGTTAAAAGCTAACGCCAATGGAGACAGAAGTAAAAATAAAGAGCAATATCAACAATGGGTTGAACGCATAGAGGCTGATATCAAAAATATTTTGGATGAAGCAGCACGAACAGATCAACTGGAAGACAAACAATATGGAGATAGTCGTGGAGACGAACTTCCGGAGAATTACATTCAAAATAAAAGCTGAAAGAAAAAATTAAAGAAGTGCTGGAGCAGATGAATAGCGATAAAGAGCGGATAAATTTAACGGATAAAGAAGCGAAGTTTATTAAGAATAACGGAAAGATTGATGTCAACTACAGTTGCCAAACAGCCATTAGTGAAGATGGTATAATTGTAAGTGCATACACCAGTAATTGTTCGAGCGATCGCACAGAAACCATCAAGTGTAAACACTGCGGAATTAAATACAGAAGAAAATTATAAAGAGATCCTGGCTGACAGTGGGTATGCAACTTTTGATAATTATGAGCATCTGGACAAAATGAATAAGATTATCTATATACCGGATCAGCAATTGAATACAGAAGCAGAAAAAGAACAAAATCCTTATCACCGCAATCATTTTATTTACGATAAACAGGAAGATTGTTTTATATGCCCGGAAAATAAAAAACTTCCCTTTTATTCAAATACTATACACAAGAGGCATAAGCAGCAGAGCAAAGTATATAAATGCAAAGAATGTCCGGCTTGTGATAAACAGAAACTTTGTGTAAAAGGAAAATACGGAGAGATACACATTGAAAAAAGAGAAGGCCTTCGACAGCAAATAAGAGACCGGCTAAACAGTGAAGCAGGTAAACAATCTTATCTCATGCGAATGCGTATCGAATCAGTCTTTGGTAATATCAAGCACAATCTAAATTATGTACATCTTTATCCGAAAGGAATTAAAAAAAACGACAGCAGAATGGCAATTAATCTGTATAGGGCACAATCTGAAGAAAATACAAACTGAAACTGACTTAACAAAAGTCGTGAAGATTTAAAATTAAAGAAGTATAGAAAAAACAATTAACTAAAATTGAGAGAACACATGAAAAAATATTCTCGGTCAGCCTCAGGACACCCGCCAATAGGAAGGGGAAAACTTGTGCCAGTATTCCACACCCTTTGTCGCTTAACTTAAGTATCTTATTGAAAAATAACGCAGCAAGGCAACAAGCACTTTACCCTTTGCACTAACTGGAGATACTTTTTTAATATACTCTACGTTAACCTAAGAAAAAATATTATGAATAAATTCCTTTTAATTATGGGTTTGCTATTGGGCCATACATGTTGCGCTCAATTTAGTAGAGATCATCCAATCGGTCATGAGGGACTTGCGGAATATTTTCATATCCTTGATGGTACGGGCAAACCAATTCCTGTAGGTGACTTTTCGGATGTCAATGGATCTCCTCTTTTGCAGGATAAATGGACTGTCGGAGTTATTAGTTTTGCCGACGGAAAAAAATATGTTGATTCCTTTATGAATTACTCATTGTATGATGATAAATTGTTTATAAAAAAGAACAACCAAACTTACCCGGTAAATGTAAGGCCAAAGGAATTTTTAATTACAGATGGAAACAATTCCGGAATAGCCTACCAATTTGAAAGAGGATTTCCGGCAGGTGATCATAATGATAGTTTAACCTTTTATGAAATTTTATTTGCCGGAAATTCTTTTAAGCTTTTAAAATGGGGACATAAAAAAGTTACGGAAACTTCTAATTACGGCGGTGTAAATCAAAAAGAATATTCTCTAATCAATGTATATTTTGTCTTTTTACCTAAATCAAATAGAATGGTAGAGATGGGTATGAAGGTAAATTTAAATGATCTAAGAAAAAACTTTCCTGAATACGAAAAAGATATTGACTTGTATCTTTCATCCCACAAATTAAATACTAAAAAAAATGAAGATTTAATTCAATTATTTTCTTTTTTGGATTTAGTTAAACAATAATGAATTACTTCCAACATAGTCTTCCACTTTAATTCTTGTCAGCACATAACCGCTGCCAAGAGACCTGATTAAAAAAAAGCTTTCATGGAGCCAAGCTTTGTTTAAACAAAAAAATTCAAGGCGGAGTGGAAAGTAAACGGTTTGTCTGTGTTACAACACAACTCAACCCCACCCTCCTGGCGGGTGTCCTAACCTGACAGTTCTTAAAATTAGTACATGCCTCGTTGGTCTTCCCCAGCAGAGCCGTTGTTTGGTCTGTGACCAATAACCGAAGCTAGGCAACAACAGCAATTCCAAAATTTTATATTTTCATTCCTGCCTTCAATAAACTTTGATCACCATACTCAATTTTTTACTTCAACCATATTTAACTGGAAGCAGTTATTAAAAGAACACGTATACAAACAGATCATCATTGACAGTTTATTGTTTTTAAAAAAGGAAGGCAGCATTTCCGTATGTGCATTTGTAATAATGCCAAATCATCTTCATTTGATATGGCAGATACAGCAGGGATATAAAGCAGATAAAATACAATTGCGGTTTCAAAAATATACAGCACAGCAAATGAAGTTTAAACTGATGGATACAAATAATAAAATGCTGAATGACTTTGTTGTTAATGCAGCCGACAGGCAATGCCCAGTTCTGGAAAAGAAACCCTTTAAGCATTGATATTTGGACAGAAGAAGTATTATGCAAAAACTAAATTACATCCCCGTCCGAACGGAGTCATCCGGGCGGGCACAATAACCCGGTAAGTCAACCCTGGAATCTTGTGCAACATCCTGAACTATATAAATATTCATCAGCAAATTTTATGAAACAGGCGAAGATGAATTTGGAATGCTTACCCATTGGGTTGCATAATACTGTTGAGGTGCACCTCACGCATAAAGCTAATCGAGCACCAACCTTTAGATTTGTTTTTTAATATTTTCTATAAGAATATTGCTATTATTACTTTCTTTTTTTGGTTCTTTTTTTCTTTGTTAATAAATCAATTTTGTTAATAACATACAATCATAAAGAGCCTGTGAACTATAACACCCACAGTACGTAATGGTACAGCCGTTGATGCAGACAGGTTCTTGTTGATATGAGATGCTTCGTATAGAAATTCAAGCTATTCAGGCTTATTATTAAGGTTACAAAGAAGCTTATATCTAATGATTGTTTTAAACCATCTTTTATGAAACAATACAATCATTTCTTCGGAGTAGATGTCTCCAAAAAAACTGTAGATATAACGTATATCTGCAATCAGCAAATCATTCACCGGCAATTTAGCAATGATCTGGATGGAATGGGAGAACTAATGCAGTGGCTAAACGCACTCAATATTATTTTTGAGCAGACACTGTTTTGTATGGAAGCCACCGGTTTATATTGCTTTGCATTAACACAATTTTTAGCTGTTAATGAAATTGATACATGGGTTGAGCATGCGGCTGAAATAAAAAGAGCAAGCTCATTGGACCGAGGCAAAAATGACAAGGTAGATTCCAAACGTATTGCTATATATGCTACAAAAAATTTGGATCGTTTACGTCTCTGGAAGCCTATGAGTACTACATTAGAGAAGATTAAACATTTAGCCAGCTTAAGACAAAGACTGGTAGACACAAAAAAGAAATTAGAAACTCCTATTAAAGAATTTGAAAGTGTAGGGAATCTTGCGACGGCTAAGCTGCTATCCAAAACAATTAAAAATTCTTTGTCAGCAATTGATAAAGATTTAAAAAAGACTGAAGAAAAAATTATTGAGGTTTTTGAATGAAGATGAAAATTTAAAACATCTTTTTAAATTGGTTTCTTCGGTTGTAAGTATTGGCTTTGTTACAACTATAAACTTATTGGTTTATACAAATGGTTTTACTGTTTTAAAAGATACCAGGAAGCTTGCGTGCTATTGCGGTGTTGCCCCCTTTGGATATTCAGCGGGCAGCAGTGTAAGGGGGAAAACAAAAAGTGCATTATATGGCTAATAAAAAACTTAAATGCAATCTGCACATGGCATCGTTAACAGCTGTAAAGTTAGACGCAGATTTAAAAAGCTTATTATGAAAGAAAAGTTGCAGAAGGAAAAAACAAAATGAGTGTATTAAATGCTGTAAAAAATAAATTGTTAGCAAGAGTGGTAGCTGTTGTAAATAAGCAACAGGAATATGTGAAAAGA